>JAERSW010000067.1 GCA_016845305.1 Acidimicrobiales bacterium
CGGACAAGGCAGAGAGGGGCGGGGCTGCTGCCGTGCCGTTCTGGGCGCACGCCTATGACGCCACGGCGCTGATGCTGGACGCCATCGCCGCGGCCAGCTACGACGACGGCGGCACGTTGGTCATCGACCGGGCGGGGGTGCGCGAGGTCCTGGGCTCGGTGAGCGACTACTCGGGCATCATCGGCCTGATCTCCTGTGGCGGCTTCGGCGACTGCGGGTCGCAGAAGATCACCGTCATCGGACACGGCGACCACACCGACCTGGACGCCTCGAACGCCAACGTGGTCTATGAGTACGCCCCGGCCGGATCGACGGTCGGCGCCGGCGAGCTCGTCATGTCGGCGGTCATCCCCCGCTTCGGCGGCACGGTGACCGTGGGCCTGGAGGCCGAGGCCGTGGGCCTGCGCCCGTGGGAGGACTCCTGCTCGTCGCCCTGCTACAACATCATGTTCAGCATCTTCGACACGCTGATGGAGCAGGACGCCACCGGCGGCTACGTGGGCAACGCGGCGGTCGGCATCACGCCGAACGACGACCTCACCGTGTGGACCCTGACGCTGCGCGACGGCATCACGTTCCACAACGGGGTGGCCCTCACCGCCCAGACCATCGAGGACATGTGGGCGCTCCAGCAGGAGGGTTCGGCGGCGGCCGGCCACATCCGGGCGTCGAAGCTGGCCAATGTCGAGGCGACGGGAGACATGGAGGTCGCCTACACCCTGAGTGCCTCCAACGCCGCCTTCCCGAGTTTCCTGTCGCGGGCCTACCTGGGCATGGTCTTCGAGCCGGCGGCCGCGGCGGCTGACCCGGACGCCTTCAGCCTGGCGCCGGTCGGTTCCGGTGCCTTCATGATCGAGTCCCGGGACATCGACAACGAGACGGCGCTGGTCCGGAACCCGGACTACTGGCGCACCGACCCGTGGGGCCGCCAACTGCCCTACCTGGACGGCGTCGCCTTCCGACCCATTCCCGACGAGACCACCCGCCTGGCGTCGGTGACCTCGGGGACCATCACGGCCATGCAGTCCCTGCGTGGTGCGACGGTTCGGGACGCCCGACTCGCCGAGGGACTCACCCTCTTCGAGTTCCAGGGCAACAACTCCGGTGGCGGCATGTTCAACGTGCTGGTCCCGCCGTACGACGACGTGCGGGTCCGCCGTGGCCTGACGCTCATGAACAACCAGGAGGCCACCATCGAGGCCCTGGGCGGCAAGGGCATCTCGACCCCGTCGACCCAGTTCTTCTCGGCGGACAGCCCCTGGTACTCGCAGGCCGTGGCCGACGCCTACCCGAGCTTCGACTACGAGGCCGGCAAGGCTCTGCTGCAGGAGTACGTGGACGACCCGGCTCGCTCCGACGGCAAGGCCGCGGGCGAGAAGATCACGGTCGACTTCGCCTGCCCGCCGGATCCGACGCTGATCGCCTTCGCCTCGGTGCTGGAGCAGCTCTGGACGGCCAGCGACCTGGTGGAGTTCAACCTCAGCCACGCCGACCAGCAGACGCACATCAACATCGCCCTGGGCATCGCCAACGGCTTCCAGGGCGACCACGGCGTGCACTGCTGGCGGTGGTCCAGCCAGGACGATCCGTCCCTGGCCCTGGGCAACGCCTTCGCCGAGCCGTGGCAGGTGGCGCCGCTGAACTTCTCCAACTACTCCCATCCGGACGCCACCGCGGCCCTGGCCGCGGCGTTGGTCACGGACGACTTCGAGGAGCGTCGTCGTCAGTACGAGATCATCGGGCTGATCGCCGCCCGTGACGTGCCGTACTGGTACACCGGCGGTACGGCCACCGTGCTGGCCGTGCACGAGAAGCTGACCGGCCTGGCCACGTGGACCACGGTCGACGGCGCGCTGGGTATCGGCCACCCGGCCTCGGAGGGCCGTTGGCGCCAGGCGTGGTGGATGGAGTAGCCACCACCTGATCAGACCGGTCGGGGGCCACGCCCCCTGACCGACCAGACGCTCGTGGCGGGGCGGGACCTGAGGTCCCGCCCCGTCCGCGTCCGGCCCGTCCGACGGGCCATCCCCCCCCAACCGCCATCCGACCGAGGCTCGCCCCCCTCCGTGCTCCCGTTCATCGCCAAGCGCATCGTCCGACTGGCCGCCACCCTCGTGGCGGTGTCGTTCCTGACGTTCCTGCTCGTCAACCTGCTGCCCGGCGACGCCATCAACGCCCTCATCCCCATCGACGCCCAGCAGGACCGAGAGTTCGTCGAGCAGGTCCGCGAGGAGTGGGGCCTCAACGACCCGATGCTGGTCCGCTACGCCCGGTGGTTGGGCGACGCTGCCACCGGCGACTTCGGCGACTCCATCGTGACGTCGCGCACGGTCAGCGACGAGATCTTCCACCGTCTTCCCGTCACCGCCGAGTTGATGCTGGTGACCGTGGGCCTGTCGGTCCTCCTGGCCGTTCCCCTCGGGGTGGCCGCCGCCTACCGCGAGGGGACGAGGGTCGACCAGTTCGTCTCCGGCCTGTCCCAGGTCTTCCTGAGCATCCCCGGCTTCGTGGCCGGCCTCTTCCTCATCTACGTGTTCGCCATGAAGCTGGGTTGGCTACCGGCCACCGGCTGGAACCGGCTGTCGGACGGCCTGCTCGACAACCTGAAGACGGTGATCCTGCCCGCCCTGTCGCTGGCACTCATCGAGATCGCCGTCTACACCCGGGTGGTGCGGTCCGACGTGATCGGCACGCTGCAGGAGACCTACGTGCTGTCGGCCCGGTCCAAGGGGCTGAAGGACCGCTACATCCTGTTCCGCCACTGCCTGCGGCCCAGCTCGCTGACCTTGATCACCGTGGTCGGCCTCAACATCGGCAGCCTGCTGGGCGGCACGGTGGTCGTGGAGTTCCTCTTCGCCATGCCGGGGCTCGGCAAGCGCCTGCTGGACGCCATCTTCCAGCGCGACTTCATGATGGTGCAGGGCATCACCGTCTTCATCGCCACCGTCTACGTGGCGGTCAACACGCTGGTCGACCTCGTCTACATGGTGGTCGACCCCCGGATCCGGAAGGCCGACTGACGTGGCCGCCGGAACCCGGTTGCGCATGCCGATCTTCACCCGCCTGTGCGTGGTGTGGCTGGCCGTCATCGTGCTCGGGGCGGTCCTCGCCGACTTCGTCCCCGGGCTCCAGGACCCCAACCACCAGGGCTTCCTGTTCGGCACGTCGAAGACGAACGACGCGCCGTCGTGGGCCCACCTGCTGGGGACGGACAACAACAGTCGGGACATCCTGGCCCGCATCGTCTACGGCGGCCGGGTGTCCCTCGTCGTGGCCGCCACCGCGGTGGCCACCGGCACCGTCTTCGGGATGCTCTTCGGCTGCTTCGTGGGCTACGTACGGGGCAAGGCCGACGCCGTGGTCATGTCCACCGTCGACGTGATCCTGGCCTTCCCCGGCCTGGTGCTGCTGCTCACCGTGGTCACCCTGCTGGGACGCCGCGACCTCGTCGTCATCGCCGCGGTGGTCGGCTTCCTCTCCATCCCGCCGTACACCCGGGTGGCCCGGGCCCAGGCGCTGGCGGTGAGCCGACGCGAGTTCGTCCTCGCCGCGGAGGCCATCGGCACGAAGAAGCGGACCATCCTGTTCCGCGAGGTCATCCCCAACTGCCTGCCGGGCTGCATGGGCTACGCGCTCGTCAACGCCGCGGTCATCATCCTGCTGGAAGGGGCGCTGGCCTTCCTCGGCCTGAGCGTGCAGCCGCCGACCGCCTCGTGGGGGAACATGGTCAACGCCGCCCGGGTGGACATCCAGATCAACTTCTGGCCGGTGGTGTGGCCCTCGCTGGCGCTGGTCTTCACCGTGTTCTCGCTGAACAACGTGGGCGACTTCATCCGGCGGTCTCGCGCCGTGCGATCGGCGGCCCTGTGAGCGGCGGCACTGTGGGCACCCTCCTCGAGGTCCGCGACCTCCACACCACGTTCTCGATCCCGGCGGGCGACGTGCGGGCCGTGCGCGGCGTGTCGTTCGACCTGGAACGGGGCCGCACGCTCGGCATCGTGGGCGAGAGCGGCTCGGGCAAGACGGTGCTGGCCCGCTCCATCATGCGGCTCAACATCGGGACCAACGTGACCACCACCGGGACGGCCACCTTCGACGGCCGGGACGTGCTGTCGCTGCCGCACGCCGCGATGCAGGACCTTTGGGGCCCGGAGATGGCCATGGTCTTCCAGGACCCCATGACGGCGCTCAACCCGCTGGTCCGGGTGGGGCGACAGCTCACCGAGCACCTCCGCCACCACCTCGGGGTGTCGAAGGCCGAAGCCGATCGCACGGCCGTCGAGTTGCTGCGCGAGGTGCGCATCCCCGAACCCGAGGCCCGCCTGAGGGCCTACCCGCATGAGCTGTCCGGCGGCATGCGCCAGCGGGTCTGCATCGCCATCGCCCTGGCCTGTGCGCCGTCGCTGCTGTTCGCCGACGAGCCCACCACGGCGCTCGACGTCACCGTGCAGCACCAGATCCTGAACCTGCTGGGCCGCGAGCAGGCCGACCGCGACATGGCCATGGTGCTGGTCACCCACGACCTGGGCGTGGTGGCCGGTCGGACCGACGAGACCCTGGTCATGTACGCCGGCACCGTGGTCGAGCAGGCACCCACACGGGCCCTGTTCGCCGACATGCGCCACCCGTACTCCGAGGCGTTGCTGCGGTCCATCCCGCGGACCAATCGGCCCAGCCACACCCGCCTGGCCGCCATCACCGGCCGCCCGCCGGACCTGATCGCGCCGCCGGCCGGTTGCGCCTTCAGCCCCCGGTGCCCGTACGCCCAGGATCGGTGCCACGAGGAGGCGCCGCCGCTGGCCCCGTCCGGTGGCGATGCCTCGCACGCCTTCGCTTGCTGGACGCCGGTCGGCTCGCCGGAGGCCGCGGAGTCCTTCGCCCGCAACGTGGCCGACGGCCTCCCGTCGGCCGTCGCCGTGGACCTGGCATCTGGAGGTGCTTCCTGATGGCTGGGAGTGGCAAGGCCCACCTGCGTGCGGCCGACGAGGTCCTGGTCCGGGTCGAGGACCTGGTGGTGGAGTTCCCGGCCGGTCGGGGACGGACCGTCAAGGCCGTCAGCGGCATCAGCCTCGACATCGCCCGCGGGGAGACCCTCGGCCTGGTCGGCGAGTCGGGCTGCGGCAAGTCGACCACCGGCAAGGCCATCATCCAGTTGCCGCCGCCCACGTCGGGCTCGGTCCACCACGGTCTCGTGGACCTGACGGAGTTGTCCGGCGAGGCCATGCGCCGGCGCCGGACCGACGTGCAGATGATCTTCCAGGATCCCATCTCGTCGCTGAACCCGCGCCGCACCGTGGGCGACATCGTGGCCGAGCCGCTGCGCGTGTGGGGACCACACGGCCGGGACGAACAGCGGGCCCTGGTCGACCGCATGCTCGAAGCGGTGGGCATCGACCCCGAGGTGGCCCGCGACAAGCACCCACATGAGTTCTCCGGTGGCCAGTGCCAGCGCATCTCCATCGCCCGCAGCCTGGTGGTCGACCCCGAGCTGCTGATCTGCGACGAGCCGGTCTCGGCCCTCGACGTGTCGGTCCAGGCCCAGATCCTGAACATGCTCGAGGACCTCAAGGCCGAGTACGGCCTGACCCTGGTGTTCATCGCCCACGACCTGGCCGTGGTCAAGAACGTCAGCGACCGGGTGGCCGTCAT
The DNA here is from genome assembly GCA_016845305.1 of Acidimicrobiales bacterium. Lineage (GTDB taxonomy): Bacteria > Actinomycetota > Acidimicrobiia > Acidimicrobiales > MedAcidi-G1 > UBA9410. The sequence continues at coordinate 5,650 of JAERSW010000067.1, forward strand.
GTACCTCGGCAAGCTGTGCGAGGTGGCCGGGCCGGACGCCCTGTTCGCCGAGGCCGCCCACCCCTACACGGCGCTGCTGCTGGACTCCATCCCCGAGCCCGACCCGACCGTCGAGTTGGACGAGGGCCTCAGCGAGGGCCTCGAGCTGCCGTCGCCCATCGAACCGCCGTCGGGGTGCCGGTTCCGGACCCGCTGCCCGCACGCCACGGAGCGTTGCGCCGCCGAGGAGCCACAGATGCGTCGAGTGGCCGACGGCCACCACGTGGCCTGCCACCATCCCCTGGTCGCCGTCGCCGAGTAGGCCGGTCACGCCGGGGCCCCCGCCCCGGACCGCATGACGAGGCCGGCTCCGGGACCGGATCCGAGTCCGGGGATTGGACGGGTGGGCGCGATCTCGGACAAGGTGGAGGCCGACGGGGTCCGGCGGACGGTCCCCGGAACAGGGGGAAGCATGCGCACGCGACCGGGCACCTGGTTGTCGATTCCACTGGCGGTGGCCCTGGTGGCCTCGGCCTGCGGCGGATCGTCCGACGACACCGACGCCGCTCCGGCCGCCACGGCGGCACCGGCCACCACCGCCGCGCCCGCCACCACGGCGGCACCGGCCACGACCGCCGCGCCCGCCACCGACGGCGCCGCCTCTGACGAGGCCACGGCCACCACAGCGGCACCGGCCACGACCACCACCAACGCCCCGGCCACCACCACGCAGGCCCCCGACTCCAAGGCCGAGTCCACGGCCACCACCACGCTGGCCCCCGAGGAGGCTCCGCCCGAGCCGGTGCGCGGCGGCACGCTCCGCTACGGCCTCGAGGCCGAGTCCGACGGCCTCAACCCGACCGTCAACCGCTTCGCCACGGCCACCACCCAGATCGCCCACGCCGTGTTCGACTCGCTGGCCATCTGGGACGAGGTCAACCACCGGGCCGTGCCGTGGCTGGCCGAGTCCTTCACCCCGTCCGACGACCTCATGACGTGGGACGTGCGGCTCCGGCCGGGCATCTCGTTCCACGACGGCACGCCGCTCACCTCCGAGGCCGTGATGCTGGGCTTCCAGCGCCAGATGGCCGACCCGCTCATCTCGCTGGCCATCAAGCCCATGTACCCGGCCGACGACCCCGACACCGAGGGCTACGAGCCGGCCGAGATCGTCGACGACCTCACCGTGCGGTTCAACCTGGCCCGACCCACCGCCGACTTCGCCCGCTACGTGACCGGCCAGTTGGGCTACGTGGCGTCGCCGACGTGGATCCGGGCCGCCATGGAGGACCCGTCGCTGAACCAGGAGCCGGTCGGCACCGGGCCGTTCCGGTTCGACAGCCGGACCCAGGACCAGATGACCCGGCTGGTGCGCAACGACGACTGGTGGAACGGCGAGGTGTACCTCGACGCCGTCGAGTTCTACGTCTACACCGACACCGTCATGGCGGCCGACGCCCTCGTGGTCGGCGACCTGGACGGCATGCACACCTCCAACGTCGACGCCACCTTCGTGCTCCGCGACGCCCCCGACGTCGTGCGCATCGAGTCCGACCACGGCTCGGAGAGCTTCGGGATGATGAACACCGCCCAGAAGCCGTTCGACGACATCCGGGCCCGCAAGGCCCTGACCTACGCGGCGGCCCGACAGGACTACCTGGACTTCATCGGCCAGGGGCTCCTGCGGCCGGCCAACTCGTGGTTCCCGCCCGGCTCGCCGTACCACGACCCGGACCTCGTCCAGGAGGCCGACATGCCGGAGAAGGCCACGCCGCTGGTGGCCGAGCTGTGCGCGGAGAAGCCCGACTACTGCACCGACGGCCGCATCGACATGGAGCTCCAGTACTCGGGGCCGTCGGTGGTCCAGGACCGGATCTACGACATCCTCAGCGAGGGGTGGAGCGACCACTTCAACGTCTCCAAGGACATGCTCCTCCAGGACGACCACATCACCCAGGTGGCCTTCGGCCTGTGGAACTTCGTGACGTGGCGCCAGATGGGCTCCCCGGACCCCGACAACGACGTCACGTGGCTGAACTGCGGCGCCGTCAGCGGGCTGGCCCTGAACTGGCCGCGGTTCTGCGACCCCGAACGGGACGAGCTGATGTACGCCGCCCGGGCGTCGACCGACCCGGCCGAACGGATCGACCTGTGGAAGCAGGTGTCGAGGAAGGTGCGCGACGACTACACGTACCTCCTGTTCACCCACACGCTGTGGTCCAACGCCTTCGGATCGAACGTGCGCAACGTGTGCGGGGCGGTGTCGCCGGACGGGATCCGGCTCATGTGCACGGTCAACGGGTGGCACCTGATGCACCAGATCTGGCTCGAGGACTAGGCGGGAAGCTCCGAGGGAACGACACCGAGCGGCGCGCCACGACCGGCCTGGACGGATCCTGATGCTCCGGTTCGTGGCGCGCCGCTTCGCGTCCCTGCTCGCCGTCCTGCTGGCCGTCACCGCCCTGGCCTTCGGGGCCATGAACGTGCTCGGCGACCCGCTGTTCAACGTCGTCGGCTTCATCGCCTCGGTGGACTGCGACGCCGTCGAGGCCGGCCTCGTCGAGGACGTGTCGGGCCAGACGGCCGGCGGGCGCGGTGACTGCGAGGTGATCGCCGAGGCCCGCCGCGAGCACCACCTCGACCGGGCCCTGCCGGTGCGCTACGGGTACTGGCTGTCCGACATCGTGCGTGGCGACTTCGGCACGTCGTTCAAGAACGAGCTCCCGGTCAGCGACGTGCTGCGGGACAAGCTGCCCAAGTCGCTGCTGCTGATGGGCGTCGCCCAGGCCATCGCCGTGGGCGTCGCCGTGCCGTGGGCGGTGGCCGCCGCCTACCGGGCCCACCGGTCCTTCGACCGGGCGTCGACCGTCGGCTCGTTCGGCCTGCTGGCCGTGCCCAACTTCGCCCTCGGCGTGATCCTCTTCTACCTGTTCGTGGTGCGCTGGCAGGTCTTCGACAGCCGCTACGACGACACCGACCTGGCGTCGCGGCTGCGGTCCATGGTGCTGCCCGGCCTCACCCTCGGCCTGCCGGCCGCCGCCGTCTACCAGCGCCTGCTCCGCACCGACCTGCTGACCACCATGCAGGAGGACTTCGTGCACATGGCCCGGGCCAAGGGCATGTCGGACCGGTGGATCATGTTCCGCCACGTCCTGCGTCCGTCGCTGTTCTCGATGGTGACCGTGTTCGGCCTGTCGACCGCCGGGATGATCGGGGGCTCCCTGGTCGCCGAGCAGATCTTCACCATCCCCGGGATCGGCCGGGCCCTCGTCGAGGCGGTGATCCGCGACGACTTCCCGATCGTGCTGGGCGGCGTGGTCGTCGTGGCCACCGGGTTCGTGGTCGTCAACTTCGTCGTCGACCTGCTCTACTCGCTGATCGACCCCCGGGTGCGGGCCGATGACTGAACAGCTGCCCCCGGACCGGCACCCGCGGCAGCAGCGGGACGCCCACCTGCACGTCCAGGACATCGAATCGCAGACGTCGGTCCAGGGCGGCTACGAGGCGATGCTGGGCGGCCTGTCGTTCGACGACAGCCGGGGGCGGCGCCTCGGCGTCACGTTCTGGTGCGCCATCGGCTGGATGGGCCTCGTGCTGGTCGCCGCCGTGGCCGCCCCGTGGCTGCCGCTGGCCGACCCCGACCAGACCGGCTTCGGCGGTCGACTCGACCCGCCCAGTGGGGACGCCTGGTTCGGGACCGACGGCAACGGCCGCGACGTGTTCTCCCGCACCGTGTGGGGGGCCCGGATCTCGCTGGTGGTGGGCTTCGTGGCCATCGTCATGGGGATGGCGTTCGGCGGCACCCTCGGGATCCTGGCCGGCTACTTCCGCGGCACCGTCGACCGGCTGGCCTCGTTCCTGATGTTCGCCCTGCTGGCCTTCCCCGGCCTCGTGCTGGCGCTCCTGTTCATCGCCTCGCTGGGGCCCAGCCTGACCGTGGTGTCGCTGACCCTCGGGATCCTGGCCATCGCCCCGGTGGGGCGGCTGGCCCGTGCCGCCACCCTGCTGTACGCCGAGCGGGAGTTCGTGCAGGCGGCCCGGGTGCTGGGCGCCGGCCACGGTCGGATCATCGTGCGCGAGCTGCTGCCCAACGTGCTCGTCCCGATGAGCGGCCTGGCGCTGCTGGGCATGGCCATCACCGTCGTCGCCGAGGGCGGCCTGGCCTTCCTGGGCTTGAGCGTGGCCGACGGGTTCTCGTGGGGGAAGCTCATCGTCATGGGGGCGGCGCCCCGCACCCTGCGCGATGGCCCGTGGGTGGCCATGTTCCCCATCGGGGCGATGTTCCTGACCGTGCTGGCCCTCAACTACGCCGGCGACCGCCTCCGGTGGTACCTGGACGTGCGAGAGCTGGCGTTCGAGCGATGAGCGCCACGCCGTCCCCGTCGGGCCCGGTCGGGCCGCTGCTGTCGGTCCGCGACCTCGGCGTCACGTTCCGGACCCCCGACGGCGATGTCCGGGCCGTGGACGGCGTGTCGTTCGACCTGGCCGAGGGCCGCACCCTGGGCATCGTCGGCGAGTCGGGCTCCGGCAAGTCGGTGACCGCGAAGGCGCTCATGAACCTGCTGCCGTCGTACGCCGACGTCGAGGGCACCATCACGTTCGACGGTCGCGACGTCCGCGCCCTGGCCACCGCCCGGGAGCGGCACTTCTGGGGCGTGGAGCTGACCATGGTGTTCCAGGACCCCATGACGTCGCTCAACCCCGTCAAGCGGATCGGCGAGCAGATCGCCGAGTGCCTCCGGGTGCACCTGGGACGGTCGCGGCGCGACGCCTCGGCGGCGGCGCTCGACCTGCTGGAGCGGGTCGGCATCCCCGAGCCCCGCAAGCGCCTCCGCCAGTACCCCCACGAGCTGTCCGGTGGCCTCCGCCAGCGGGTGGTGATCGCCATGGCCCTGGCCTGCGGGCCGCGCCTGCTCATCGCCGATGAGCCGACCACTGCGCTGGACGTGACCGTCCAGAAGCACATCCTCGACCTGCTCGACGACCTGCGCCGCGAGCGGGGCATGTCGATGGTGCTCATCACCCACGACCTCGGGGTGGTGAAGGGCCGGGCCGACGACGTGATGGTCATGTACGGCGGTCGCACCATGGAGCACGCGGCCAGCGGCCCGCTGTTCACGGCGATGCGCCACCCGTACACCTCGGCACTGCTGGAGACCATCCCCCGGATCGACGCGGCCGCCCACGCCCGGCTGGTGCCCATCGCCGGCCGACCGCCGAACCCGTCGGAGCTGGGGCCGTGGTGCCCGTTCGCGCCGCGCTGCGGCTCGAGGGTCGAGGCCTGCACGGTCGAGGCCCCGCCCCTGGTCGATGACGGCACCGGGCACCGGTCCGCGTGCTTCGCCCCGCTGGGCGCCGGGGAGGCCTGATGGCCGGCAGCGGCGACGCCCACCTGCGCGACCCCGGCGCGTTCGACGACGTCGTCCTACGGGTCGAGAACCTCGTCCAGGAGTTCCCCGCCGGCGGGACCGTCGGGCGCCTGGCGGGGCGGCGGGCCGTGGTCCACGCGGTCAGCGACGTCAGCCTCGACGTGCGCCGCGGCGAGACGCTCGGCGTGGTCGGCGAGTCGGGGTGCGGCAAGTCGACGACGGCCCGGGCCATCGTGCAGATGCCCCGCCCCACGTCGGGACGGGTCCTGCTCGGGCCGGGGACCGACGACGAGGTCGACCTGGCGGCCACCGGGGGCTCGGCGCTCCGGGAGGTGCGGCCGCGACTCCAGATGATCTTCCAGGACCCCATCTCGTCGCTGAACCCCCGCCGGTCGGTCCGCGACATCGTCGGGGAGGGCCTCGCCGTGTGGTCGTCGGCGTCTGACGGTCCTCACCAGGAGGCCCGGGTGGACGAGGTGCTGCGGGCGGTCGGCATCGACCCGGCCGTGGCCGCCACCCGACGCGCCCACCAGTTCTCCGGTGGCCAGTGCCAGCGCATCTCCATCGCCCGGGCCGTGGTGCTGGACCCCGAGGTGCTGATCTGCGACGAGCCGGTCTCGGCCCTCGACGTGTCGGTGCAGGCCCAGATCCTGAACCTGCTCGAGGACATGAAGGACCGTTACGGCCTGACGCTGGTGTTCATCAGCCACGACCTGTCGGTGGTTCGCAACGTCAGCGACCGGGTGGCCGTCATGTACCTCGGGAAGCTGTGCGAGGTGGGCGACGCCGACGCCATCTACGAGCGGCCCGCCCACCCGTACACGCGGGCGCTGCTGGCCTCGGCGCCCGAGCCGGCGCCCAGCGTGGATCCTTCGGAGGCGGCCGTCGGCGACGAGGTGCCGTCGCCCATCGACCCGCCGTCGGGGTGCCGCTTCCGGACGAGGTGCCCGCGGGCCGTCGAACGGTGCGCCGTCGAGGAGCCGGTGCTCCGCGCCGTCGGCGACGACCACCACGTGGCCTGTCACTTTCCCTCTCTCTGGCCTTCTTCCTGACCCTCTCTGACCCTCTGGCTGAACCGCCTCCCGGTCCACGCCGCCTCTGGTCGGTCGGGCGCCGGTTCAGGCGTACGGGTCGTCCGGGGCGGCCCGGTCGCGGAGCGCACGGATGCTCTCCCAGACGGCGAGCAGTTCCGGCGTGCCCAGGTAGAACCGCCCTCGACGCTCGCCGATCGGTTCGATCAGCCCGGCGCCGACCATGGCGGTCAGGTCGCGGGTGGCCGTCTGGTCGCTGATGGCCTCACCACCCGTCGATCGGGTGGCCTTCACGTACAGGGATCGACGGAGCCGCCATCCCCGTGCCGCATCGGACAGAGCGGCGACGGTCCGATCCGGGAGGCGGGCACGGTCGGCCAACTGTTCGCAGGCGTCCCACAGGGCCTCGGTCTCATGCACCCTCCGGAGGAGCATCCGGGCCTGTCGGAGGTGGGCGGTGAGGCTGAACTCGAGCCAGGGTCGGGCCGACCGCCCGGGCGACCACTCGCCCCGGGCCACCTCGGCCAGGACGTCGTAGTAGGCGGGGGTGTTGCGTCCGAGGTACTCCTCGATGCTGGAGAACTCGGGGGCGGCCAGCCCGTCGGCGGCCAGCTCGAAGGTCTGGAGGCAGCGGGCCATCCGACCGTTCCCGTCGCTGAACGGATGGATGAGGGCCAGGTTCAGGTGGGCCATGGCGGCTCGGACCTCGGTCGGTCCCCGTCGGTCGGCGAGGTCGTCGAGGAGTGCCGCCATGAGCGGTTCGACCATCTCCCGGTCGGGGCCCTCGTAGACGGTGGTGCCCTCGGCGTCCCGCACCCGGATGGACCCGGGGCGCCACTGCCCGGGGTGCCGGGTCAGGTCGTACTTCATCATCATGAAGTGGAGCGACCGCAGCAGCGATGCGTCGATGGTCGGAGCCGTCGGTGCCAGGTGGAGGACGTAGGTCATGGCGTCCCGGTAGCCGTCGATGGCGCCGCGGGTGGCCTCGTCGGCGTCGACCTCCTCGTGGTCGAGGATCGCCGCCACGTCCTCGACACTGGCGCGGTAGCCCTCGATCGAGGTCGAGCCCTGGACCGCCCGGGCGAAGGTCGATCGCCGGAGCGACCCGTACCACCGGCGGGGGGTGCGGAGGAAGAACCAGAGCCGGCCGCGGAGCTCCTCGAGGTCGTCGAGGACGGCCTCGTCGGTCGGGGTCAGCGTCGGGGTCTGGTAGATCACCCGTCCATGATACTCAGTGGGTATCAGACGGTGATGTCCGGTATCTGCCTATGCATCATCCCGTGCGCAACCTCGTGCACAGGGGTGGCCCGTCCGGTCAGAGCAGCTTCAGGAGCTCGTCCTCGTAGGACCAGTCGTACTCGCGGCCGCCGGTCTCGACGTGCCAGGCGTGCGTCTGGGCCACCATCGACGCCAGGTCGTGCTCGGGCTCCCAGCCGGTGTCGCGCTTCAGCGCGTCGATGCCGAACACCACGTTGCGGTTCCAGCGGTGGATGTTGGGCGCCAGGCGGGGCATGACCGAGGCGAACTTGAACCGGTGGCGCACCGACTGCTGGCGCTTCCTCGCCTCGTCGCTGGTGCGGATGTCGATGTTCTGCCGTGACCCGCTGTCGACCGAGATCTCGACCTCGCCGTCCCACAGGGCGTCCATCAGCTCCGCCGGGATGAACCGGACGTCCGGGTCGACGCCGAGGTGGGCGGCGGTGGTGGCCACGTAACCGACGTCGGTGTGGAAGCCCTTCCCGGTCAGGTTGTAGCGGCGGCCCACCGTCACGGGCGCGTCCAGCAGCGCGGTCAGTGCCCGGGCCTGGTCGTCGACGTGGCCGACCTGGGACACCGTGGTGCCGTCGCCGGGCACGAGGACGGGCCGGCCGGCCTCGAGGCGGGCGAACATGCGCTGCTCGCGGTCCGGGATGATGTTGCGGGGTCCATAGACCATCGAGAAGTAGACGATGGTGACCGGGAAGTCCCGTTCGGCGTGGGCGGCCATGAGGGCGTCCTCGCAGAGCAGCTTGTTGGCGCCGTACTCGATCTGCGGGGCGTCGCGCTGCACCGGGTGGTCCTCGGTGATGGGCAGGAGGTCGGCCGCCGCGTACACCACCGTCGAGCTGGCGAACACGTACCGGCCCGTCCGCCCCTCGACGAGGTCCATCATGAGGGCCACGTCGTCGGGGTGGTAGGCGCTGACGTCGTACACGGCGTCGAACTCCGGCCCGCCGGCTCCCAGGATGGCCCGCATCTGGTCGTGGTCGGTGCGGTCCGCGTAGAGGCGGTGGATCCCGTCGGGCAGCGGCGCCTCGGTCTGGCCACGGTTCACGATGGTGACGTCGTGGCCGGCCCGGACCAGTTCGTGGACGAGGGCCAGCCCGTTGAACTGCGTGCCCCCCATCACCAGGACCTTCTGTGGGCTCATCGGACGATTCCCTCCCAGGCGAGTCGTTCATCGGGACGGGGGTCGGCCAGCAGGCCGCACTCCTCGTCGAGGTCCATGACCAGGCGGTCGTCGGTCGTGTAGCGGGGCCAGTCGCCGAGCGCGGCCGTCGACGGGTCGCCGTCGCGGATGAAGGCGATCCAGGCGTCGTGCACCGCGTCGGCCAGGGCGGTGGGCGGCTCGCCGGGGCCGAGGAACACGTCGACGCCGGGCCGGTCGATGGTGCGGAAGGTGAACGGGATCTCCAGGGCGTGGGCGGCGCCGAACAGCCCGTCGAAGGCCCGCGAGTCCCACGAGAACCGGTACATCCACGTGTCGGCGTCGTGGGCGTGGCGGTACTCGGCGTGGCGGATCGCCGGGATGGTGAACACCTTGTCGGAGCCGACAGCACACGCCATCCAGCCGGGCGCCACCTCGCCGGTGCGCTCGTCGCCGAGGCGCCGGCGGTACACGTCGAGCATGGCATCGGGGTCGTCGGTGGCGCGGGCCACGAGGTCGCGGGCGGCGTCGACATCGGCGCCGGTCACGCCCCACAGCGACAGCTCGTCCTCGTTGGTGCCGGTCAGCAGGGGCACCTCGCAGCCGTGCCCGTCGGCGACCAGGTCGCGGGGATCGGCGGGGAGCAGCTCGTGCCCCCACACCGGGTAGAAGGGCTCCTGGCTGCGTCCGGCGGCGTGGCCCCGGTCCTCGGCCACCCGCTCCTGGGCCTCGAGGATCGCCTCGACGGGCATCGCCATCAACTCGGCGGCCGACGGGTTCCCGAGGCGGTCCAGGAACTGTCCGGCGATCACCTCGCCCTCGGCCGGGTCGAAGGTGTGGTGCAGGCCGCCGCTCTGGGCGATGGCCCGCCGGAAGAGGCCCCGGGTGGACGGCATGGCCAGCAGGTTCGACACGCTGAATGCCCCCGCCGACTCGCCGCCGATGGTGATGCGGTCCGGGTCGCCCCCGAACGCCGCGACGTTCTCGGACACCCACCGCACCGCGGCCACCTGGTCGAGGGTGCCGTTGATGCCGCAGGTGGCGAAGTCGTCGCCCAGGTGCGAGTCGAGCGCGCAGAAGCCGAGGGCGCCGAGGCGGTAGTTGATGGTGACGACCACGACGTCGCCCCGGGTGGCGAACGACGTGCCGTCGTACCACGGGGTGGAGCCCTGGCCGTGCTTGTAGGCGCCGCCGTGGATCCACACGTAGACGGGTCGGAGCCGACCGTCCCGTTCCGAGGGCCCGCACGACGGGGTGACGACGTTGAGGGTCAGGCAGTCCTCGTCCCACGGGATGGGGACCCGGTTGGTGAGGCCCTCGCCGGGCAGCTGGGGTGCGGCGGGGCCGAAGCGGCGGGCGTCGCGCACGCCGTCCCAGGGCTCGGGCGGCTCGGGGGCCCGGAACCGGCGGTCGCCGGTCGGGGGTGCGGCGTAGGGGATGCCGGCGAAGAGTTGGACGCCCCGACGGTGGCGCCCCCGCAGCTCGCCCTGGGCGACCCGGACGACCGGACCGTCGGGGACGCTGCTCACGCGGCGACCCGCAGGACCAGGGCCTCGCCCTGGCCGCCACCGCCGCACAGGCCCGCCGCACCGGTGCCGCCACCGCGGCGCTTCAGCTCGTGGGCCAGCGTGAGGGCGATGCGGGTGCCGGACATGCCGATGGGGTGGCCGAGGGCGATGGCGCCACCGTTCACGTTCACCATGTCGTCGGGCACGCCGAGGGCCTCCATCGAGGCCAGGGCCACGGCGGCGAACGCCTCGTTGACCTCCACGAGGTCCAGGTCGCCGACCGCCATGCCCGCCTTCTCGAGGGCCAGGGCGATGGCGTTGGACGGTTGGTGCAGGAGGCTGGCGTCGGGGCCGGCGACCTGGCCGTGCGAGACGACCTCGGCCAGCGGGGCCACGCCGAGCGCCTCGGCCCGCTCCAGGGTGGTGACCACGCAGGCCGCGGCGCCGTCCGAGATCTGCGAGGCGTTGCCGGCGGTGATGTTGCCGCCGGCGGCGAAGGCGGCCGGCAGGCGACCCATCGACTCGGCGTCGGCGTCGGCCCGGATGCCCTCGTCGTCGACCACCACCAGGTCGTCGCCCTTCCGCTGGGGGATGGTGACCGGCGTGATCTCCTCGGCCAGCAGGCCGTCCTTCTGGGCCTTCGCGGCACGTTCGTGCGAGGCGGCGGCGAAGGCGTCCTGTGGGCCGCGCTCGAGGCCGAGGTCCGCCGCGTAGCGCTCGGTGGCCTCGCCCATGGCGCAGTGCTCCAGCGTGCAGGTCAGCCCGTCGTACATCATCGAGTCGACGAGGGCGCCGTCGCCGATGCGGTAGCCGGCCCGGGCCTTGGTGAGCAGGTAGGGGGCGTTGGTCATCGACTCCATGCCGCCGGCCACGACCGTGTCGGCTTCGCCGAGGCGGATCATCTGCGACGCCAGGTGGATGGCGTGCATGCCCGACAGGCAGGCCCGATTCAGCAGCGTGGACGGCACGGTCAGCGGGATGCCGGCGTCCGCGGCGGCCCGGCGGGCGGGGACCTGGCCGGTGCCGGCGGCCACCACGTTGCCGAGGTAGGCGAAGTCGACGTCGTCGGGACCGATGCCGGACCGCTCCAGGGCGGCGGCGATGGCCGTGGCGCCCAGGTCGGTGGCCGTGCGGGACGACAGCCCGCCCTGGAACCGCCCCATGGGGGTGCGGGCCCCGGCGAGGATGACGATGGGGGAACCGGAGGAGGAAGCCATGCCGGGGACGGTACCGGTCGGGCCGATTCGGTCAGGAGTCGGCGGTCGCCTCGCCGCGGACCAGGTTGGCCCACAGGTCGGCGTACAGCCCGCCGCCGGCCAGCAGCTCGGGGTGCCGGCCCCGCTCGACGATCCGGCCCTCGTCGAGGACCACGATCTCGTCGGCGTCGACGATGGTGGACAGCCGGTGGGCGATGACCACCGAGGTGCGGCCGTCGAGCGCCGCGGTCAGGGCCAGCTGCACCTCGGCCTCGTTCTCGGTGTCGAGGTGGCTGGTGGCCTCGTCGAGGACCACCACGGCCGGGTCCTTGAGCAGCAGTCGGGCGATGGCCAGGCGCTGCTTCTCGCCGCCCGACATGCGGTGGCCACGCTCGCCGACCATCGTGTCGTAGCCGTCGGGGAGGGCCCGGACCACGTCGAGGATCCGTGCCGACCGGCAGGCCTCGTCCATCTGGGCCTCGGTGGCGTCGGGGCGGGCGTAGCGCAGGTTGGCCCGCACCGTGTCGTGGAACAGGTGCGGGTCCTGGGTGACGATCCCGATGCGGGCCCGCAGGTCGTCCTGGCGCAGCGTGCGGACGTCCCGCCCGTCGAGGGTGACGGCGCCGTCGGTCACGTCGTAGAGGCGGGGGACGAGCGACGCCATGGTGCTCTTGCCCGATCCCGACGGCCCGACCACGGCCAGCATCCGGCCGGCGGGCACCTCCACGTCGACGTCGTGGAGCACGGTCCGGCCGGCCTCGCCGGGGGCGGCCTCGACCTCGAGGGACGGCACCGAGGCCTGGTCGGTGCCCGGGTAGCGGAACGACACGCCGCGGAAGGCGAGGTGGCCGTCGAGGCGGTCGACCGGCTCGGCGTCGGGGGCGTCGGCGAGGGGGTCGTGGGCGTCGAGGACCTCGAAGACCCGCTCGAACGACACGAAGGCCGACATGACGTCGACGCGGGCGTTGGTGAGCTGGGCCAGCGGGCCGTACAGCTGGGCCACGAGCACGCCCATGGAGGCCAGCGTGCCGATGGTGATGGTGCCGCTGATGGCCAGCGACCCGCCGACCCAGTAGGCCACCGCGGTGCCGAGGGCGCCGAGGGTGGTGAGCGAGATGATGAACGCCTGGCTGTACAGGGCGCTGCGGATCCCGATGTCGCGGACCCGGCCGGCCCGGGTGGCGAAGCCGGCGGTCTCCTCGTCGGGACGGCCGTAGAGCTTGGCCAGCTGGGCGCCCGACACGTTGAACCGCTCGGTCATGGTGGCGTTCATCGAGGCGTTGAGGTCCATGCCCTCGCGGGTGATCTCGGCCACCTTGAGGCCCACCCGGCGGGCCGGGAGGATGAACGCCGGGACCAGCACGAGGGCCAGCAGGGTGATGCGCCACTCCAGCACCAGCAGGGTGGCCAGCGTGGTGATCGCCGTGATGCCGTTGGAGACGACGGTGCCGAGCGTGCCGGTGAGGGCCCGTTGGGCGCCGACCACGTCGTTGTTGAGGCGGCTGACCAGCGCGCCGGTCTGGGTACGGGTGAAGAACGACAGCGGCAGGCGCTGCACGTGGTCGAACAGGGCGACGCGCAGGTCGAAGATGAGCCCCTCGCCGACCCGGGCCGATGCCCACCGCTGGGCGAACGAGAGGGCGGCCTGGAGGAGGGCGGCGCCGACGATGAGGGCGCCGAGGACCGTCAGGTGGCCGCGGTCGCCCGACGGGATGGCGTCGTCGATGATCTCCCGGAACAGCAGCGGGGGGACCACGCCGAGCAGCGAGCCGGTGACCACGCAGGCCAGGAAGCCGGCGATGAGGCGCCCGTGGGGCCGGGCGAAGCCCCACACCCGCCGTCGGGTGGCGCGACCCACCGATCGACGGTCGCCCTTCTGGGGACGTTGCTGCATGGCCATGCTGTGGAGCAGGTACCCGGGGTCGCGCACGGTCCGAGCCTAGGGACCGTCGGGGGATCGCCGCCCGGGGCGCCGACCGGGGCCCGCGCCGGATAATCTGACGGACCGTCAGATTTCGAGGGGTGGCCGCCACCGAGCCGCCCGGTCCCGGAGGACACGACACCCATGGGGAACGCCAACCGACCGCTGGCCGGCCTGAAGGTGCTGGAGAACTCGCTCCTCGGCCCCGGCCTCGTGGCCACCTTCCTGTCCGACCTGGGCGCCGACGTGGTCAAGGTCGAGCCGCCGACCGGCGACTACGTCCGCCAGATGACCTGGCCCATCGTGGAGGGCAACTCGCTGCTCCACCTCCACACCCACCGTGGCAAGCGCAGTATCTGCCTGGACCTCAAGCAGGAGTCGGCGCTGGCCGCCTACCGGGAGATGGTGCGCGAGGCCGACGTCGTGGTCGAGGCCATGCGCCCGGGGTCGATGGCCAAGCTGGGCCTCGGCTTCGACGACCTGGTCGAGATCAACCCGAAGATCGTGTTCTGCACCATCTCGGGCTACGGCGCCACCGGCCCGTACCGCGACATGCCCAGCCACGGCATCGCCTACGACACGTGGGCCGGCCTCATCGACCCGGTGGTCGACGACGAGGGCTTCACCCGCATCCCGGTCATCCCCAACATCGGCATCAACGTCGGGCCGATGGTCGGGGCGCTGGGCATCCTGGCCGCCGTCATCAGCGCCCGGGAGACCGGAAAGGGCACCTGGCTGGAGGTGGCCCAGTCCGACGCGGCGGCCTACATGGACTGGTACCGCATCGAGACCTACAAGGCCTACGAGCGGCCCGCCGACGTCGTGACCGGCAACCCGTCCGACGACTACGAGCGCCGCGAGCCCGGCCTGGCCGGCATGTGGGAGGGCGTCCGCTACCAGATCTACGAGGCGACCGACGGCCACGTGCTGTTCATGGCCTCCGAGCAGGCGTTCTGGAGGAACTTCTGCGAGGGCGTCGACCGCATGGACATGTTCGAGAGGTGGCCCGGTTCGACGTACGCCGACCACGCCCGGCACAACACCGAGATGCAGGCCGAGTTGAAGGCCATCTTCGCCACGAAGACCTGCCAGGAGTGGCTGGACTTCGCCAACGAGGTCAACACGCCGATCGCCCCGGTCAACACCCCGAAGACCGCCCCGGAGGATCCGCAGTTCGCCCACCGCCTGCCCTTCTACGGGATCGAGGACGTGGGAGCCGAGCAGTTGCCGCTGCCCGTCTATCTCGAAGGCGAGCTGCCCCCGACGCCGACCATGGCGCCGGGCGTCGGCGAGCACACCGACGAGGTGCTGGCCGGGATCGGCCTGTCGGCCGAGGCCATCGCCGAGATGCGGGCCAGCGGAGCCGCCGGGCCGCGTTCCTAGGACTGCGCCGGGTTCCCGAGGGCGCTGGGTTCCTCGGCGAAGACCAGCCCCACCCATCCGTCGGACGAGGTTCGGCGGACCTCGGCGAGGCCCTCGTCCCGGTAGCGGCCGGCCACCCGGTCGGCGTGCTCGTCGGGGATGCCGCTGACCACCAGCGTGCCCGTCGGCGCCACCCGGGCCGCCACGTCGCCGGCGATGGCCTCGTGGACCACCGGCAACACGTTGGCCAGCACCAGGTCCCATGCTCCAGCCACTTCGGCGATCGGGGTGGTCGACGCCGCCACGTCCACGCCGTTGGTCGCCGCGTTGTGACGCGTCCAGGCCACGGCGTCGTCCTCGAGGTCGATGCCCACCACCGGGCCGGCGCCCAGGCGGGCCGCGGCGATGGCCAGCACGCCCGAACCGCAGCCCACGTCCAGCACGCTCGTGCCCCGCAACGACGCGTCGGGGCCGGCCAGCCGATCCACCTCGGCCAGCACGAGGGCGGTCGTGGGATGTGCCCCGTGGCCGAAGGTGGGCCCCGGGTCGATCGACACCGGGATCTCGCCGACCGGATCGGCCCACGGCTGGTGGACGCCGAGTCGCCCCACCACGGTGGCGCGCAACCACTGGCGCTGCGCGGCCGCCCAGTCGGGGGCGTCGGGCGGGTCGGAGGCCCCGACCGCCGCGTCGCCGTCGCCCCGGGGCACCGTCCGGTTCAGGCGTCCAGCTTCAGGACGCGGATGGCGTTCTCGCGCAGGAACTTCGGCCACACCTCGGCCTTGAACGGCACGTCGCGCAGCTCGGCGAAGATGCGGTCCAGCGACAGGCCCATGGGGAAGTAGCCGGCGTAGATCACCTTGTCGGCGCCCCGGGTGTTGGCGTAGTCGATGATGGCCTGCGGGTAGTGCTTCGGGGCGAACGCCGAGGTCGAGTAGTACAGGTTCGGCCACTTCAGCATGAGCTTGACCATGAGGTCCTGCCACGGCTCGCACCCGTGCCGGGTCACGAACACCAGGTCGGGGAAGTCGTACATGACCTGGTCGATGAGCTCGACGTGCTGGGGGGCGAACGGCACCCGCGGTCCGGGGATCCCGGCGCAGCAGAAGATCGGGATGTCCAGCTCGCAGCACGTGGCGTAGATGGCGTACATCTTCGGGTCGTCGATGGGGACCTGGGGGTTGCGGCCGCACGGGAAGGCCGTCACCGCCTTCAGGCCGGCCTCGCGGTGCAACTGGCGGATGGTCCGCACCGAGCCCATGACGTCGTTGGGGTCGGGCTCGTGGCAGGCGAAGAACCGGTCCGGGTGCTCCTCGACCATGGTGCGGGCCTCGGACTTGTCGGGCCCGATGCCGACCATGGCCATCTGGACGTTGTTGCGGTCCATGAACGGCAGGCACAGATCGGCGCCCTGCGGCGGGTCCTGCGGCTCGCCGTCGGCGCCCCGGGCCTGGTCGGAGAACGGCACGTCCTTGAACATGTACTGGGCCGGGAAGTTCATCGACTTCGAGTCGGCGTCCTTGATCCCGGTCAGGTTGGCGTAGTTGAACTTGGCGTTCGGTCCGGCCCGGGTTCCCATCATCGTGTCGATGGCCGCCACGTCGTCGGGGAAGGTCGAGCCGGAGGCTTCGGTGCTCATGGCCCCAGTCTCCGATCTGATGGTCCGTCAGGCAAACGTGGGCCCGGATCGGGCCTGCCGGTCAGGGGTCACGCGAGACTCGGCCCATGACGGATCCCGCCGCCCGCCTCACCCACCTGAGCCGTTCGGTGGCCGGCCATCGGGTGCTGGTCACCGGCGCCGGGTCGGGCATCGGCCGGGCCACCGCCCACCTGTTCGCCGACGAGGGGGCGACGGTCGCCGTCACCGACGTGGAGGGCGACCGGGCCGACGCGGTGGCGGCCGAGATCACCGCCGTCGGGGGCGTGGCGACGGCCCGGGCCCTCGACGTGGCCGACGGCGCCGCGGTGGAGAAGGTGGTGGCCGAGGCCGCCGAGGTCATGGGCGGGCTCGACGTGCTGGTCAACAACGCCGGCATCCCGGCCGGGGTGCCCATCGACGACCCCTCCTACGGGGAGGTCTGGGGTCGGGCGCTGGACGTCATGCTCACCGGCATGACCCGGACCGTCCGGGCGGCCATGCCCCACCTGCGGGCGTCGGCGGCCGGACGGATCGTCAACGTGTCGTCCACCGAGGGCGTGGGCGGCTCGCCGTCGACGTCGCCGTACACGGCGGCCAAGCACGGCGTGGTCGGCCTGACCCGGGCGCTGGCCGTGGAACTGGGCGAGGCGGGGATCACCGTCAACGCGGTGGGCCCCGGCCCCATCGACACGGGCATGACGGCGGCCATCCCGGACGAGGCCAAGGTGAAGTTCGCCCGGCGCCGGGTGCCGGTGCGTCGCTACGCCGAGCCGGAGGAGGTGGCCCACGGGATCCTCCACCTGGCCCTGCCGGCGTCGAGCTACATCACCGGCCACCTGCTCATGGTCGACGGCGGCATGACCGTCAAGAACAACTGAGCACCGAAGATCCGTCGGGGACTGCCGGTCCCGGCGGAAGCCCGCAGGAACGACGTCCTATCCCTGGTAGAGGCTCAGCGCGTCGTACAGCACGGCGGGGACGTCGTCGTTGCCGACCACGTGGATGGCGACCTGGGTGGCCACCAGGGTGCCCTTCTTGTGCTCCCGGACGTCCTTGAGGCGATTCCGGGAGTGGAGGGTCGAGCCGACCCGCACCGGGGCCAGCATCCGCAGGCCGTCGGCTCCGTAGTTCACGACGTTCTGCTGGCCCACGATCTTCACCGCCCCGCCCCGGTTGAGCGTCGGCAGCAGGCTGAGGGTGAAGAAGCCGTGGGCGATCGGGCCCCCGAACGGACCGGCGGTGGCCCGCTCCACGTCCACGTGGATCCACTGGTGGTCCCCGGTCAGCTCGGCGAACTGGTTCACCTTCTCCTGGGTCATCTCGTACTCGGGACCCCAGTCGCCGAACTCGTCGGTGATGGCGGCACGCAGGCCGTTCAGGTCGTCGAAGCGGATCTCGTCCATGGTCGTGCTCCCGTGCTCGTCCCCGGGCGCTCCGGCTTCTCGGGTCGCCCGTCGTGGCGCCATCATGGCCCCGTCGAGTCCGGGGAGGGGCATTGGACAGCTACTACCGCGAGGCCTGGGACGAGCTGACCGCCCCGGGCGCTCCGTTCGCCTGGTCGGTGGTCGACGTCCGTGGCGTGCCGACCCGCTGCTACGACGGCGCCCCGCCCAACCTGGCCCTGCTGTGGGCCGGCTCGATCGCCCACGGCGACACCGAGTACCTCGTCTACGAGGACGAGCGGATGACCTATGCCGAGGCCCACGCCGCGGTCGACGCGCTGGCCGCCCACCTGCAGTCCCGGGGGGTCGGTCACGGCGACCGGGTGGCCCTGGCCATGCGGAACCTGCCCGAGTGGGTCCTCGGCTACTGGGCCACCGTGCGCCTCGGCGCCGCGGTGGTCGGCATGAACGCCTGGTGGACGGGGCCGGAGATGGCGTTCGCCCTCGACGACTCCACCCCGAAGGCGCTGCTCTGCGACGCCGAGCGGCTCGAGCGGGTCACGCCGCACCTCGACGACCTGCGGGCCGACCGCGCCCTCCATCTGGTCGCCGTCCGGTCCGGGTCCGTCGACCTCCCCGACGACGCCGTCCACTGGGACGACGCGCTGGCCGCCGCGGACCCCGCCGCCCTGACCGACGCGGTGGACCCCATGGCCATCGCCCCCGACGACGACGTCTGCGTCTTCTACACCTCGGGCACCACCGGCCAGCCCAAGGGCGCCGTGCTGACCCACCGGGGCGCCGCCAACAACCTCCTGAACCTGGCGTTCTGGCAACTCATGCAGGCCAGCGCCCAGGCCAAGTCGGTGGCCGCCGGCGAGGCGCCGACCGGTGCCGACAAGGCGCCCGGCGAGTCGGTCCCCGGTGCCCTGCTGGCCGTCCCGCTGTTCCACGTGACGGGCTGCAACTGCTGCCTCCACCCGGTCACCGCGGTGGGCGGGAAGCTCACCCTGATGCACCGCTGGAACCCGGAGCGGGCCCTGGAGCTCATCGAGCGGGAACGCCCCTCGACGCTGACCGGGGTGCCGACCATGGCCCGGGAACTCATCAACAGCCCCGACTTCGAGCGCCGCGACACCTCCAGCCTCGCCCACCTGGGCGGCGGCGGGGCGGCGGTCCAACCCGACCTGGTGCAGAAGATCGAGGACAACATCGACGGTCGACCCAGCACCGGCTACGGCCTCACCGAGGTCAACGGCGTCATCACCGTCAACGCCGGTCACTTCTTCGTGGCCAAGCCGGCCTCGGCCGGGTCGCCGTGCCCGGTCATGGAGGCCCGCATCGTCGGCGAGGACGGCACCGACCAGCCCGCCGGCGGCCACGGCGAGCTGTGGGTGCGGGGCGGCAACGTGTTCCGCGGCTACCTGAACCGCCCCGAGGCCAACGCCGAGGTCCTGACCGACGGCTGGTTCCACACCGGCGACATCGGCTACCTCGACGACGACGGCTTCCTGTTCCTCGTCGACCGGGCCAAGGACATGGTGCTGCGCAGCGGCGAGAACGTGTACTGCGCCGAGGTGGAGGCCGCCGTCTACGAGCATCCGGCCATCGCCGAGGCGGCGGCGTTCGCCGTGCCCGACGACCGGCACGGCGAGGTGGTGGGCATCGCCGTGGTCCTGCTGCCCAGCGCCGAGCTGACCGCCGACGATCTCCGGGCGCACACCCGCACCCTGATCGCCGGGTTCAAGGTGCCCGAGCACGTGTGGTTCCGCGACGAGGCGCTGCCCCGCAACGCCAACGGGAAGTTCGTCAAGCGCACCCTGCGCGACGAGCTGGTGGGGACGCCGTCCGATGGCTGACCCGATGGAACAGGTCATGGCGCTCATGGCCCCCGGCGCCCCGTTCGAGATGGGCACCGAGGACGTCCTCGGCGAGGAGATGCAGGTCTTCGTCCAGCGCCACGGCTCGCTGCGCGACCTGCTGGCCTCGTCGGCCCGCCACGGCGACGTGGACTACGCGGTGTTCCACGACGGCGACGAGCGCATCGCCCTGTCGTTCGCCGAGACGATCCGCCGGGCGGCCTCGATCGCCGCCGCGCTGGCCGACCGGGGCGTGGGTGCCGGCGACCGGGTGGCCATCCTGGCCGCCAACCGGCCCGAGTGGATCCTGACCTTCTGGGCCACCGTCTCGCTGGGCGCGGTCGCCGTGGCCTGCAACGGCTGGTGGACCCGCGACGAGATCGAGCACGCCCTGGGGCGGACCCGGCCCTCGCTGCTCGTCGCCGACCGGAAGCGCCTCGAACGCCTCGAGGGCGCCGATCCCGGCATGCCGGTGGTGGTCATGGAGGACGACTTCGCCGCCCTGGCCGACTTCGCGCCCGACGCCGAGCTGCCCGACGTGGCCATCGACGAGGACCAGCCGGCCCTCATGCAGTTCACCTCGGGCACCACCGGACGGCCCAAGGCCGCCGTGCTCAGCCACCGCAGCCTCGTGGGCTTCGTCCAGATCGTGACCTTCCTCGGCGCCGCCCAGGCCGCCCAGGTCGGGGGGTCCACGTCGGGGGCGACCCGCCCCCGCCTGGCCGTCTTCCCCATGTTCCACATCTCGGGCCTGCAGAGCGCCAGCCTCACCCCGATGGCCACCGGGGCCGGCAACGTCTGGCCGATGGGCCGCTTCGACCCGGCCACGGTGATCCGCCTGACCACCGAGGAGCGCATCTACGCCTGGAACGGGACGGCCACCCACGTCTTCCGCCTCCTCGAGCACCCCGACATCGAGGACCTCGACGTGACGCTGGTCGAGACGGTGGCCATCGGCGGGTCGGCCACCACCCCGGAGCTGGTGCGGGCCACCGAGGCACGCTTCCCCCACCTGGTGGACACCTTCACGTCGGGCTACGGGTCGACGGAGGCCGGCGGGATGGTCAGCCACGCCAGCAACGACATGCTGAAGGCCAACGCCGACAGCATCGGCATGGGCATGCCCACCGTGTCGCTGAAGGTGGTCGACGAGGACGGCACCGAGGTGGCCGAGGGTGAGAGCGGCCTCATCTGCGTGCGCAGCCCGCTGACCATGACGGAGTACTGGGAGGACCCCGGGGCGACGGGCGAGGCCCTGCTGGACGGTCGCTGGCTGGTGACCGGTGACTACGGGCGCCTCGAGGGCGGCCAGCTGTTCCTGTCCAGCCGGATGCGCGACCTGATCCTGCGCGGTGGCGAGAACGTCTATCCGGGCGAGGTGGAGGCCCGCCTCGAGATGCACCCGGCGGTCGTGGAGTGCGCCGTGGACGGCGTCGACCACCGGACCCTCGGCCAGGAGGTCAAGGCCTTCGTGGTGCTGCGCCCCGACACGACGCTGGACCTCGACGAGGTGCGGTCGTTCTGCGGCGAGACGTTGGCCCCCTACAAGCTGCCCGACCACCTCGAGGTGCTGGCCGAACCGCTGCCCCGCAACGCCTCGGGCAAGGTCGTCAAGGCCGTGCTGCGCGGCGAGGCGGAACAGACCTTCGTGGAGTAGCCGGCCGCGGTCACACCGTGCGGGCGGCCTCGCACAGCACCCGGAGCTTGGCCAGCGCCAGATCGCGGTCCAGGTAGCCCAACCCGCAGTCGGGTGCGGCCACCAGGCGCTCCCGGTCGATGTGGCGCAGCGCCTCGACGAGCCGGTCGCGGACCTCGTCGACGGTCTCCAGGCGGCTGCGGGCGATGGCCACGCACCCCAGGACGACCGTGGTGTCGCGGAAGCGGGGCAGCAGGTCGGCCAGGTCGTTGGGCCGGTGGGCGTCCTCGAGGCTGAAGCGGTCGATGGGGGCGGCGTCGACCGCCTCGGCCAGGTCCAGGTATGCCGACGGCGGGGCCTTCTCGTAGTCCTCGTCGTCGAGGTGGCGGGGATAGCCGCAGCAGCAGTGGACGGTCCGGACGACGTGGTCGGGCATGCCGGCGAAGCAGGTGGCCAGGGCGTCGATCCCGAAGTCGAGGGCGTCGTCGACCCGGCGGGCGAAGACCGGCTCGTCGACCTGGACGTGGGTACAGCCGGCCTCGACCAGTGCCCGGACCTCGGCGTTGACGGCCACGGCCAGGTCGGCCACCAGGGCCCGCCGGTCGCCGTAGTGGCGGTCGACGGTGCTGTCGGTGATGGTGAGCGGGCCGGGGACGGTGACCTTGACCGGCCGGTCGGTGGCGGCCTGGGCGACCTGCCAGTCGTGGACCAGGAACGG
>JAERSW010000068.1 GCA_016845305.1 Acidimicrobiales bacterium
GTCCGCATCCTCGCGGACGGTGGCGGCCAGCACGAGCACCGTGATCGCGGCGAAGCCCGCGAACGCCATCACCGGGATCGACACGAACCCGAACTCGTCCACCCACTGCTGGGTGCACGGCACTGCCACGTCGCACGACGACCCCTGCTCCGGGAACCACTGGAGCTGCACGTGGTAGCCCGACAGGAGCAGGCCGACCACCGAGAACGGAAGGACCCGCCAACGCAACGCCACGCCCCCCTCACCCCGCGGGTCCACCTCCCCACGCCAGACGGCCACGCCGAGGACCACGACCAACGGGTACATGAGGATCCGCTGGTACCAGCAGTACTCGCACGGCACGAAGCCGCCGACCTCGGAGAACCAGAGGCTCCCCGCCGTGGCCACGCCGGCCACGGCCCACGCCAGGCGGACGGCCTCGATCCTGAGGTCGGCCAGGCGGCGACGCCCCTCCGGGGTGGCCAGGAGCCCAGTGCCGACCACGGCGAGCGCTCCGGCCAGCAGGGCCAGCAGTGCGGTGAACAGCGACATCTGGTCGACGGACATGGCCCCAGCCTGCCCGTCATTCCCCGTGGCGCAACCAGAGCACCACGCTCCACCGCACCCGTCCGTCGGACGGGGCCAGCGTGCGGTGGGGGGTGAACCGGTCGAGGAACGCCGCGTCGCCCACCCGGCAGGCCACGGCGACCGGTTCGGCCCCGCCGAGGTCCTCCTCGGGAATGCCGAGGCCGGCCCCCATCGGCTGGTGGACGGGCGCCTCGGACCGGCGACCGGGCACCACCTCGAGGCCACCGACGCCCGGACCGACCTCGACCAGCGGGATCCAGCAGGTGGTCCGCACCCTCGAGCACGGCAGCCCGTCGTCGACGACCACGTCGGTGTGCCACGGTTCCCGCCGCGTCGGCAGGCTCGGGACGTTGCACCGCACCCGCACCGTCCCACCGTCGACCTCGCGGCCGGCCAACTCGCCGACGCGGGCCAGCACCGCCGGGTGCTCGACGAGGCCGGCCACCACAGGGTCGCGCTGGGCGTCGGAACCCACCGACATGGCCAGCAACGTGGCCAGGGACGGGTCGTCACCGGCGGCGATCCGCTCGAGGCGCTCGTCGAGGCCGGCCTCGGGGTGCGTCTCGTCGCGGGGCACCAGCAGGGCGTCGACCACCCGCTCCAGGTGGGCGGCCACCGCCGACCGGACGGCGGCCACCTCGTCGGCCGACAGCACCGGCCGGACCGCCCAGCCGTCGGCGTCGAAGGCCGCGTCCGGGCTCCGTCCGGCTGCCATCGGGGTCACGGCCACGGCGGGACGATAGTCCCGTGGTAGGAATGCGCCCCGTGACACGACGCGCCACCATCACCGGCTGGGGCAAGTGCGTCCCACCCGTGTCGCTGTCCAACGCCGACCTCGAACGGCTGATGGACACCAGCGACGAGTGGATCGTGGAACGCACCGGCATCCGCAACCGCCAGCTCACCCACGTCGAGACGACCGACATGGCCGAGCTGGCCGCCCGCCGGGCCTTGGCCTGCGCCGGCCTGGAGGCCACCGACCTCGACCTGGTCGTCATCGCCACCTGCACGCCGGAGCTGCTGTGCCCGTCGGTGGCCGCCATGGTCCAGGACCGCATCGGCGCCACCAACGCCGCCGCCTTCGACCTCAACGCCGCCTGCTCGGGCTTCGTGTACGGCACGTCGGTGGTGGCCGGCATGGTCGAGTCCGGCTTCGCCGAACGGGTCCTGCTCGTCGGCGCCGAGAAGCTCCACTACGCCATGGACTACCGGGACCGGGGCACCGCCATCCTCTTCGGAGACGGGGCCGGCGCGGCGGTCTTCGAGCCGTCCACCGACGGCGACGGCGTCCTGGCCGTCGACCTCGGCGCGGACGGCGGCAAGGGCGGCACCATGCTGATCCGCTCCATGGGTTCGCAGGGCGAGCCGTCGCCCGCCAACGACCCCGAGGCGTTCCGGCTCCACTTCGAGGGCCAGGCGGTGTTCAAGATCGCCGTACAGGGCATCTCGGCGTCGGCGGCCCGGGTGCTGGAGCGGGCCGGGTTGACCGCCGACGACGTCGACCTCGTCGTCCCCCACCAGGCCAACGCCCGGATCATCGACTCGGCCACCCGGCGCCTCGGCATCGAGGGCGAGCGGGTGTTCGTCAACATCGACGGCCTCGGCAACACGGCGGCGGCGTCGATCCCGATGGCCATCTCCGACGCGCTGGACGCCGGCCGGATCTCGACCGGCGACACCGTGGTGCTCACCGCGTTCGGCGGCGGCGTCACCTGGGGCTCGATCGCCCTGCAGTGGGGGGCGCGCACCGAGCCCGTCGGCGTCCACGACGGCGAGCTGCCGCCCACCGACATGGATTGCTTCGACCTCCTGCAGGACAACCTGGACTTCTACGCCGGCCTCCACGCCGACGAACCACCCGTCGCCTGAGCGACGTCGACCCGACTCCTCCCGGGGCGACCCCTCCTAGGGGATCTCGATGACCATGGCCCCCACGTGGGACTTGGCCGTGAACGCCTCCTGGGCGGCGCCGAACTCGGCCAACGGCCACGTGGCCGCCACCACCGGCGCCACCTCGCCCCGCTGGACGTAGCCGATCAGGTTCTCGAACACCTCCGGCTCGTACACGGTGCAGCCGTACAGCTCCAGGTCGTTCAGGTACAGGGTGCGCAGGTCGAGGTCCACGATGGGTCCGGCGATGGCGCCCGCCGTCGTGTAGCGGCCGCCCCGACGCACCAGCTCCAGCAACGGCGCGAAGTCGGGGCCGCCGACCACGTCGGCCAGCACGTCGATGCGGCCGTCGCCCCCCAGTGCGTTGGCCGCGTCGGCCACCGCGGCGGCCAGGTCGTCGACCGCCCGGTCCACGCAGGCATCCGCGCCCATGGCCCGCAGGTCGTCCACCTTCGACGCGCTCGTCACCGCGATCACCCGCGCCCCCCGCAACTTCGCCAGCTGCACCAGCGCGGTCCCCACGCCGCCCGAGGCGCCGGTCACCACCACCGTGTCGTCGGCCGACACCGCGGGGCGCACCAGCATGTGCTCGGCGGTCGCCCACGAGCACGGGAAGGACGCCAGCTCGACGTCGGTCAACGGCAGCGGGTCGCCGTCGACGGGGTCCACGGCGTAGACGTTGCGGGCCGGGATGGCGCAGTACTGGGCATAGCCACCGTCGCGTTCCGAGCCCAGGTAGCCGGCCTTCGCCCGGTCGGACGGGTCATCGGCGTCGCGGACCCAGCCGTCGGCGAGGACCCGGCGGCCGACGAGGCCGTCGTCGACGTCGGCGCCGACGGCCACCACCTCACCACACGGGTCCGCCCCCTGGATGCGGGGGAAGGACAGGCCGCTCCCGCCCCAGGTGCCGTCGCCTGACACGTCTCCCACCGAGGGGTCCGCGTCGAAGCCGCCGGTGTCGGTGCCGCCGGTGACCGCCTTGGAGTACCAGCCCACCCGGGTGTTGACGTCGGTGTTGTTCATGGCGCACGCCCGCACCCGGACCAGCACCTCGTCGGTGGCCGGCACCGGGACCGGGACGTCGTGGCGGAGCACCAGCATCTCCGGTCCACCGTTGCCCACCAGGTGCAGGGCGGTCATGACCTCCGGGATCTCGACCTCTGGGATGTCGCTCATCGTGGGTCCTTCCCCGTCGCTCCGGTGTCCCTCATCGCGGGGGCACCACCTCGTAGCCGGGCTCCTCGGGCTCGTCGTCGACCATCTCGGCCGGGAACCCGGGAGCCAGCACCTCGAGGCCGGTCGGCTCCTCGAGGCGTCGGATGATGTTCGGCGACCACTCCCTCGGGCCGTACCGCTCCTGGCCGTCCTCGAAGATGCCGAGCAGCACGGGCGCCACCTCGAGGGGCACCTCGGCCCGCCGCGCCACCTCCGAGAACAGGCTCATGTCCTTCACCACCAGGTCCATGGTGAAGTTGATGTCGCGGCTGCCGTTCAGGATCACCTGGCTCTCCGTCTCGTGGACGAACGAGTTGCCCGACGAGATCCGGATGGCCTCGTAGGTGGTGTTGAGGTCCATGCCGGCGGCGGCCGACGTCACCAGCGCCTCCGACAGGGTGATGAGGTTGGCCGTCGCCAGGTAGTTGGTGACCACCTTCAGCGTCGACGCCGAACCGAGCGGCCCGGTGTGCAGGATGCGGCGCCCCATGGTGGTCAGCACCGGCAGCACCCGCTCGAACGTGTCGCGGTCGCAGCCGGCGAAGATGGCGATGTTGCCGGTGGCGGCCCGGTGGCAGCCGCCGGACACCGGGCAGTCGACCGGCTCGGCACCCGCCTCGGCGACCAGCGCCCCGATGCGACGCACCTCGGACTCGTCGGTGGTACTCATCTCTAGCCACGCCCGGCGGCGGCCGTCGCCGGCGGCGACCCGCAGGCCGGCCAGGATCCCGTCGTCGGCCTCCATGACCGCCGAGCAGGCGGCCGGCGACGGCAGGCAGGTCACCACCACGTCGCACGCCTCGGCCATCTCCCGCGGCGAGTCGGCCCACGAGGCGCCCCCGTCGAGGAATGGGCGGGCCGCGTCCTCGTCGAGGTCGCGGACGGTCAGGTCGAAGCCGTTGCGGAGCAGGCTGCCGGCGAGCTTGCCGCCGACGTTGCCGAGGCCGATGAATCCGATGCGCATGGCCGCGCACTCTAGGCACGGGCACGGGAGCGGATGGGCAGCGGGTTCGTCCGGGGCCGCCCGCCGGAATACGGTTCGCCCCATGGTCGAACCCGATCACCACCGCTTCGACACCCGCGCCCTGCATGCCGGCCAGCGCCCCGACCCGACCACCGGGTCGCGGGCCGTGCCGATCCACCAGACCACGTCGTACGTGTTCGACTCGGTGGACCACGCCGCCGGCCTGTTCAACCTCGAGGTCAGCGGCCACCTGTACAGCCGCATCTCCAACCCCACGGTGGCCGTGCTCGAGGAGCGCCTCGCCTCGCTGGAGGGTGGCGTCGGGGCGGTGTGCACCTCCAGCGGCCAGGCCGCCCTGCACCTGGCGGTGGCCACCATCCTCAACGCCGGCGACCACGTGGTGGCCAGCCGCAACATCTACGGCGGCTCGCACAACCTCCTGAACCTGACCATGCCCCGGTTCGGGATCACCACCACCTTCGTGGATCCCCGCGACCCCGACGCCTTCTCCGCGGCCATCCGGCCCGAGACCCGCCTGGTGTTCGCCGAGACGCTCGGCAACCCGGGCATCGAGGTCCTCGACGTGGCCGCCATCGCCGAGGTGGCCCACGCCCACGGGCTGCCGCTCGCCGTCGACTCCACGTTCGCCACCCCGTACCTGATGCGGCCCATCGAGCACGGGGCCGACATCGTGATCCACTCGGTCACCAAGTTCCTCGGTGGGCACGGCGTGGCCATCGGTGGCGTGGTCGTCGACGGCGGCCGCTTCGACTGGGCGGCCGGCGGGAAGTTCCCGACGCTGTCAGAGCCGTACGACGGGTACCACGGCATCACGTTCACCGAGGAGTTCGGCACCGCGGCGCTGTCGATGCGGGCCCGGGCCGAGGGGCTGCGCGACTTCGGCGGCTGCATGAGCCCGGCCAACGCCTTCTACCTCCTCCAGGGCGTCGAGACGCTGCCGTTGCGCATGGCCCGCCACGTCGACAACACCCACCGGGTCGTCGAAATGCTCGACGCCCACGACGCCGTGTCGTGGATCAGCCACCCGTCGCATCCCAGCCACCCCGACCACGAGCTGGCCGCCCGCCTCTACCCGAACGGTGCCGGCGCCATCCTCAGCTTCGGCGTCCACGGCGGCCGCGAGGCCGGGCGACGCTTCATCGAAGCGGTCGGCCTGGCGTCGCACCTGGCCAACGTGGGCGACGCCAAGACGCTCGTCATCCACCCCGGGTCGACCACCCACCAGCAGATGAGCGCCGACGACCTGGCCGCGGCCGGCATCGGCGAGGAGCTCATCCGCCTCTCGGTCGGGCTCGAGGACCCCGACGACATCTGCGACGACCTGTCCCGGGCCCTGCGGGCCTCGCAGAAGGCCTGACGGTCGGGAACGGGAGGAGACGGCTGCCATGCGCTTCGACGTCGACGGCCGCTCCGTCCACGCCGCGACCGGGGCGGTGCCCGTCGACGGCACGGACGCCACCGCCCGGCCGCTCGTGCTGCTGCTCCACGGGGCGGGCATGGACCGCACCGTGTGGTCGCAGCAGACGCGGTGGCTGGCCCACCACGACGCCCGGGCCGTGGCCGTCGACCTGCCCGGCCACGGCCGCAGCGACGGCCCGCCGCTCGGGTCGATCGCCGAGCTGGCCGCCTGGGTGGCGGCGGTGGCCGAGGCCCTCGGAGGCCCGGTGCACGTCGTCGGCCACTCCATGGGCGCCTTCATCGGCCTCGAGGCCGCCGCCCACCACGCCGACTCGGTCGCCTCGCTCGTGCTGATGGGCCTCGGAGCCGCCATGCCCGTCCACCCCGACCTCCAGGCCGCCGCCGACGCCGACGACCCGCTCGCCGCCGACCTCATGGCCGGCTGGATGCACGGACCCGACCAGAAGTTCGGCGTCAACCCGACCCCGGGGATGACGATGACCGGCACCAGCCGGGCGGTGATCGAGACGTCCCCGGACGGGGTGCTGGGCCTCGACCTCGCGATGTGCGCCGCCTACGACGGTGCGGCCGACGCCGCCGCGGCGGTGACGTGCCCGACCACGCTGGTGCTGGGTCGACTCGACCGCATGACGCCCCGGCGGGCCGCCCAGCCGATCGTCGACGTGCTCGCCCACGCCATGGTGGTGGAGCTGGCCACGGCGGGCCACGCCCCGATGATGGAGGAACCCGACGTGGTGCGCTCGGCCCTCGCCGACCACCTCGCCCGCGCCTGAGGTCGATCCACCCCCGGCCAGGCCGCGGGCCGAGCCCCTAGTTCTGGAGGAGCTCCCGGAAGGGGGTCTCCTTGGCCGGACCCGGTTCCTTGGGCAGGCCGAGGACGCGCTCGCCGATGATGTTGCGCTGCACCTGGTCGGTGCCGCCGTAGATGGCCGGCGCCGGGCTGAACGTCGTGACCTCCTGGACCACGCCGCCCGTCGCACTGTCCGCCGGCGCCAGCATCCCGTCGGCACCGATGACCAGGTTGCCGACGTCACGGCTACGGCGGACCAGCTCGCTCATGGCCAGCTTGGCCAGGTTGCCCTCGCCACCGTGGCGGCTGCCCCCGGCCTTGGCGCGCAGCATGTTGAGCCGGTTCACCTCACCGAGGATGTGCAGCTTCACGATCTCTTGGCGCACGACCGGATCGTCGGCACATCCCGCCCCACGGGCCAGTTCGACCATGGCGCTCGTGCCCATGCCGCGTCCGCCCTCGCCGTCGGGACCGCGGTTGACCCGTTCGGTGTAGTCCCCGACCCGGTTCTGCAGGCGGCCGGCCTTCTGACCGGGCGCCACCGACACCGGGTGTTTCCCGCCGCCACCGAGGCTGGCCCGCTCGAAGGCCAGCGTGGTGTTGGCCACCGCCCAGCCGGCGCCCTGACCGCCGATGATGGCGTCGTGGGGCACCCGGGCCTCATCGAGGAAGACCTCGTTGAACAGGGCCTGGCCGGTCATCTCGCGCAGCGGCCGGACCTCGACGCCCGGCTGGTCCATGTCGATGGCGAAGTACGTGATGCCCTGGTGCTTGGGGGCGTCCACGTCGGTGCGGGCGATCAGCATCCCCTTGGAGGCCATGTGGCCACCGGAGGTCCACACCTTCTGGCCGGTCACGACCCACTCGTCGCCGTCGCGCACCGCCTTGGCCTGCAGGCCGGCGAGGTCCGAACCGGCGCCGGGCTCGGAGAACAGCTGGCACCAGGCGACGGACCCGTCGAGGATCTCGGGCACGTACCGGTCGACCTGCTCGGGGGTCCCGTGCACGGCGATGGTGGGGGCGGCCAGCATCAGGCCCAGGCCGGTCGGGGGACCGACCACGTTGGCCTCGGCGAGGCCGGTCGAGACCGCCGCGGTCAGGTCGCGGCCGTAGCCGCGGCCACCGGCCTCCACCGGCATGGCCGGCGAGGCCCACCGGCCGGCGGCGAGGCGCTGCCACCATTCGGCGACGGTCAGCTCCGGGTCCCAGTTCTGCTCCAGCCAGGCGTCGAGCTCGGCCCGGACCTCGGCCGGGGTCCCGTCGGCCGTCACGGTGTCGAGGGTGTCGGTCATGGCCGGAGTCTGGCACGGAGGTCCCCGGGCCGCCCCAGCCGGGAGGCCCGGCCGGGAGGCCCGACCGGAGAGACAGCCATCCGGGCCCGCGGCCATGGGGGCCATAGGGACAGGAGCCCCGTCGGTAGGGTGGGCCGACCCATCCGCCCCCGACGCCCAGGAGGCCCGACCGGTGCGCTGGTCCTCCCTCTTCATCCCCACGCTGCGCGACGCCCCCGCCGAGGCCGAGGCGGCCAGCCACCGCCTCCTCGTGCGGGGCGGCTTCATGCGCCAGCTCCAGTCCGGGCACTACTCGATGCTGCCGCTGGGGTGGCGGGTCCACCAGAAGGTCGCCGAGGTCATCCGCCAGGAGATGGACGGCATCGGCGCCCAGGAGTTCCTGCTGCCGGCCATGCACGCCGCCTCGGTGTGGCAGGCGTCGGGCCGGTGGACGTCGATGGGCGACGAGATGTTCCGCCTGACAGACCGCAAGGGCGGCGAGTTCGCCCTCGGGATGACCCACGAGGAGGTGTTCGCCACGCTGTCGCTGGAGCTGGCGTCGTACCGCGACCTCCCGCAGCTCTGGTACCAGATCCAGTGGAAGTTCCGCGACGAGCCCCGCCCCAAGTCGGGCCTGCTGCGGGTCCGCGAGTTCGCCATGAAGGACTCGTACTCGTTCGACCTCGACGACGAGGGCCTGGACCGGTCGTTCGACCTCCACCACGAGGCCTACCAGCGGATCTTCCGCCGCCTCGACCTCGACGCCGTGCCCGTGGAGGCCTCGTCGGGCGCCATGGGCGGCAGCGCCTCGGTCGAGTTCATGGTCGAGTCCGACGCCGGCGAGGACGACGTGGCCATGTGCGGCGGCTGCGGCTACGCCGCCAACGTGGAACGGGCCACCGCCGCGCTCGAACCGGTCGAGAACCGTCCGTCGGGCGAGGCCCCCGAGTCGTTCGACACGCCCGGCGTGCGCACCATCGCCGCCCTCGCCGAGCTCGGCCACCCGCCGGTCCACCAGGTCAAGACGCTGGTGTACCGCGTCGACGGCGAGCTGGTGCTGGTCCTGCTGCGCGGCGACCACCCGTTCCTGGAGCAGAAGTTCACCGACGCCACCGGCGCCGTCGAGGTCGTCCCCGCCGAGGCCGACGAGATCCGCGCCGCGCTGGGCGCCTCGCCGGGCAGCCTCGGCGCCGTCGGCGTCGACGGCCCCACCATCTACGCCGACGAGGCGCTGCGGGGACGTTCAGGCATGACGACCGGCGCCAACGTCGACGACGTCCACCTCGAGGGCGTCGACGTGGAACGCGACATCACCGTCGACCGGTGGCTGGACGTCCGCGGGATCCTCGACGGCGAGGCGTGCGCCTCGTGCGGCGAGCCGCTGCGGGTGGTCCGCTGCATCGAGGCCGGACACATCTTCAAGCTGGGCCGCCGGTACGCCGAGGCCATGGGCGTGTCGGTGCTCGACGCCGAGGGCGCCAACCGGGTCCCGACCATGGGCTCGTACGGAATCGGCGTGGGGCGGGCCATGGCCACCGTCGCCGAGACCCACCACGACGAGAACGGCCTGGTGTGGCCCATGGCCATCGCCCCCTACGAGGTGGTGCTCACCGTCGTGAAGGTCGACCACGAGGAGTCGATGGCCGTCGCCGAGTCGCTGTACGCCGAGCTGCGGGCCGCCGGGGTCGACGTGCTGCTCGACGACCGGGACGGCCGTCCGGGCGTGAAGTTCGCCGACGCCGAGCTGGTCGGCATCCCGTTGCGGGTCACCATCGGCCCCCGCGGCGTCGACGCCGGAGCGCTCGAGGTCACCACCCGCGCCGACGGCGTGAAGGTGGACGTGGCCGTCGACGAGGTGGCCGCCCACGTGGTCGCCGCGGTGGCCGCCGGGCACGCCGCTGGCCGGTAGCGTTCAGCCGGTTCGCCCCAACGGACGTCCCCCCGGAGAAGGTCCCGCCCCGATGCCCAAGACGATCGACCGCACGCTGCCCATCAAGCGCTACCGGAAGGTGGTCGCCACCGTCAACCTGCCCGGCGTCCCCGAGGGGACCCTCGGCAAGGTGCGGGTGGCCAACGGCGTGACCTGGTACCGCTACTGGGTCGACTTCGAGAACGGCGTCCGCCTCGGCCAGGTCGGCCACGAGCAGGTCTGCCACGCGTCGGACTGGGCCGCCTTCCAGATCGACCGTGCCGAGGCCGAGCGCCGTGCCGCCGAGGCCCCCGAGGAGGCGGCCGACGGCGGTGAGGGCGACGGGGGTGGCGCTGCCGCCGCCGGCAACGCGTTCGGCGTGCCCGAGCACCTCCTCGAGCGCAGCCGGGCCGCCCGGGCCCGCCTCGGCGCCTGACGCCCGAGCCCTCGGTCCGTCCGCCCATCGGCGGCAACCGTCACCCCGCACCGGCGGAGGCCCGCCGGTATCCTGAACGCTCCCCGACACGCCTCCGGAGGCCCCCTCGATGTTCAAGCCCGGCGACAAGGTCGTCTACCCGCACCACGGCGCGGCGGTGGTCGTCAAGAAGGAGAAGAAGAAGGCCTTCGGCACCACCGCCGAGTACCTGGTCCTCGAGATGGCCCACGGCGAGCTGACCCTGTCGGTGCCCGTCGACAACGTCGAGGAGGTCGGCATGCGCTGGCCCATCGACAAGGAGGACGTCGGCGACCTGTTCGAGGTACTCCAGAAGCGCGACATCCGCGAGCCGGCCAACTGGTCGCGGCGCTTCAAGAACCACCAGGAGAAGCTGAAGAGCGGCGACGTCTACCAGGTCGCCGAGGTGGTCCGGAACCTCGCCCTGCGCGACCAGGCCAAGGGCCTGTCGGCCGGCGAGAAGACGCTCTACACCAAGGCCCTCAACGTGCTCGTCTCCGAGTTGGCGTATGCCCTGAACACGCCCGAGGAGAAGGCCCTGGCCAAGGTCGAGGACGCCCTCTCCTGAGCCGCCTCTCCCGCGATGGACTCCCTCCGACCGGCCTCCGGCGCCTGTCCTAGGATCGGGGCGGGAAAGCGACCGGGAGGACCCACATGAGCGAGGGAACCGACCGCCGGATCGTCGTCGGCGTCGAGGGCTCCGGCTACGCACGCGAGGCACTCATCTGGGCCCTCGAGGAGGCCCACCACCGCGGCGCCGTGGTCGAGGTGGTCACCTGCTACTCCCCCACCTACGTCCCCGCCGCCCCCGATCTGGGCTACGTGCCGCTCGACTCGTTCGACCTGGCTGCCGAGGTCGAGAAGATGCAGGGCGAGGTCATCGACTCGGCCGTGGCGGCGTCGCCGTACGGCTCCGAGGTCGAGATCCGTCGGGTGCTGAAGAAGGGCCGGCCGGCCGACACGCTCATGGCGGTCGCCGAGGGCGCCTCCATGCTGGTCGTCGGCAACCGTGGCCGCGGTGGGTTCGCCGGGCTCCGGCTGGGCTCGGTCAGCCAGGCCATCGCCCACCACAGCCCCTGCCCGCTGGTCATCGTCCGCACCGGCCTCGAGACCGACTGAGCGCCGGCCTGCCCGACGAGGCCTCCCGGACCGTTCGAGAGCCCGGCAGGACCCGACGGGGATCTCCGGGAAACCCCGTCCCGGTGTGATGCACGTCACACCGTTTTGCGCGAGAGTGGTCGCACCACGAACCACGACCCGTGAAGGGGGACTTGCATGAGCGGCACCGAGGAGGAGGTCGACGGCAAGCCCGTCGACGAGATCGCGAAGATCGCCGGCCCGGTCGGAGGCCTCTGGGTGGCCTACAACGACCACGGCATCTCGGGGGCGGCCTTCGCGAACCTGACCACCTTCGCCCGGTTCCGCGAGGAGCACCACGACCGCACCGGCCGTGGCGCGGCGCGCACCGACTCGATGCCCGACGACCTGTTCGACGCCATCGAGCACTCCTTCAACACCGGTGACCGCAGCGGCCTCACCTTCGACCTGCGGGGCGGCACGCCGTTCCAGGTCGCCGTCTGGGAGGCCTGCCTCGCCATCCCGCCCGGCACCACCCGGACGTACGCCGACCTCGCCAAGGCCGTGCACCGACCCAACGCCGTGCGGGCCGTCGGCGCCGCCCTCGGCGCCAACCCGATCCCCGTGCTGGTCCCCTGCCACCGAGTCCTGCGCACCGACGGCAGCCTCGGCGGCTACGCCTTCGGCCTGCCCATCAAGGAGCGCCTGCTCGAGCGCGAGGCGGTCCGGGCCGCCGCCTGATCCGTCGCCCCTACGGGCCATCGTCCAGACTCCCGTTCCACGACCGGGTCCGCGCCCGGTCCGCGATCGAGGAGTCGACGTCCGACAGGGGGCACCATGAACGAGCACGATCCCGCCGACGGCGGCGTCACCACCGAGGTTCGAGGCCACATCCTGCTGATCGGCCTGGACCGGCCGGCCAAGATGAACGGCTACACGCCGCAGATGGCCCGCCAGCTGGTCGAGGCCTTCGAGCGCCTCGACGGCGATGACGACCTGTGGTGCGGCGTGCTGTTCGGCCACGGCGACCACTTCACCGCCGGCCTCGACCTGCCGAAGTTCCACGGCGGGATGAAGGAGGGTCGTCGGTCCACCGCCGGCGAGCGGGTCGACCCGATGGCGCTCGGCCGACGGTGCTCCAAGCCGGTCGTGACCGCCGTGCAGGGCGTGACCTACACCCTCGGCATCGAGCTGATGCTGGCCGGCGACATCGTGGTGGCGGCCGACGACTGTCGCTTCTCGCAGCTCGAGCCGATGCGGGGCATCCACGCCGCCGGCGGGGCGACGATCCGCTTCGTCGACCGGGGCGGCTGGGGCAACGCCATGTACCACCTGCTGACGTCCGACGAGTTCGACGCCGCCGAGGCCTACCGGATCGGCCTCGTCCAGGAGGTCGTGCCCGCCGGCACCCAGCTCGACCGGGCCATCGAGATCGCCGAGGTGATCTGCACCAACGCCCCGCTGGCCGTCCAGGCCACCAAGGCGTCGTCGGCCCGCTACGTCCGCGAGGGCGAGGAGGCGTGCATCGCCGCGCTCGGCCCCACCCAGGCCCGCCTGGCGTCGTCCGCCGACGCCGCCGAGGGCGTCGCGGCGTTCCGGGAGCGCCGAGCCGGGAACTTCACCGGCACCTGATCCGCCCGTCGCCCCGGGATCAGCCGGCGCGGGCGGGCTCCAGCGGCTAGGGCCAGGGAACCTCGGCGAGCTCGTCCTTCAGCTCGTACTTGAGGATCTTCATGGTGGCGTTGCGGGGCAGCGGGCCGTCGTAGGCGACCAGCTGCTCGGGGACCTTCTGCCGCATCAGGCCGGCGTCGGTGCAGGTGGCCACCATGTCGTCGAAGCCCAGTGGTTCGGCGCCCTCTGCGGTCTCGACCACCGCGCAGACCCGCTCGCCCCGTTCGGGGTCCGGCAGGCCGATGACCGCGACGGCGCCGACCGACGGGTGGGCGTACAGCACGTCCTCGACCTCCTTGGCGGCGATGTTCTCGCCCTTGCGGATGATGACGTCCTTGAGGCGGCCGGTGAGCGTCACGTGTCCGTCGTCGCGCATCACGGCGAGGTCGCCGCTGCGGAACCGGCCGTCCTCGTCGAACGCCTCGGCGTTCAGCGCCTCGTCCTTGTAGCCCTTGAAGAGCTGCGGGCCGGAGATCCGCACCTCCCCCTCCTCGCCCCGGTCGCACTCGGTGCCGTCGGGCCGGCAGATGGTGACCACCGCGCCGTGGACGGGATGGCCCTCGGTGTGGGCGAGCTGGTCGTCGGCGTCGTTCGGGGAGCCCTGGCAGATCATGGGGCTCTCGGTCATGCCGTAGCCGTGGGCGACCGGGACCCCCATCTCGGCCTGCACCTCGAAGAACACCTCGGGCGGCTTGGGCGCCCCACCGCCGGACAGCAGGCGCAACGTGGGGATGATCGGCTCGTCGGGTGTCTGACGCTGGACGCCGAGGAACATCGTGTAGAAGACGGTGCTGCCACCGGCCATGGTCACCCCGTGGCGGCGGTAGGCCTCGATGGCGGCCATCAGGTCGAACTTCTCGACGAGGACGGCGGGGAAGCCGTTGGCCAGCAGGCAGACGAGGTAGTCGGGGCCTCCGATGTGGGCGTACGGGAAGGCGATGGAGCCGACGTCGGTGGGCTGCATGTCGAGCGCCCGGGCCAGGCCGACGCCGCCGGCCATGAGGCTGGCGTCGGTGTGGAGCACGCCCTTGGGGTCCGACGTGGTGCCCGACGTGTAGTAGGTCCAGCGGATCGGATCCGCGGCCTCGGGCAGCGGCGGCAGGGTGGCCGGATCGCCGTCGGGCAGCGCGTCGTAGGCGTCGAGGATCGTGGGCGGCGCGTCGAGGTCCGCGGTGACCCGCTCGGCCATCTCGCCGTAGTCGAAGCCACCCCACTCGCCGGGCGTGAGGACCACCTCGGCGGCGGTCTGGCGGATGCAGAAGCCGACCTCGCGGTCCCGGTAGATGTGGATGATCGGGTTCTGGACGGCGCCGAGGCGCGACAGGGCCAGCGACGCCACGATCGTCTCGATGCGGGTGGGCAGCACCCAGGTGACCGGCGTGCCCTCGCCCACGCCCATCGCCGCGAAGCCGGCTGCGGCCCGCTCGGCCCACGCCTTCGCCTCGGCGAAGGTGACGGAGCGCTCCGGCGTGCCGGCCGACGGGTCGCCGGGATCGATGAGGAACGTGCGGTCCGGGCTGTCGGCCACCCGGCGCTCCACGAGTTCCCAGAAGGTCCGTGCGTCGTAGATCGGTTCGCTCATGGCGTCGGGGGTCCTCCGTGGTCTCGCCTCGCAGCGGACAGGATCGCACGACGACCCGCCCCGGGGCACCCCGAGCCGTTCCAGAGGCCACTCGTACACTGGCCGCCGACCCGGGATGTGGCGCAGCCAGGTAGCGCACCTGCTTTGGGAGCAGGGGGTCGGGAGTTCAAATCTCCCCATCCCGACGGTTCGTCGACGGCTCCGCCCGTCGCCGCTGGATCGCCATGGCGTGGGATGCTCGGCGAGTGCGGTGGCTCCTCGCCCTGACCGCCACGGTGCTGCTCATCGGGTGCGGTGGAACCTCTCCGACGGCCGACGCACCGGCCGCCGGTTCCATCAGGACGCCCACCACGCACCGGTCGCCCACCGTCGAACCGCCCACTCCCACGTCCAGCACGGCGCCCAGCACCACCGAACCGCCCACCACCACGACCAGCACCGCAGCCACCACCACCGAACCGCCCACCACGTGGCCCGCTGCCGACCTGCCGCCCGGCATCCGCTGTGCGGAGCTGATGGACCCGGCCATCGACGACGGCACCCTCGACGGCGACCTGGTCGCCGGTTGGGCCTTCACCACCAAGCACCCGATCGGCGCCACCGACCACGGCTGTCGGGTCGTGTCGGCCGCCGACGGCCACCCGGTCCGCTCGGGCGACCACGCCTTCCGGTTCGAGGTCCGGGACGGCGACTGCAGCGGCAACGACGGGTGGGACGACTGCACCACCGACCGTTCCCGCCACGAGCTGAGCCAGTGGTGGGCCGACCAGCCACCCCAGTACCCCGGCGACGAGTACTGGTACGGCTGGTCCGTCCTCCTCCCGACCGAGCCGCTCAAGCAGGGCGACGCCGTCACCTTCCTCGGCCAGTTCAACACCGACGCCGCGGCCCGCTTCTACCTCGAGGACTTCGCCGATGGCCTCGGCTTCCGCTTCAACGACCGGAACTACGAGTTCCTCGACCACGGCCTGCTGGCCGATGGCGACGAGGTCCGCGGACGCTGGCTCGACGTGGCGTTGTTCGTCCGCTGGTCCGAGGACTCTGACGGACGCATCGAGGTCTACCTGGACGGGCGCCATCGGCGGACCCTGTCGGGAGCCAACCTCGACGGCGCCACCCGCGCCACCTTCGACTTCGGCATCTACGACGCCTTCCTGTCCGAGTGCGCCTGCGAGGCCATGCCCACGCAGGTCGCCTACTACGACGAGGTCCGACGGTCCCGCACCCGTGATGGACTGGACCCGGACCGTCGACCCGAACCGGTGGCCGCGACACCGACCACCACCGTGGCGCCCGTTCCGACCCCGGTTCCCACGACGACGACCACCGACCCGTGCTCGGAAAAGCCCCCCTTCCGGCACCCGCCGGTGGACCTGGACGCCACCGAGTACATGGTGCCCATGGGCCTCATGACCGGCTCGCACGTCACGCCGGTCGACCACGCCTACTTCCAGAACTGGCTCCAGCCCGATCGGCCCATCGACGTGTACACGCCCGAGGCGGGCACGGTGACCCACATCCAGCGGATGGGCGCCATCCTCGCCGACGACGGCGACGTGCCCATCGACGACTACCGCCTGGTCGTCGACCACCCGTGTCGCCTGACCAGCATCTACATCCACGTGACGACGCTCGCCGACCGGCTGGCGGCCGTCGCTCCCGGCCCGGGCGGGCACGCCTCGGTCAACGTCGTGGTCGACCCGGGCGAGCTGCTCGGGACCTACGTCCGCAACGTCGACTACAACCTCGTCGACGACGACGTGACCGTCGACGGCCTGCTGGTTCCCGCCACCTACGTGCGGGAGCCCTGGAAGGTCCACACCGTGGACTTCCTCCCCTACTTCGAGCCCGGGCTCCGCGAGCGCATCGCGGCGCTCAGCCTCCGCACGGCGGAGCCCCGGTCCGGACGGTTCGCCTACGACGTGGACGGACGGCTCGTCGGCAACTGGTTCGTCGACGGCACCGACGGCTACGCCGGCACCGACCCCGACCGCTACTGGGCCGGCCACCTGGCATTCGCGTACCACCACTACGACCCGACGGCGGTCATGGTCTCCGTCGGGACCTTCGACGGCCGATCCACCCAGGGGGTGGTCACCGGCAACGCTCCGGACCCCGCCACCGTGGACACCGACACCGGGCTCGTGCTCTACGAGCTGCGGGACTTCGACCTGTGGTCGGGCGACGAGCGGTGGGACCAGCAGACGCACGCGCTCGGCGTGACGGTGCGGCCTGCGGAGCGCATCCACGGCACCCTCGCCGTCCGGATGGTCGATGACCGTCGGCTCCTCGTCGAGGGCTTCCCCGGCCTGTCGCCCGACGAGGTCGACGGCCTCACCGACGCGGCCGTCGCCTACGTCCGGTGACCCCGGTTGGCCCGGCCGTCGATGCCGGGCCTACCGTCCGCGCATGACCGCCACCGACGTACCCACCGGAGAGCCAGCCACCGGAGACGGAGCCACCGGAGACGGGGCCACCGAGGATCCGACGAAGGCCTGGCACAAGACGGCCTGCGTGCTGTGCAGCGCC
Organism: Acidimicrobiales bacterium; assembly: GCA_016845305.1. GTDB lineage: Bacteria > Actinomycetota > Acidimicrobiia > Acidimicrobiales > MedAcidi-G1 > UBA9410. The sequence goes on from JAERSW010000068.1 coordinate 17,360, forward strand.
AACTGCGGCATCGAGGTGCGCCTCGACGGGCGTTCCATCACCCGGGTCCGGGGCAACAAGGCCCACGTCTCGTCGAAGGGCTACACCTGCGAGAAGGGCCTCCGGGTCGACTACTACCAGAACGCCAAGGGCCGGGTGACCAGCCCGCTGAAGCGGCTCGACGACGGCACCTTCGTCGAGGTCGACTGGGACACCGCCATCGCCGAGGTGTCGGCCGCGTTGCGCGGCGTCGCCGAGCGCCACGGCGCCGACAAGGTCATGTACTACGGCGGCGGCGGCCAGGGGAACCACCTCGGCGGCGCCTACTCGACGGCCACCCGGGCCGCCTACGGCATCGAGCGGCGCTCCAACGCCCTCGCCCAGGAAAAGACGGGCGAGGCGTGGGTCGAGGGCCACATGTTCCGTGCCCACACCCACGGCGAGTTCGCCGAAGCGGAGGTGGCGGTGTTCCTCGGCAAGAACCCGTGGCACTCCCACGGCTTCCCCGAGGCCCGACGGGTCCTCAAGGAGATCGCCGCCGACGGGGGCCGGGCCCTGGTGGTCATCGACCCCCGTCGCAGCGAGACCGCCGACCTGGCCGACCACTGGCTCCGAGTCCGTCCCGGCACCGACGCCTTCCTGGTCGCCGCGCTCGGCGGGGTGCTGGTCCAGGAGGGCCTGACCGCCGAGTCGTGGCTGGCCGACAACGCCGTGGGGGTCGACGAGACCACGGCCGCCTTCGCCGCCGTCCCGGTCGCCGAGTTCGCCGAGCGGTGCGGGGTCGACGAAGAGCTGGTCCGGGTCGTGGCCCGACGCATGGCCGCCGCCAACGGCAGCGTCGCCATCTACGAGGACCTCGGCATCGAGATGGCCCCCCACTCGACGCTGGTGTCGTACCTGCACCGGGCCGTGTCGGTGATGCTCGGCGCCTACGGGGCGCTCGGCGGCATCTCGGCCCACACGATGCTGGCGCCGCTGTTCTCGTACGGCGCGACCGGCAACGAGCCCCGGGACCCCGTCACCGGCGGGCTCGTCATCAACGGCCTCGTCCCGTGCAACGAGATCGCCGACGGCATCCTGAGCGACCACCCCGAACGCACGCGGGCGCTCTTCATCGAGAGCGGCAACCCCGTGCACTCCCTGGCCGGATCCGAGGCGTTCCGGCGGGCCATGCGGGCCTGCGAGCTGACGGTGGTCATCGACCCGTTCCTCACCGAGACCGCCCGCGAGGCCGACTGGGTGCTGCCGGCATCGACCCAGTACGAGAAGCCGGAGACGACCTTCTTCGCGTCGGGCTACCCGGAGAACCACGCCCACGTCCGGGCCCCCATCCTCGAGCCGCTGGACGGCACCCTGGCCGAACCGGAAATCCACCGCCGCCTCGTCCGGGCCACCGGCATCCTCGACGACGTCGACCTGTCGCCACTCCACGAGGCCGCCGCCGAGGGGGCCGAGGCGTACGCGACGGCCTTCATGGGCCTCGCTGTCGAGCACCCCGCTGTGGCCGCCGTGGGCGCCATCGTCCTCTACGAGACGCTGGGCCCGACGCTGCCCGACGGGATGGCCGGCGCCGCCGCCCTGTGGTTCAGCGCCCAGCAGGTCGCCATGCGCCACCCCGACCAGGTCCGGGCCGCCGGCCACGTCGGCGACGGTCCGGCCCTCGGCGCCGCCCTGTTCGAGGCCATGGTCACCGGCGAGGACGGCGTGGCGTTCACCCGCCACGAGCACGGCGACTCGTTCGACCTACTCGGCACCCCGGACGGCAAGGTCCACCTCGCCATTCCCGAGATGCTCGACGAGCTGGCTCGACTCGGCGAGGCGCCGACGTCGTACACCAGCGAGGAGTTCCCCTTCGTCCTGGCGGCCGGCGAGCGGCGGTCGTTCACCGCCAACACGGTGGTCCGCGACCCGGAGTGGCGCAAGAAGGACCGGGAGGGGGCGCTGCGCCTGAGCCCTGCCGACGCGGCGTCGCTCGGCGTGGAGACCGGCGGCCGGGTCCGCATCACGACGCCCGGCGGCACGGCGGTGGCCGTGGCCTCGGTCGACGACACGGTGATGGACGGCCACGTCACGCTGCCCAACGGCATGGGCCTGTCCTACTCGCCCGCCGGCGGGGAACCGGAGATGGTCGGCGTGGCGCCCAACGAGCTCACCTCGACCGACTGGCGGGACCCGATCGCCGGCACCCCGTGGCACAAGCACGTCCCGGCCCGCCTGGAGGCGGTCGCCCCCTGAACCGGCGCCCCCTGAATTCCGAGCGACGCCTCGCCCGGACCGGCGGTCCTCAGGCAGGAGCGGGCTGGCGGGGCAGGCCGTCGACGGTGCTCAGCACGATCCGGGTCGACGTCTCGTCGACGCGGAGCTCCTCCTTGAACCACCGCAGGAGGGCGTCCAGGTCGTCGATGGTGCAGCACCGCAGGCGGAGCTGGTAGTCGAACCGGCCGGTCAGGTGGACGGCGTCCACCACCTCGGGCAGTGCCAGCAGCTCGGCGTCCAGGTGGCTGAACGGATCGCCGGACGGCAGGCGCACGTCGACGAGGGCGTCGATGGGACGGCCGACGACCGCCGCGTCCAGCTCGGCGGTGAACCGGGCGATGGCGCCCGAGTCCACGAGCCGGCGCAGGCGCTGGGAGGTGGCCGACAGGCTCAGCGACACGCGGTCGGACAGCTCGGTCACGGACAGCCGCCCGTCGGCGACCAGTTCGTCGATGATCCTGCTGTCGATCTCGTCTATGGCCGTAGATCCTAGTTCCAATTTCTCATCAGGGAACCGTTTTCGGCAGTCATCACGATCCCGACCCACCGAGACTGCGGCCATGGCGCTCGTCCTCGGCTTCCTCACCGGCATCGTGCTGGTCATGCCCGTCGGGCCCACGTCCCTGTCGCTGGTGGGCGTCGGC
>JAERSW010000069.1 GCA_016845305.1 Acidimicrobiales bacterium
GTGGTGGGCGCCGCCTCGGCGGGGCTGGGCAGGCCGGGCGGGTCCCGGCGAGCGTACCGAAGCGCCCGAGGGACCGACGGTACGCTCGGCCTCCGTGGAGAGGGCCGGGCCCGAGGAGGCCTCTGAGGAGGCCGTGGTGGAACCGTCGTCGACGGTCCTCCGCTGGGGAACCCTGACGGTGCTGGTCGCCGTGGTGGCCGGCGTGGCCCTCCGGTTCGCCGCCCCGTCACCGCTGTGGCTGGACGAGGCCATCTCGGCGTCGCTGGCTGACGAGGCGGCGCGGGGATGGTCGGACCTGGTCGAGGCCCTGCGCCACGACGGCCACCCGCCCCTCTACTACGTGCTCCTGGCCGCCTGGTCGGCGGTGGTGGGCGACTCCGACGGTGCCCTGCGGGCCTTCTCCGGGGTGCTCGGGGTGGCGTCCCTTCCGCTGGCCTGGTCGGTGGCCCGACGCCACCTCGATCGGTGGGGCGCCCTGCTGGCTCTCGGGGTGGTGGCCACCAGCCCGTTCGCCATCCGGTACGCCACCGAGGTCCGGATGTACGAGCTGCTCCTCGTCCTGCTGCTCCTCGGCCACCTGGCCGTGGTGCGGGCCTGGGAACGTCCGACGACGGTCCGCCTGGCCGCCGTGTCGGTCGTCGTGGCCGGCCTGCTCCTGACCCACTACTGGTCCCTGTTCGCCGTGGTCACCTCGGTGGCCGGCCTGGCCCTCGCGGCGTCGCCGTGGGGTCGACGGGGGGTGGACGTGCGGCGGGTCCGCCGGCTCCTGATTGCGGTGGGCGTCGGCTGCCTGGCCTTCGTGCCCTGGCTTCCGGTGTTCCTGGACCAGGCGGCCCACACGGGCACGCCCTGGTCGCCCGCGCCGAGGCCCACGGTGGTGGCCGCCCTGGCGCTGGAGTCCTTCGGCGGGGGCCGCGGCTCGGAGGCCCTCCTGGTCGTGGTGGTCCTGTCGGTGCTGGTCACCCTCGGCCTGGCCACCCGCCGGACCGGCGACGGCGGACCCCCGGTCCTCGGCCTGGCCGACGAGGGGTGGTTGCGGATCGTGGTCGGCTTCGGCGTGGCCACGGTGGGCCTCGGGGCCGCGGCCAGCCTGGCCACGGGGACCGCCTTCCAGGGCCGGTACGCGGTGTTCGCCCTGGCGCCGCTGCTGCTGGCCGCGTCGGTGGGCCTACGGCGCCTGCCCGCCGGGGCCGGTCTGGCCGGGCTCCTCGTGCTGGCGCTGCTCTCCGGCGTCTCGGTGGCCCGGGAACTGGACCGGGGACGGACCCAGGTCGGGGAGGTGGCCGAGGCCGTGCTCAACGGGGGAGTGCCCGGCGATCTGGTGGTGTTCTGCCCGGACCAGCTGGCCCCGGCCGGATACCGCCTGCTGGCTGACCGCTACACCACCCTGGCCCATCCGGCGCTCGACGACGGTCGCAGGATCGACTGGCGCGACTACGCGGACCGCAATGCCGCGGTGGACGTCCAGCGGGTGGCCGACGCCGTGGCCGCCCGGTCGGCGGGGGCGGCCAACGTGTGGCTGGCGTGGATGGACGGCTACGAGACGTTCGGACGCCAGTGTCCGGACCTGCGCCTCGCCCTGGCCGAGCGCCTGGGTCGGCCCACGAAGGTGGTCTACGCCGACGCGGACCGCTTCGACGACGCGGCGAACCTGTCCCGGTTCCGCCTCGACCCGTGACCGGGTCGTCGTGACGGGCCGCTCGTCGAGCCGGGCGGCCTCCGGATGGACCGCCGATGCGCTGGCCGTCGTCCCGGCGTGGCTGGCGGCCCGGCTCCTGGTGGCGGCGGGTTGGCTGGTGGCCCGGCTGGTGGCCGGCTCCGACGTCCCCCACGCGCTGGAGCGGGGCCTCATGGCCTGGGACGGCGACTGGTACGCCTCGCTGGTCGTCCACGGGTACGACGGGGTGCCCCTCGAGGGCGTCCGGTTCTTCCCCGGCTACGTCCTGCTCGGCCGCCTCGTGGACACGGTGCTGCCCGGCGGTCCGGCGACGGCCCTGGTGGCGGTCTCGAACGCCGGGACGCTGGTGGCCATGGTGCTCCTGCACCGGCTGGTGGTGGTCGAGACGGCCGACCGCCGCCTGGCGCTACGAGCCGTCTGGGCACTCGCCCTGTTCCCACCCTCCTTCGTGCTGGTGTGGGCGTACGCCGAGGGCCCGTTCCTCGCCCTGGCCGTGGGCTGCCTGCTGCTCCTGCGTCGGGAGCGCTGGTGGGCGGCGGGGCTGCTGGCGGCGGCGGCGGCCGTGCTGCGGCCCACCGGGGCCCTGCTGGCGGTCGCGGCGCTGTGCGCGGTCTGGCGGCCGGTCTCCGGGGCCCGATCGCCCGTGGGTCGGGCCGTGGCGGTGGCCGGTGGCCCACTGGGTGCGGCCGGCTACGTGGCGTGGGCGTCGTGGCACTTCGACGAGCCGTTCCTGCCCCTGACCGTCCAACGGGAACTGCGCGGCGACCCGGTCGACCCGTTCCGACGGCTGTGGGAGGGCCTCGGCGAGCTGTTCGGTCCCGAGGCCCTGGGCGACGGCCTGCACGTGGTCGCCGTGGCCGTCCTCCTGGTCGTCCTCGTGGTGCTCCTCCGGGCGTGGCCGCTGCGGTACGGGGCGTTCGCCGCCGCCTGCCTGGTGGTGGCCCTGGCCGCCGACAACCTGAACAGCCTCGAGCGGTACAGCCTCAACGGCGTCCCCATCGTGCTCGGCGTGGCCACGCTGGCCGGCCGGCGACGACTCGGCGGGGCCATTCCGGTGGCGTCGGGGCTCGCCCTCGTGGCCCTGTCGGCCGCCGCCTGGTCGGGCCACTACGTGCCCTGATCCAGTGGCCCTGATCCGCCGGAAAACGCGGAAACGGCCCCGAGTAGCCTCCCGGCGAACCGGTCAACTCCTCGGAGCCGCTCCGTCGTCCCACGTCCACCTGCCGGATCGCCCCGTCGCGCGGTCCGGACCCGGGGCACCTCCCCGAAGGGTGGCACCCTGACCCGGGCTCGGATGGTCCGTCGACCTCCGCTCCCGGACCCAGCTCGACCACCGGTCCCCGGCGGGACCCTGGTCCACCGTGCCCCTCTCCGCCCGACGGCGGTGGAGGGGCCCGGTCGACCCGGCACCCCGGTCCCGGTGCCACCGCTGGTGCCCCCCGGTGCCCGTCGGCTCCGGAGCGACCTGCGGTGGTCCGGTCCCGGCGGGTGCCTCGTCCGGTCGGTCCGGTCCGTCGCCCGAAGGCGGCTCGCCGTCCCGCCCGGCCTCGACACCCCTGTGCCGGTGGCCGAACCGCTGGATTCCGTCCCCGGAGGGTCGGGCCAGCGTGGTTGCGGTCCTCCCCGAACACGTCTCCGGGGCCTTTCCCAGGGTCCCGTTCCCCCGTCCGGTCCTGGAGCCGGAGCTCCCGTTCCTTCCGGTGGATCGGTTCCATCCGGTTCCGATTCCCGTCGCCGTGTTCGGCGTGCAGGCAGGATGGACCCCGGGTGTGACATCGGTCAACCGCCGGCGGGCTTTTCCCCCGAAGCCGTCGGCATTTCCCCAGCAGGTGGGGGAGAGATCCACAGCTTCGTCCCCAGATCGGCCCTCGGGGGCCCGAATCCGGGTCCGGAATCCGGGTTCAGGTGGTGAGGAATCGGCTTCAGGTGCCGAGCATGGCGCCGGCCAGGAGGGCACCGAGGGCGGCCAGGAAGCCCAGGCCTCCGGTGGCCCCCCGCAGGGCCGGGGACCGGGTGGTGGCGTGCAGCGCAGCCGACGCACCGGACAGGCCGACCAGCAGCAGCTTGACGAGCAGGGTGACCAGGTAGTCGGTGTCCCGGTCACCGAGGCCGACCTCGGCCAGCCCCCACAGGCCGGTGGCCACGGCCAGGGCGAAGCACGGCCAGGCCACCCGGGCGAAGCGCTGGGCGGCGGCCTTCGGGGCGTCCGGACCCAGGGATCGGAGGACGGGCATCAGGCCCACCATCAGCACCTGGCCGCCCACCCAACCGGCCACGCCGAACAGGTGGAGGAAGGTGCGGAGCGCGTCGAGGTCCATGGCCTCAGTCTGCCCAGTGCCCGCGGGCCCGCAACACGTCGCGCAGCACCGTCGGACGATCGGTCATCAGGCCGTCCACCCCGAGGTCGAGCAGGCGGTGCATCTCGTCAGGGTCGTCGATGGTCCACACGTGGACCTTCAGGCCCCGTCGGTGGGCCAGGGCGACGAAGCGCCGGTCGACCAGGGGAATCCCCGACTGGCGGACCGGGACCTGCAGGCAGTCGTGGGCGCCTCGGGGCAGCGGCACCCCGAGGCTGGCCAGCCGGAACGCCGCGGTGGCCACCGGCCCGGCCGAGGTGCAGAGGCGGTCGCCCAGGAGGCCGCGGAGGCGTCGGAGTCGCCGGTCGGAGAACGAGCCCACGCACACACGGTCCAGGGCGTCGTGGCGCTCGAGGGCCCGGGCCAGTGGCTCAACGACCGGATCGGCCTTGGGGTCGATGTTGATCCGGGCGTCGGGGAACTCCTCCAGGAGTGCGTCCAGCGTGGGGATCGGCTCCGTGCCGGCGATCCGGGCCCGGGCCACCTCGGCGGCCGTCAGGTCCCCGATGCGGCCCGTCCCGTCGGTCACGCGGTCCAGCGAGTCGTCGTGGAAGGCCAGGACCTGCCCGTCCGCGGTGAGGTGGACGTCGGTCTCCAGGTGCCGGTAGCCGAGCGACACGGCGTGGCGGAAGGCGGCCAGGCTGTTCTCGGGGTGCTCCTCGGCTCCACCGCGGTGGGCGAAGGCCACCGGGCCGTCGACGTCGAGGTACGGATGCGATCCGGGGGTGCGCATGCGGGCAGACTGCCACGGTGATCGACCGCGACCTGAAGCGCTGCCTCGGCCAGATGATGAAGGGCGTCCAGGTGGTGGGCGCCATCCACGACGGGACCACCCGGGCCTACACCTCCCACTGGGTGTGCCAGGTGTCGTTCGAGGAGCCCGTCCTGCTGGCCTCGGTGTCGCCGAAGCACGACACCCATCCGCTGATCGTGGGCTCGGGCCGGTTCGCCGTGTCGATCCTGGCCGGGGACCAGATCGACCCGGGCCAGTACTTCAGCTATCCCGGCCACAAGTTCCGCTACGTGGCCGACGAGATGATCGACGAGGTCGACGGCTGGGCCGTGGTCCCCGACGCCGTGGCCTGGCTGGGCTGCGAGGTCGAGGACAGGATCTCGGGCCGCTACGACCACGACCTGTTCTTCGCCCGAGTGGTGGCCTTCGGGGAGGGGCGGCTCGGCGAACCTCCGCTGCTCTACTCCAGCCGGCTCGGCTGGCGCGTCGCCGGCGAGGCGGCCCGGGCGCCCGGCGACTCGGTCCGCGACCGCCTCACGGCACGGGTCCAGGCCGTGTTCGGGGCCGGGGAGGACGGGCCGGCGGGTGGTGGTGGCGGAGAACCGGACGGCGACGGCGACTGACCCGTCGATAGCGTGGGCCCATGGCCCGCCGCACCAAGATCATCGCCACCATCGGACCGGCGTCCGACGACGAGGCGACCCTGCGCGGTCTGGTCCGGGCCGGGATGGACGTGGCCCGCCTCGGCCTGGCCCACAACACCATCGACGAGGCCGCGGAGCGGATGGCCGCCATCCGCCGCATCGCCGCCCTCGAGGGCCGCTACGTCGGCGTCCTGGTCGACCTGCCCGGTCCGAAGATCCGGGCCGCCTCCTTCGGCGAGGCACCGGTGGCCATCGCCGAGGACTCGGTGGTCGACCTCCGGGTGGGCGGCACGGCCAGCGACGCCTCGACCATCGAGATCGACTACGAGGGCCTGCTGGCCGACGTGGAGCCCGGTGACCGGCTGAGCATGGGCGACGGACGGGTCATCCTCGAGGTGGCCGAGGCCCACGGCGACCGCCTGGCGGCCCGGGTGGCGCACGGCGGCACCCTGATGGGAAGCCCCGGCCTGCACATCCCCTCGGACCGCCTCTCCATGCGGGCCCCCACCCCCGAGGACCTCGAGGCCGTCGAACGATTCGTGGAGCTCGGCGTGGACCTGATCGCCGTCTCGTTCGTGCGCTCGGCCGAGGACCTCGCGCGGGTGCCGGTCGATCCGCACCCGTCGGGACCCATCGTGGTGGCCAAGGTGGAGACCCGGGCGGCCATTGACGACCTGCCGGCCATCATCGAGGCCTCCGGGGCCGTCATGGTGGCCCGGGGCGACCTCGGCAGCGAGTGCAGCATCGAGGAACTGCCCATCCTCCAGAAGGAGATCATCCGCCAGTGCATCGCTCTGGGGCGGCCGGCCATCACGGCCACCCAGATGCTGGAGACGATGGTCTCCAACCCGGAACCGACCCGGGCCGAGGCCTCCGACGTGGCCAACGCCGTCTGGGACGGCTCGAGTGCCGTGATGCTCTCGGGGGAGACCGCGGTGGGCATCGACCCGGTCAACGTGGTGGCCACCATGGCCCGGATCGCCGAGCGGGCCGACGAGGCCTTCGACCACCGCGGCTGGACCTCGGAGTTGTCCGAGCTGCGGATGACCGACACCGACGACCCGGACACCTCCATCACCGACGCCATGACCCAGGCCACGGCACGGGCCGTCGACGAGCTGGGGATCGGGACCATCCTGTGCATCTCGGGCAGCGGCTTCACCGTCCGGTCCATGGCCCGGTTCCGACCGTCGGCCCGGATCCTCGGCCTGAGCGCCGACGAGCGGACCGTCCGCCAGCTCACCCTGAGCTGGGGCACCGTCCCGCTGCACCTGCCCGAGGAGGGCGACCTGGACAGCCGGGTGTCGGCCGCCCTGGCCGTGGCCCGCGACCGCGGCGAGGTCGCGGCCGGCGAGCTGGTCGGCGTCCTGGCCGGCACGGACGTGCGGTCCCGGTCCACCAACGCCCTGCGGATCGGACGGGTTCCCGAGGCCTGATCCCGACCGGCGTCGGGAGGGCACCTCAGGCGCAGCGTGGGTTGAGGTCGAAGGGGACCTCGACGGCCTGGCCGAACAACGAGCAGTCGCAGGTGGCCACGCAGTCGCCGAGCTCGGCGCGCTGGTCCCACAGGCCGATGGCCAGGGCGGCGAGGGCGACGACCACCACCACCCGGACGACCAGACGACGCAGCAGTCGGGCGGCCAGGACCAGCAGCACGACGGCCACCACGATGCCGACCACGGCGAGGGACCGGAGGCGGTCGGGGTCGGCCCAGGAGGGGAGGTCGATCAGCTCCGGGAGGCGGTCCGGGTCCAGGGGCGTCCCGTCCAGGATGCCGACCGGGAGACGGTCGGTGGAGGAGGTCCCGGCCACCGGGCGAGGGTAGCGACGGCGACGGCCCGCCGGGGGTCATGGCAGCGGGTCAGGGTCGGAGGCGGCCCGGCACTACCCTCCGCGCCATGAGCGAGACGCGCCCGGTGACCCTGTCCGGATCCGGCCCCCCGGAGACCGTGTTGGGCCCCGAGTCCGTCGGGTCTGACGGCGCCCTCGTCGACGCGCTGGCCGTGTCCGACGTCGACGGTCGACGGCGTGCGGTGGCCGCCGTGCTGGAGGGCGACCCGCGGCACCTCGAGGCCTGGGCGCGGCTGGGCGATCTGGGCCGCGACGCCATGGAGGCCTACGCCGCCTACCGCGTCGGGTACCACCGGGGCCTGGACCGCCTGCGACAGAGCGGCTGGCGGGGCTCGGGCTACGTCCGGTGGGCGCATCCGACCAACCGTGGCTTCCTGCGGGCCCTGGCCGGACTGGCCCGGGTGGCGGCCGACATCGGCGAGGTCGACGAGGCGGAACGGTGCGAGCTGTTCCTCCGCCAACTGGACCCCTCGTGGCCCGGTTCGGTGCCGGACGCGCCGACGGCCTGACGGATCCGTGACCGGCTTCGCCGGCGCCGTGCTGACCGGCGGCGCCAGCCGACGGATGGGTCGGGACAAGGCCCTCCTGGTCGTGGACGGCCGACCGCTGGCCGAGACCGCAGCGGCGGCCCTCCGCGTGGCCGGCGCTGACGACGTGCTGGCGGTGGGTGGCGACGAGGCCGGCCTGGGGGCCCTCGGGATGCGGTGGATCCCGGACCCGACGCCCGGCGAGGGGCCGCTCGGTGGCATCCGTGCCGCCCTGGCTGCCCTGGCCGGACACCACCTCGTCGTGGTCCTGGCCTGCGACCTCCCGCGGGCGTCGGCCGCCAACGTGGTCGCCGTGGTCGAAGCGGCGGCCACCTTGGGTGGGGAGCCGGGCGTCGCCGTGCCCGTGCGCGACGGTCGGCGGGAGTGGCTGCACGCCTGCTGGACGGCCGGTGCCGGACCGGTCCTGGACGTGGCGTGGGCGGAGGGGGAGCGGGCACCGCGGCGCTCGGTCGGGGACCTGCGGATCGTCGAGGTCGTCGCCCCGGAGCCCGACGGGCTGGCCGATGCCGACCGCCCGTCGGACCTGGCCGACGGCTCCGTCCACGGCACAGGCGACCGGTAGGGTGCGGCGGTGACGGAGAACGTGCTGGACGACGGGCCCGTGCCCGAGGTCGACGTCGACGAGCTGGCCGACCGCCTCGCCGAGGGCGCCTCGCTGCTGGACGTTCGGGAGCCCGACGAGGTTGACGAGGTCCGGGTGCCCGGTGGCCTGCGCATCCCCCTCCAGTCGATTCCCGACCGCCTCGAGGAGATCCCGACGGGGGGCACCCTCTACGTGATCTGTGCCGTGGGTGGCCGCAGCCGGGCGGCGGCCGAGTTCCTCCGGAGCCGGGGCGTCGACGCGGTGAACGTGGCGGGCGGCACGAACGCCTGGGTGGCCGCCGACTTCGAGGTGGAGTCCGGCCCGACGGGCGACGCGGCGGGAGCGGGCTCCTGAGCGGTCGGCCCCGCCCCTCGTACCGGATGGTCGAGGAGCAGGGAGAGTTCGAGTCGCTCCTCGAGGTCCTCGCCGCCGAGGACCGCATCGCGGTGGACACCGAGTTCCACCGGGAGAAGACCTACTTCCCGCAGGTCGCCCTGGTGCAGGTGGCCTGGTCGGGCGGCCTGGCGCTGGTCGACCCGCTGGCCGTGGACCTCCGACCCATGGCCGGCCTGCTGGAGTCGGGACTCCTCGTGGTGATGCACGCCGCCGGCCAGGACCTCGAGGTCTTCGACCGGGCCTGCGGCACCGTGCCCGAGAACCTCTTCGACTCCCAGGTGGCGGCCGGGTTCATCGGCCTGTCGTCCCCGTCGTTGGCCACCCTCCACGAGCGCGAGCTGGGGCTGCGCCTCCCCAAGGGCGACCGGCTGACCGACTGGCTGGCCCGCCCGCTGACCGACTCCCAGCTCGACTACGCGGCTTCCGACGTGGCCCACCTGCTGGAGATCCACGACCGTCTGGTCGACCGCCTGTCGGCCGACGGTCGCCTGGCGTGGGCCGAGCAGGAGTGTCGGGAGATGCTGGAGCGCGAGCGGGGCCGGCGGATCCCCGAGGACGCCTGGCACCGCATCAAGGAGGCCCGCCAGCTCCGGGGCCGGGCCCGCGACGTGGCCCGCTCGGTGGCCGCCTGGCGGGAGCGGCGGGCCGCCGAGGTGGACCAGCCGGTGCGCAAGGTGGTGCCGGACCTGGGCGTGGTCGCTGTGGCCCAGCGGGCGCCGACGACCCTCGAGGAGTTGCGGAAGGTGCGGGGCCTGGACGGACGGCACTTCAAGGGTGCGGTGGCCGAGGGCCTCCTCGCCGCGGTCGCCGCCGCCGATGCCCTGCCGCCGCTGGCCGCCGAGCCCCAACGTCGGGACTCGGGCCGGGACGTCCGGGCGGCGGTGACCCTGGTGTCGGCGTGGGTGGCCCAGATGGCACGGGACCGACACCTGGACCCGACCCTCGTCGGGACCCGGAGCGACATCGAGGACCTGGTGCGGGGCGTCGACGGCGCGCGCATGACCGAGGGCTGGCGGCACGAGGTGGTCGGCGGTCCGGTGGACGACCTGCTGGCCGGCCGGGCCTCGCTGGCCTTCGACGGCCGAGGTGGCCTGCTCCTCGAGCCGCGGGGTGACTCGGCGCCCGCTCCCCGTTCCCGGTGGTCCCGTCGGTAGGATGGGTGGTCGTCCTCCCGCCGTGGCCGGTGGGAGGCACCGGTGTCCGTCACGGGCCCGGGAGACATGTTCGGACAGCAGTGGGGCGCCTGTGGGCGTCGTCGATCGGAGGCTCACGGTGAAGAAGGGTCGACACCGTCGCTACGAGGAAGCTCGGGCGCTGAAGCAGAACCAGGACCTGGACCTGGACGCCATCTTCGACAGCCTCGACGTCGAGGAGCGGTCGGACCACGCGGATGACGAGTCGCCGGCGTTCGACGCCTGGTCCGACGAGTACGGGTCCGACGAGGATGCCGAGGAGCTCGAGGAGACGGCCGAGTCGGCCTGACCGGTCCGGTCTCCGGGGCCGGGCGGCTCAGCCGCCGGTCTCGTCGAGGATCTCGTCCAGCTTGAGGATGTCGTCGGCGGACAGCATCCCGATGAACCCGCCGTCGGCGTCGGTCACGGCCAGCACGTCGGCATCGGCCTCCTCCATGGCCACGATGGCGTCGCGCAACGACCAGGTGGGCCGGGCCGATGGGAGATCGGCGTCCAGGAGGTCCCCGACCCGGGTGTCGTCCCAGTCGGACCGCTCGATGGCCGACACCTGGGTGAGGCTGATCATCCCGAGGTAGTCGACGCCGTCGACGACGGCCACGGCCCGTTCCCGGCGACCCAGGACGTGCAGGTACATGAATTCGGCCACCGTGGCGTCGGGTGGCACGGTCATCACGTCGGTGTCCAGCGCCGAGGTGACGGGCAGGGTGAAGCGTCGTTCCAGGTGTCCGAGGCGGACCGAGTGCTGGTGTTCGGCCACCGATGACTTGCCGGCCACCACCTGGCTGACCGCGGCGGCCACCAGCGCCGGGACCACGAAGGACCCGCCGGTCGACTCGGCCACGAACATCACCGCCGAGATGGGGGCCCGGTAGCCGGCGCCGAGGAAAGCGGCCAGGCCGAGGGTCGGGTACAGGCCCGGACGGTCCGACTCCAGCAGGGTGCCGGTGAACTGGCCGAGGATCACGCCCTGGACGGCCAGGGGGATGAACAGGCCGCCCACGCCGCCGGCGGCCAGGGTGACGATGGTGGCGGCGATCCGGAGGCCGAAGAGCATCGCGATCAGCCCCAGGCCGTGGTCGGGCCTGACCACCCACTCCATGGCCTCGAAGCCGGGGCCCACGGTCAGGGGAGCGTCGAAGGCCAGGTCGGCCACCAGGGCCAGGCCGGCGAGGCAGGCACCGCCGACCAGCGTCCGGACCAGGAACGAGGGGTTCTTGGACTGGGTCTTGGCCCACCGCACCAGCCAGGCCATCGAGCGGCCGCCGAGGCCGGCGAAGATGCCCAGCAGGAGGGCGCCGAAGACGTCGCCCACCTCGACGGCGGTGAAGAGGCCCGCCAGGTCGGCGGCATCGAACCAGAGCACGTCGGTGTCCGACTTGAGCGCCAGGTTCTTCACGTCCAGGCCGATCCGGTTCTGCGGGTCGTTCAGGAACGGGATGACCGGTTCGTGGCCGATGAGGTTGATGTACGACACGTAGCTGGTGGCCGAGGCCAGCAGTGATGGCAGCAGCGCCCGCCGGTTGACGTCGTCGCGGTACGGCGCCTCGAGGGCGAACAGCACGCCGGTGGCCGGGGCCTTGAAGACGGCGGCCACGCCGGCCGCCGCCCCGGCGGTGAGCAGGATCTTGACGTCCTCCCGGCGGAGCCAGCGTCGGAACCGGTCGCGGACGCCGAGGCCGATGGTGGAGCCGGCGTAGATGGACGGACCCTCCAGACCCAGGGACCCGCCGAGGCCGATGGTGCTGATGCCGGCGAGGAGCTTCACCGGCAGGTCGCGCAGCGGCAGGCGCGGGGTCCGGTCGTGGAAGGCCCGGTTGAACTCGTCGGAGGTGCCCGGGGCGAGGCGACGACCGGGGTAGCGGAGGATCAGGGAGGCCAGCAGCAGGCCGACGGCCGGCGCCACGGCAACCTGCCAGAGGGGCCGGTCCAGCAGGCGGTGCAGGAGGACGGTGGCCGACAGGTACTCGAAGGCGGCGATGGTGCACGCCACCAACGCCCCGGTCAGGACCGAGAGGGCGAGGACCGGCGTGTCGCCACGGGTGGCGATGTTGCGGAGCCGGCTCACGGCGTCCTTCCTACACCCTCTGCGGGGATGAGCGTCGGACGGGTCGCCGACCCCGTCGGGGGCACCGGCCGTCGGGCAGACTCGGTCCGTGCGCTTGGGGAGCCCGTTCCGACGTGGCGGTACCGCCGCTGCCCGCGGTGGTGGTGCCCCGCAGCGCGGGAGCCTCGAGGGCGACCTCGTCGCCGCCCTGGGCGAGGACCGGGTGGAGGCGGGGGGCATGGCCCTCGGCCTGTACAGCCGGGACGGCTCGGTGACCCGCGGTGGTCGGGCCGGCGTCGTCTGCTTCCCGGAGACCACCGACGAGGTGGCGGCCTGCGTGCGCATCGCCGTCGCCCACGGCCGGGCGTTCGTGCCGCGCGGCGCCGGGACGGGCCTGGCCGGAGGTGCGGTGCCGTGCGACGACCCGGTGGTCGTGGCCACGACGCGGATGGACCGCATTCACGAGGTGGACGTGGAGCGCCGGTTCGCCTGGGTGGGCCCCGGGGTCGTCAACCTGGACCTGACCCGCCACCTGACGGGCACCGGCCTGCACTTCGCCCCCGACCCGTCCAGCCAGCAGTCGTGCACCATCGGTGGGAACGTGGCCAACAACTCCGGTGGGCCCCACTGCCTCCAGGACGGGGTGACCAGCGCCCACGTCCTGGCCGTCGAGGTGGTCCTGCCCGACGGCGAGGTCGTGGTGCTCGGCGACGAGGAGGGTCGGGCCGTCGGCTACGACCTGCGGGGCGCCTTCGTGGGCGGGGAGGGCACCCTCGGGATCGCCACGCGGATCTGCGTCCGTTTGTGCGAGGACCCGCCCGAGGTGGCGACCCTGCTGTTGGGCTTCGCCCGGGTGGAGGACGCCGCTGCGACGGTGAGCGCCGTCATCGCCGACGGCATCGTGCCCGCGGCGCTCGAGATCATGGACCAGCGCGTCGTCGAGGCCGTGGAGCCCTTCGTCCACGCCGGATACCCGACGGACGCCGCGGCGGTGCTGATCGTCGAGCTGGATGGCCTGCCCGCCGGCGTGGCCGCCGAGGTGGAGCGGATCACCGCCATCGGCCACGACCACGGGGCGGGGACGGTCCGGGTGGCGGCCGATGAGGACGAACGGGCCCGGATCTGGAAGGGCCGCAAGAGCGCCTTCGGGGCCATCGCCGTGATCAAGCCCGACTACTACCTGAACGACACCGTCATCCCCCGGACCCGCCTGGCCGAGGTCCTGGCGAAGGTCTACGAGGTGGTCGACGAGCGCGACCTGATCGTGATGAACGTGTTCCACGCCGGCGACGGGAACCTCCACCCCCTGATCGTCTACGACGCCCGCGAGCCGGGGGTCATGGAACGCGTCCTGGAGGCGGGCGAGGAGATCGTGCGGATCTCGGTCGAGGCGGGCGGTGTCCTGTCCGGCGAGCACGGCATCGGCCTGGAGAAGAAGCGCTTCATGCACCTCCAGTTCACCGACGCCGACCTGGTCGCCCAGGATCGGTTGCGTCGGGCCTTCGACCTCCACGGCCTGGCCAACCCGGCCAAGGTGCTGCCCACCGGCGCCAGCTGCGGACACGTCACCAGCCTGGGCAGGCCGCCGGAGGGGATGTGGGTGTGACGCCGCTCGAGGCCTTCCGCGACGAGGTGGGTGCCACGGGTCCGGTCTGCGTGCGCGGCGGCGGGACCCGCTGGTCCGTCGGTCGCGACCCGGCCGCCGACGGGGCCGGTCCCGTGCGTGAGGTCCGGGCCCCGGTGGGGGTCGAGGCCTTCGAGCCGGCCGAGATGACCGTGCGGGTCGGGGCGGGGACGCCGCTCGTGGACCTGGCCGCGGCGTTGGCCGAGCACGGCCAGGAGGTGGCCCTCGACGGACCGCCGGGTGCCACGGTGGGCGGTGCCCTGATGGTGGGCCGGAGCCCGCTGCGCCGTGGGCGCCTCGGCGAGGCCACGGACGCCCTCCTGCAGGCCGACTGCGTCGGGGCCGACGGGGTCGCCTTCACAGCCGGCGGGCCGACGGTCAAGAACGTCACCGGCTACGACCTGTGCCGCCTCCTGGTGGGATCGCTGGGCACGCTGGCCCTGGTGGGCCGGGTGATCCTGCGGACCCACCCCATCCCCGAGGCCTCGGCGTGGCTGGCCGGACCGGTCGAGCCGTCGGCGGTGTCGCCGCTGGTCCACCGTCCGGCGACGGTGCTGTGGGACGGGGAGCGGACCGCCGTGCTGGTCGAGGGCCATGCCGCCGACGTCGACGACCAGATGCGGCGCCTGTCGGACCTCGGCATGGTTCCCGTGGACCCGCCGGTCCTCCCGCCACACCGCCACCGCGTCGAGGGGGGCCTGTCCGGTGCGGGCGTCCTCGAGGTGGGGGCCGGCGTGGTGCACCGCGACGAGCCGGCGACGGCGCCGGCGGTTCCGAACGGGGTGGCCGCGCTGGCGGCCCGGGTGCGGGACTCCTTCGATCCGGAGCGCCGCCTGAACCCGGCGTGCGACCCCCATCGGGTCCCGGTATGACGTCGCCGACCACGCCGGGACCGCTCGGCCTCGACGACCACGGCCTGGCGGCCTGCGTGCAGTGCGGGCTGTGCCTGCCGCACTGTCCGACCTACCGGGTCACCGGCGACGAGCGTCGTTCGCCCCGGGGACGGATCGCCCTGATGCGGGCCGTCGAGTGGGAGGGGGCGGTGCCCGACGACGAGTGGCACGAGGCCATGGACACCTGCGTGGGCTGCCTGGGCTGTGAGACGGCCTGCCCGTCGGCCGTGCCCTACGGGCGCCTCATCTCGGGCACCCGCGAAGCCGTGGCGGCCGAGCGGCGACCCCCGCTGCACCTGCGCGTCGGCCTGCGCCTGCTGTCGTGGCCGGGCCTCGTGCGCTGGGGGAGTCGGGCCATCGGCGTCGTGCAGCGCCTGGGCCTGCTGCGTCGGACCGGCGTCCTGCCGGCACGGATCCCGCTGCGGGCGGGCCGGAGCCGGACCGACGGGAAGGGAGCCAGCCGGGGGGATGGCGCCACCGGCGAGGTCGTCCTCTTCACCGGGTGCGTGATGGACGCCTGGCAGCCCGAGGTCCACACGGCGGTGGTCGACGTGCTGGACGCGGCGGGCATCGGCGTGGAGCGGTCCGGTGACCGGGTCGGCTGCTGCGGCGCGCTCCACGAGCACGCCGGGCTGGTCGACGACGCCCGGGCGCACGCCCGACGGGTGGTGGCCGCGATGGCCGGTGACCGGCCTGTGCTGGTCGACTCGGCGGGGTGCGGCGCGGCGCTGAAGCACTACGGCGACCTGCTGGGGACCGACGAGGCCCGTGCCTTCGCCGCCCGGGTCCACGACGTCCACGAGTGGTGCGCGGCCGACGGCCGTGTGCAGGGGCTGCTGGCCGGCCTGGCGCCGTCCTCCGGGCCCGACCCGTCGACGGAGGGCGGTGTCCCGGTGGCGCGCCCCACGGTGGTGGTGCAGGACCCCTGCCACCTCCGCCACGCCCAGGGGTGCCACGGGTCGGTCCGGACGTTGCTGGCCCCGGTGGCCGACGTGCGCGAGCTGGACGACGAGGGACTGTGCTGCGGGGCCGGTGGCGCCTACCAGCTCCTGCAGCCCGAGATCGCCGGCGCCGCCCGCGACCGCAAGGTGGCCGCCGTTCACCGGGCGGCCCGGGGCGACGAGGTGACCCTGGCCAGCGCCAACCCCGGCTGCTCGACGCACCTCGCCGCCGACCGGTCCCTCGCGGAGGCCGGCGTCGGCGTCCGCCACCCCATGGAGCTCGTGGCCGATGCCGTCCGCCGGTCAGGCAACGGGACTCGGCGGGCATGATGGGCCGTGCGTCCGGATCCGCCGGACCAGAGGTGGAGGCCGACCGTGGCCGGTGAGTTCGACGAGGTCCGGGAACGCCTGGAGGCCATCGCCGAGGAACTGGCCGACCTGGCCATCGTGCGACTCCGGGAGTCCATCGACGCCGGCGGCCACGAGCTGCCGGTCGACGAGAAGCGCCTGACCCGGGCCCGCCGGGCCGTCCAGAAGGCCATCGACCTGCTCGACGAGCCGGACGACTCGGGCTTCCACGACGGCTGAGGCCCGGCGATCGGGCTTCCGTCGGGCTCCCACCGGGCCCGACAGCGGACCTTTCAGGCGCTGACGACCGGGATGAGGATCCGGCCGTCGTCGGGACGCTCCACCCGCAGGCGGCTGCCGCCCTCGACGCGGTCGTAGAGGGTGGTGCGCTGCACGAGACGCCGCCCGAGGGGCTCGACGAGGCCGCGGAGGTCGTCCTCGGTCACCTGTTGGCCGTGTTCGGCGCCCGCCGCCCGGGAGATGTTCTCGTCCATGAGCGTGCCGCCGAGGTCGTCCACGCCGGCCTGGAGGAGCTGGCGGACCCCGTCGAAGCCGATCTTCACCCACGACGACTGGACGTGGTCGATGAGGCCGTCGTAGGCGATCCGGGCCACGGCGTGGAGGAGCAGGTTCTCCCGGAAGGTCGGTCCCCGTCGGGCCTTCTTCTGCAGGTAGATGGGCGAGGCCATGTGGACGAACGGCAGGCCGACGAACTCGGTGAAGCCGCCGGTCTCCTCCTGGAGGTCGCGGCACCGCAGGAGGTGCCGGACCCAGTGGACGGGCCGCTCCACGGAGCCGTACATGATCGTGACGTTGGAGCGGATGCCGACCGAGTGGGCGGTGCGGTGGGCCTCCAGCCACTCCTCGGTGGTGATCTTGTCGGGGCACAGGACGTCGCGGACCTCGTCGTCGAGGATCTCCGCCGCGGTGCCGGGCAGCGATCGCAGGCCCGCCTCGTGCGCCCGGCGCAGGTAGTCGGCCAGCGGCTCGCCGAGGCGTCGGGCCCCCTCGGTGACCTCGAGGGCGGTGAAGCCGTGGACGTGGATGTCGGGCACGGCCGCCCGGACGGCACGGGTGACGTCCAGGTAGTACTCGCCGTCGAAGTCGGGGTGGATGCCGCCCTGGAGGCACACCTCGGTGGCGCCCATCCGGGCCGCGTCGGCGGCCCGCCCGGCGATCTCGTCCATCTCCAGGAGGTAGGGCGTCCCCCGCAGGTTCAGCGACAGCGGCCCCTTGGAGAAGCCGCAGAACCGGCACTTGTAGGTGCAGACGTTGGTGTAGTTGATGTTCCGGTTGGCCACCCACGTGACGTCGTCGCCGACCCGGCGTCGGCGCAGCTCGTCGGCCACCTCGGCCACGGCGGCCACCTCGGGGCCCCGGGCGGCGAACAGCGTCAGCAGCTCGTCGGCCTCGGTGCGTTGGCCGGCCAGGACGCCGTCGAGCACCTCGCGGAGGCGTCCGGTGGCGGCCGGTCGACCGGGTACGAGCGCGGTGGGGCTGGTCGGCGAGCCCGAGTACCAGGCCGTGGACCGGTGCCCGATCTGGCGGGCCTCGGCGCCGTCGTCAGCGGTGACCAGCTCGATGACCTCGGGGAACACGGCGCCCGGATCGTCGCGCCCGAGGCCCTCGGCATCGCTGCGGTCCATCACCGGGAAGTGGAGGTCGGGGTCGAACCACCGCTCCGGGTCCCGGACGTACCCGGGATGGGCGGTGAGGCGGGGGGCGAGGGTGAAGCCCCGGGCCTCGGTGACGGCGGCCAGCCGGTCGAGGTCGGGCCAGGGGCGTTCGGGGTTGACGTGGTCGGCGGTCACCGGCGAGACGCCGCCCCAGTCGTCGACCCCGGCGTCGAGGAGGACGCCGAAGTCGTCGGACAGGTTCGGCGGGGCCTGGACGTGGACCTCGCCGGGGAGGATCACCCGGGCCAGGGCGATGGCCTCGTGGTAGGCGTCGTCGGGACAGGGGGCCTCGGCGTGCATGGCGGTGCCGGGCTTGGGCAGGAAGTTCTGGACGATCACCTCCTGGACGTGGCCGTGGCGCCGGTGCGAGGCGGCGATGGCCTCCAGGGCGGCGATCCGGTCGGCCCGGTCCTCGCCGATGCCGACGAGGATGCCGGTGGTGAACGGGATGGACAGCTCGCCGGCGGCCTCCAGGGTGGCCAGCCGGCGCTCGGGGTCCTTGTCGGGGGCGCCGCGGTGGCAGTCCAGGTCGTCGCGGAGCGTCTCGACCATCATCCCCTGGGAGGGGCTGACCGGACGCAGGGACGCCAGCTCGTCGGCGTCGAGGGCGCCGGCGTTGGCGTGGGGGAGCAGGCCGGTCTCGTCGAGCACCAGGCGGGCCATGGCGGCCAGGTACGACACGGTGGTGTCGTGGCCGCGGGCGGCCAGCCACTCGGCGGCCGCCGGGTAGCGCAGCTCGGGACGCTCCCCGAGGGTGAAGAGGGCCTCGTGGCACCCCGCCTCGGCACCCCGCCGGGCGATGGCCAGCACCTGCTCGGGGGTCAGGTAGGGGGCGTCGAGCCGGGCGGGGGGCTGGGCGAAGGTGCAGTACCCGCAACGGTCGCGACACAGCATGGTCAGCGGGATGAAGACCTTGGGGCTGTAGGTCACCCGGTTGCCGTGGTGGCGGTCGCGGATGCGTCGGGCCTCGGCGAACAGCTCCGGCCCGGTGGGGAGATTCGTGGGCGGGCCGGCGGAGGGGGCGTCGAGGCGGACAGCGGATGGGCGGGTCATCGGGTCGCTCCCTCGGTGAGCCGACCCGGGCCGGGACGGCTCCGGATGTGGTGCGGGGTCACGTCGGTGTGGCAGGACGGGCAGGCCACGGCCTGCTCCAGCGGGGTCCCGCATTGGTCGTGGACGAGCAGCGTGGGTGGACCGTCCTCGGCGTACCACCGGTCGCCCCAGCGCATGAGGGCCACCAGGGCGGGCGAGAGGTCGGCGCCCTTGGGGGTGAGGCGGTACTCGTGGCGGACGGGGCGCTCCTGGTAGGGCACCCGCTGGACGATGCCCAGTTCCACGAGGCGGTGGAGCCGGTCGGTGAGGAGGTTGCGGGCGATGCCGAGGTCGCGGTGCAGGGCCTCGAATCGGCGCACGCCACGGAAGAGGTCGCGGAGGATGAGGAGGGTCCAGCGGTCGCCGACGGCCTCGAGGGTCGCGGCGATGGAGCAGGTGGGCATCGCCGGACCGTAGCAGTCCGTTTCGTTTCGAAACGGACCCGGGAACGGGCCCTCAGCGGGTCCCCGTCAGGCCCCTGGAGGAACTCGGGTCAGAAGGTGGCGGCCTTGTCGGCCAGAGTGGCCAGCAGGTCGTCGAACGAGGCGATGAAGGCCGCCACGCCCTCGTCCTCCAGCACGCGGGCCACGTCGGCCAGGTCCACGCCAGCGGCCTCCACCGCCGCCAGCACGGCCCGGGCGCCGGCGGGATCGGCGTCCACGGTCCGGGCCACCGTGCCGTGGTCCTCGAAGGCCTCCAGGGTGGCGTCGGGCAGCGTGTTGACGGTGTCGGGACCGATCAGGGTGTCGACGTACAGGGTGTCGGGGTACGACGGATCCTTCGTCGACGTCGAGGCCCACAGGGGTCGCTGCACCCGGGCGCCCCGGGCGGTCAGTGCCTCCCAGCGGGGACCGCTGAAGGCGTCGCGGAACATGGCGTAGGCCACCTGCCCCTGGGCCACCGCGGTCCGACCCCGCAACGCCGTGGCCTCGTCGGTGCCCAGGGCGTCGAGCCGCCGGTCGACCTCGCTGTCGGTGCGGCTGATGAAGAACGACGCCACGGACGACACACCGGACAGGTCGCCCCCACAGGCCTCGAGGCCCGAGAGGTAGGCCTCCATGACGGCGGCGTAGCGCTCCAGCGAGAAGATCAGCGTGACGTTGACGCTGCGGCCCTCGGCCACCATCTGGCGGATGGCCGGGATGCCCTCGGCGGTGGCCGGGATCTTCACGTACAGGTTGGGCCGGTCGATCCGCTCGTCGAGCGCCCGGGCCGCGGCGATGGTGCCGTCGGTGTCGGTGGCCAGCGAGGGATCCACCTCGACGGACACGTACCCGTCCACGCCGCCGGATGCCGCATGGACGGGAGCGAGCACGTCGAGGGCGCCGAGGATGTCGGTCACGACCAGCGTCCAGTAGCAGTCCTCGGTCGAGGCGCCCCCGGCCAGCAGCTCGCGGAACTGCTCGTCGTAGGCGTCGGTGCCCGTCATGGCCTTCTGGAAGATCGACGGATTGGAGGTGATGCCCCGCACGCCGCGCTCGACCCAGTCGGCCAGATCGCCAGAATGGATCCAGGCCCGACGGAGGTTGTCCAGCCACGGGCTCTGGCCCTGCTCGGCGTGGAGGTCATGCAGGCGGGTCATGTGGCTTCCCCGGGTCGAGTCGGTGGTCGGGATCTCAGGTCGGCATCTCAGGCCAGCAGGCCCTCGGCGGCGGCCACGACGGCGGCCGGGGTGATGCCCAGCTCGGCCATGACCCGGTCACCCGGGGCCGAGGCGCCGAAGCGGTCGATGCCGACCTGGCGGTCCGACCAGCGGTCCCAGCCGAAGGTCACGCCCGCCTCCACCGAGACCGTCGGCACGCCGGCGGGCAGGACCGACGAGCGGTAGGCCTCGTCCTGGGCGGCGAAGTCCTCCATGCACGGCATGGAGACGACCCGCACGGAGCGCCCGGCTGCGGTGAGGGTGGCCGCGGCGTCCATGGCGACCGAGACCTCGCTGCCCGTGCCCACCAGCACCACCTCGGGGGCCTCGGCGTCGGCCAGCACGTAGCCGCCACGGGCCACGGCGTCCACGTCGGCGGTGCCGGGCAGGACGGGCACGTCCTGGCGGGTCAGCAGCAGGGCGGTCGGGCCGCTTCCGGACACGATGCCGTGCCAGGCGGCGGCGGTCTCGTTGGCGTCGGCCGGGCGGACCACCCGCAGGCCGGGGATGGCCCGGAGCGCCGCCGCGTGTTCGACGGGCTGGTGGGTGGGGCCGTCCTCGCCGACGCCGACCGAGTCGTGGCTCCACACGAACACGACCTTGGCGCCGCTCAGGGCCGCCAGGCGCACCGCGCCGCGCATGTAGTCGCTGAACACCAGGAACGTGCCGTTGACGGGGAGCATCCCGCCGTGGAGGGCGAGGCCGTTGGAGATGGCGCCCATGGCGTGCTCGCGCACCCCGAAGAACAGCTGGCGTCCCTCCGGGCAGTCGGCGCTCTGGACGCCGTGGTCCTTGATGGTGGTGCCCGTGTTGCCCGTCAGGTCGGCGCCACCACCGATGAGCCCGGGGACGGCGTCCAGCAGGGCCTGCAGGCAGGCGCCGCCGGCCTTGCGGGTGGCCACCGCGGCGCCGACCTCGTAGGTGGGGAGGGCGTCAGCCCAGCCGTCGACGCCGCCGCCGGCCCACGCCGCGTCCCAGGCGGTGCGGTCGCCGTCCGAGGCGGCGAGGCGGGCCTCCCAATCGGCACGGGCCGTGGCGCCCCGACGACCGGCCGTCCGGTAGAGGTCCAGGACCTCGTCGGGCACGTGGAAGGCCTCGTCGGGCGGCAGGCCCATGCGGCGCTTCGTCTCGGCGATGCCCTCGTCGGTCAGCGAGTAGCCGTGCACGGCTGGGGAGTCGACGTCGGGGGACGGGTGGCCGATGTGGCTGCGGAGGACGACCAGCGACGGCCGGTCCTCGACGGCCATGGCCTCGCGGATCCCCGCCTCGATGGCGTCCAGGTCCTCGGCGGCCTCGCCCAGGTCCAGTACGTGCCAGCCGTAGGCACGGAACCGGGCCGGGGCGTCGTCGGACAGCGCCAGCTCGGTGGGGCCGTCGATGGTCACGTGGTTGTCGTCGTAGACGGCGACGAGGCGGCCGAGGCCCAGGTGGCCGGCCAGCGAGGCGGCCTCGTGGCTGATGCCCTCGGCCAGGTCGCCGTCGCCGCACACCACGAAGGTGTGGTGGTCCGACACCTCGGCGCCGAAGCGTGCCCGCAGGTTCCGTTCGGCGATGGCCATGCCGACCGCGTTGGCGATGCCCTGGCCCAACGGTCCGGTGGTGACCTCCACGCCGGCGGTGTGGCCGACCTCGGGGTGCCCGGGGGTGGCCGATCCCCACTGGCGGAAGTCCCGGAGGTCGTCGAGGGTCAGGCCGTGTCCGGTCAGGTGGAGCATGGAGTACAGCAGGACCGAGGCGTGTCCGGCCGAGAGGATGAAGCGGTCCCGGTCCGGCCAGTCGGGGGCGTCGGCGTCGTAGGTGAGGACCCGGGTCCACAGGACGTGGGCCAGCGGGGCCAGCGCCATGGCCGTGCCCTGATGGCCCGAGCGGGCCGCGTGGGGGGCGTCCATGGAGAGGCCGCGGACGACGTCGATGGCCAGTCGTTCGAGGGAGCCCGGGGTCTCGCCGGCCATCCCATCCGCCAGTGCAGCGTCCGTCATGTTCTCCACCTCGGCCACTGCCGACGTCGTCTCTCGGGGTACAGATGCGTCGCCGGGCACCCTATCCGCGGCCCCGTCACTCCTCGGGAGTCCCGTCGGCCCCCAGGAGGAGGCACGAGGCGGTGAAGCCGTGGAGGTGGTGCCGGTCGCCCACCGGCCCCAATTCGCCGGCGCACGCCATGCCGGCCACCGCGGTGGTGCCGAGGCCGTCGACGAGGTGTTCGGCGTCGTGGCCGGGTCGTCCGAAGAGATGGCTGCCCCGTCCGTTGCAGGTGAAGGCCAGCGCCGTCTCGGCCTGCCACGGGGCGAGGCGCCCGGCCAGGTCGGCGCTGGCCGCCTCGGCGTCACGCACCTGGAACTGGACGGTGGTACCGACGGCCAGCTCCGCTCCGACGGCCAGGCTCCGGCTCTCCCGCTGGGCACCGAGGATGCCACGGATGAGGAAGTCCCCCGGGCCGAACGACTCGGCGTGCTCGTCGATCACGACGCCCAGGTGGAGGCCCCGGCGGAGGCGTTCCCGGGTCGCCTCGTCGGCGTCGGCCAAGAGGCCCTCGAGGCGATCCAGGGCGGGGCGGCCGGCCAGGGTCCGGACCAGGGGGCCCTCTGCGTCCGTGACCACCATGGGATCGCCCACCGGACGGCAGCCGGTGGCCACCACGGCCCGGGCGCCGAGGTCGGCGGGGAGGGCGACGGCCACCGCCCCGTCGGTGAAGGCGTCGTCGTCCAGGACGAGGTGGTTGCCCCCGGGGCGCGAGGCCGCCGAAGCGAGGCCACCGACGAGGATCGTCCCCGGATCGAGGTCGGCGGCCAGGGTGGCGGCGTCGAAGGTGAAGGGGTCGGCGGCCAACAGCACTGGTCCCCGATGGCCACTGGAGGCCGGGCCGGGGAGACGGGGTTCGGCGAGGCGGAAGGCCTCCACCGGTCCGGTCCGTCCGACCCACAGCACGGTCGACGGCCCCTCCTCGACCTCCTGGCGATGGGCCAGCGTCGACACGGCGGTGCAGCCCAGGAGGTGGGTGGGAGCCAGCGTCCTGCGGACCGCCCGGGCGATCAGCGGGGTGGCGGGGGCGTGGGCGCCCGCGGTGAACAGGACGGCCAGGTCGGGGGCGGGGCCCACCCGGTCCAGGCACTGGCCGACCACCTCGGCCACGGCCACCTCGGCGTCGGGGTGCTGGCTGAGGGCGACGGCGTACCGAGAGGTGGCCACGGCGGTTCAGGCCGGGTCGGCGGGCGGAGGCAGGAGGGTGAAGGGGACCACGGTGGCCGGTCCCCGGTCGATCCGACACTCGGCCTCCACGGTCCCGAACTCCTCGAACTCCAGCTCGGCCCGGACCAGCCGGTAGCCGAAGCGCCCCGGCTCCACGGACAGCGGCTGGACGTTGCGGGCCACCTGCTCGCCGTCGCGCCGGAAGACCACCTCGAGGACGCCCTGACCGGTGTGGTCATCGGGGCACCGGACGATCACCGCCAGGTGCGGCGCCCACGTCACCGGCGGTTCGGTCGGCGCGGCAGCGCTGAACTGGATGCCGGTCAGGTCGATGTGGGTGGCACCGCCGGGCGCCTGCTTCAGGTCGATGCCCTCGAAGAAGAGGGCGGCCAAGATCTGCATGCCGGGCAACCTACGTGGTGGGCTGGTGCCGACGGCGCCCCGCCGACCGGCGGGTCGGCTCGTACCATGACGCCCCGTGCGTCGGCGTCTCCTCCTTCCCCTGGTCCTGTTGACCGTGGCCCTCCTGGCCGGCCTCCAGGCCCAGCGCGCCGAGCGGACCGCCGCTGCCTGGGACCTCCGACCGGGAACCGAGCCACTCCGGGTCGACACGCCGCTGCTGTCCATCCGCCGGATGCCAGAGTTCCTCCAGGCGCCGACCGCTGATCGGCGACTCCGCGAGGCCGTGGCCGGATCCATGGCGAACGCCCCCGATGGAACCTGCCTGTCGGTCGTCGAGCACGGCCGCCAGCTGGTGGCCGTCGACATCGACGCGCCGATGGTGCCGGCCAGCGCCCAGAAGCTGCTGACCGGGCTGGCCGTGCTGCGCCACCTGGGGCCGGATGCCGTGCTGACCACCCGGGTCCTGGCCGACGGGACCCCGGTGGACGGGGTGGTGGACGGCGACCTCTGGCTGGTGGGCGGCGGTGATCCGCTCCTGATGACCACCGCCTACGCGGACCGCTTCGACGATCCCGAGCCCTACACCGACCTGTCGGCCCTGGCAGACGCGGTGGTCGCAGCCGGCGTGGAGGTGGTGGAGGGCGCCGTGGTGGGCGACGAGTCCCGTTACGACCCGGTCCGCTACCTGGGGACGTGGCACAAGCGCTTCAAGCCCGGCTACCAGATCCAGTCCGGGCCACTCAGCGCCCTGTCGGTCGACGACGGCTTCGAGAACTGGGACGCGGTGAACACCGCCTCGTCGCTGAGCGTCCCGGCCGACGACCCGGCCGAGATGGCGGCACGCCGGTTCGACGACCTCCTCGAGGAGCGGGGGATCGTGATCCGTCGCCGGCCCGACTCGGGGACGGTGCCGGTGGCCTCGCCGGCGGTCACCCTGGTGGAGGTCCCGTCGCCACCGATGTCGGCCATCGTCGAGCAGATGCTGGTGGGGAGCGACAACACCACCGCCGAACTGCTGGTCAAGGAACTGGGGTCCACGGCGGACGGAGAGGGCACCACCGTGGGGGGCCTGGGCGTGCTGGAGGAGGTCCTCGCCGAAGCCGGGCATCCCATGGACGGCGTGGTGCCCCACGACGGCTCGGGCCTCGACGACGACAACCGGGTGACCTGCCGGCTCCTGACCAGCCTCCTGGAGGACCGGACCCACGGGCCGGTCCTCGTGGACGCCCTGCCAGTGGCGGGGGAGCGGGGCACCATGAAGAAGCGGTTCGTGGG
>JAERSW010000070.1 GCA_016845305.1 Acidimicrobiales bacterium
AGGCCCCAGGCCGTCGCGTTGCGGGTCGTCTCGTTCCCGGCCACGCACAGCAGCACGAAGAACGACGCCAGCTCGTCCTCGGTGAGCCGCTCGCCCTCCATCTCCGCGTTGACCAGGACGCTGGTCAGGTCCTCGCCGTCGCCGCCACGGCGCAGCTCCGCGGTCTCGTGCATGATGGCCGCCAGCCCGGCCCCGGCGGCGAGGAACGCGGTCAGCGGGTCGGTTCCCTCGGGCACGTACTCGGGGTCCCCCTGGCTGAGCACGATGTTCGACAGCTCGAAGACCTCGTCGCGCCGGTCGGGTTCGATGCCCATCAGGTCGCAGATGATGGCCAGCGGCAGCCGGGCGGCCACGTCGACCACGAAGTCGCAGGCCCCCCCGGCGGCCGCAGCGTCGACGATGGACGTGGCCATGGCGTCGATCCCGGCATCCAGCTCGTGCATCATCCGCGGCGTGAAACCGGCCGACACCAGGCGACGCAGTCGGGCGTGCCGCGGATCGTCCAGGTTGATCATCGACCCGAAGAACTCGAGGAACTCCGGCGGCAGGTCGGGGACGTTGGTGCCCCGACCCGAACAGAAGTCGGCCGGACGGCGACTCGCCTCGACCACGTCGGTGTGGCGGGTCAGCGCCCAGTAGCCGGGACCCGGCGGCAGGCCCTCGATCTCCCCTTCGGCGAAGAAACGGATGGGGTCGTGTCGGCGCAGCGCGGTGAACGCCTCGTACCGGTCCGCCATCGGCCGGGTCCAGAAGTCGTCCACCGACGAGAGGTCGACGTCGTCGAGCAGTGCGGGCCCGGAGGTCGAGCCGGTCGAGTCGTCCATGGGGTCGCCCATGGGTGCGAACCGTAGGGGGCCGGGCGGACCGGAGTCCGATCCGGTGCCGACCGTCGCCCGCCCCTAGGTTCGACCCCATGGACGACGCCACCCTCCGGGCCCTCGCCAA
The DNA here is from genome assembly GCA_016845305.1 of Acidimicrobiales bacterium. Lineage (GTDB taxonomy): Bacteria > Actinomycetota > Acidimicrobiia > Acidimicrobiales > MedAcidi-G1 > UBA9410. The sequence goes on from JAERSW010000070.1 coordinate 946, forward strand.
CCGCATCGCCGTGGAGGACCTGCTGACCCGGTACGCCACGGCGGTGGACCGACGCGACTGGGACCTCTACCGGACCGTCTTCACCGCCGACGCCGAGGTGGACTACACGTCGGCCGGCGGCATCGCCGGAACGATCGACGAGGTGGTCGAGTTCCTGTCCGCCTCGCTGCCGATGTTCGAGATGACCCAGCACCTGGTCGCCAACGTGGACGCGTCCTTCGGCGACGGCAACGACGGCTCGGTGGGCGACGTGGCCACGGTGACGGCCATGTTCAACAACCCCATGCGCCTCGTCGACGGCGACGTCTGGTTCACCGGCGGCTGGTACCACCACGACCTGGTCCGCACCGCCGACGGGTGGCGCAGTCGCCGGCTCCGCGAGGAGTCCGCCTGGTTCGACCGCGCACCCTTCTGACCCGCTTCTGACCCGGCGCCCGGCCCGGGCGCCCCGCCGATCGGCGCCGGTCAGTCCAGCGGCGTGTTCGTCGACGGGTTCCGTCCGGCCTCGATGTCAGCGAATCGCCGGGCCGCCACCTCCGGCGTGACCTCGTGGGTGAAGACCCAGAACCGGTCGGCCTTCACCGCTTCGACCACCCGGTCGGCCACCACGTCGGTCCCGATGCCCCGCTCGCCGAGGAGTCCGCCGAGCTGTCCCTGGGTGGCGGCCGAATCGTCGTCGACGTCCACCCAGTCGGGCCGCACCCGGTCCACGTCGAAGATCCCCGTCGACACCAACTCCGGGCACAGGCACGACACGCCGACGCCGGTCGGCTCGAGCTCGCGGTAGAGGGCCTCGGACAGGCCGACCACCGCGTGCTTGGTGGCCGCGTACATCCCGAGGAAGTCGGTCGTCATCAGGCCGGCCTGGGAGGCCACGTTCACCACGTGTCCGATGCCGGCCTCGACCATCCGGGGCACGAAGGCCGTCACCCCGTGGGCCACGCCGAGGACGTTCACCCCGACGGTCCAGCGCCACTCCGACGGCGTGGTGGCCAGCATCGGCCCGGCCGGACCCACCCCGGCGTTGTTGCACAGCAGGTGCACCGCGCCGTGGCGGTCCCACGCCGCGTCGGCGAGGGCAGCCACGGCGTCCGGGTCGGCCACGTCGCACACCACACCCGACACCCGGTCACCGGCCGCACCCGACTCCCCTCTGGTCTCCTCACCGGCCAGCAGGTCGGCCAACCGGTCGACCTGGACCGACAGCCGGTCCGGATCGAGGTCGGACAGGACCACCGACATCCCCTCGGCCAGGAACGCCTCGACCATGGCCAGGCCGATGCCCGACGCCGCCCCCGTCACCACCGCCACCCGACCCGTCAGGTCATCCAGCACGTGCAGTCCCCCTCCGTCGGTTCCCACGACCGGTCGGACGGGACCGTAGGCCCCGGCCATCCGGCTCCCCGGGTCGGGACGCCCCCGACTACCGTCCGGCCATGGCCGGACCGCTCGAAGGCATCCGCATCGTCGACCTCTCGGTGGCCCTCACCGGGCCGCTGGCCACCGGCATGCTCGTGGACCAGGGCGCGGAGTGCGTCAAGGTCGAGCAGGCCCCCATCGGCGACGTGGTCCGGTGGCTGGGTCCCAGCGTGGGCGGCATCTCGGCCATGTTCCAGGCGGCCAACCGGGGAAAGCGGTCGGTGGTCCTCGACCTCCGCCAGGACGAGGGCCGGGCCATCCTCATGGACCTGGTGGCCGAGGCCGACGTGGTGGTCCAGAACTTCCGGCCCGGCGTGGCCGAACGACTCGGGGTGACCTACGCCGACGTGACGGCCGTGTGCCCCGACGTGGTCTACGCCGACCTGACCGGCTTCGGTCCCGACGGCCCGTACAGCCACCGACGGGTCTACGACACCGTCATCCAGGGCCACTCGGGCCTCGCGGCCAGCCAGACCGGCACCGGCGACGAGCAGCCGAAGTTCCTCAAGCACCTGGTGTGCGACAAGGTGACCGCCTACACGGCCTGCCAGGCCATCACCGCCGCCCTGTTCGCCCGCCAGCGGGGTGCCGGCGGCCAGCACCTCGAGTTGTCGATGCTGGACGCCTCCATCGCCTACCTGTTCGTCGACGGCGCCGACCACGAGGTCATGCTGGACGGCCACCACGCCGGCCCCCAGTCGGTGGCCGCCAACAACACCCCGTTCGCCTTCGACGGGGGCTTCGCCGCCATCGCCGTCCCCGGCGACACCGAGTTCCACGGCCTGACCCGGGCCCTCGGCGTCGACTCGTCCGACCCCGACCTGGCCACCGTCCCGGACCGCACCCGCAACCGCGAGAAGACCCAGGCCATCCACCGCCAGGTCCGCGACAGCGCCACCCGGATGTCGATCGCCGAAGGAGAGGCCCGCCTCGAGGAGAACCAGGTGCCGTTCGGGATCGTGCGGGCCGTGCACGAGGTCCCCGACGATCCGCAGGTGGTGCACAACGAGGTGCTGTCCGAGTTCGAGCACCCGGCGGCCGGGCGGATCCGCCACCACCGTCCCCCCGCCCGCTTCCACGGCACCCCGATCGACTTCGACGACCCGTGCGCCCCGACGCTGGGCCAGCACACCGACGAGGTGGTGGCCGAGACCGGCCGAGGCGACCGCATCGCCGAGCTGCGCGAAGCCGGGGTGGTGGGATGACCTCGGAGGGCACGCCGGCCCCCCACCGGGACCACGCCCGCTACGACGCCTACGCCCGGCACCACGCCGAGCACGGCGACTCGGAGCTCATCCCGGCGGCCACCGTGGTGCTGCTCCGCGACGGTGCCGACGGCGTCGAGACCCTGATGCTGCGGAAGAACTCGAAGATCGCCTTCGGGGGCATGTGGGTGTTCCCCGGCGGTCGCATCGACGAGGCCGACACCGTGCTCGACGAGGACGGCGGGACCGACGACCTGGCCACCGGGGCGGCCGCCGCGGTGCGGGAGGCCGCCGAGGAGGCCTCGGTCGTCGTCGACCCGGCGACGCTGGTCTGGTTCGCCCACTGGGTGCCACCCCCGGCCATGCCCAAGCGGTTCGCCACCTTCTTCTTCGCCGCTCCGCTGGACCGGACCGCCGGCGACGTGACCATCGACGACGGCGAGATCACCGAACACGAGTGGATGCGCCCCGCCGATGCCATGGCCCGGCGCGACGGCGGCGAGATCGAGCTGGCCCCGCCGACGTGGATGACGCTGAACCGGCTGTCCGGCTTCGCCTCCGTGGAGGCCGCCCTGGCCGAACTGGACGCCGAGGATCCGCCCTTCTACGAGACCCACATGGCGCGGACCGACGCCGGTCCGGTGGCCATGTGGACCGGCGACGCCGGCTACGAGGCCGGTGACCCGTCGATCGCCGGCCCCCGGCACCGCCTGACCATGGTCGAGGACGCCTACCGCTTCGAGGACACCCGTCACTTCGAGGACACCGGCCGCCCTGTGAGCCCCGGATCGAACCGGTGACCAGCGACGCGACCACCGGGCTGACCACGGCCGAGGTGGCCGAACGGCGGGCCGACGGCCGGGTCAACGACGTCCCCGACGCCCCGGTCCGGACCACCGGCGAGATCCTGCGGGCCAACGTCCTCACCCCGGTCAACGCCATCATGGGCTCGCTGCTCGTGCTGATCCTGGTGGCCGGCTTCCCCGGCGACGCCCTGTTCGCCGGGGTGATCGTGTCCAACAGCGTGATCGGCACCGTGCAGGAACTCCGGGCCCGCCGGACCCTCACCGAGCTCGCGGTCCTGTCGGCGCCCAAGGCCCGGGTGGTCCGCGACGGCGAGGTCCGCGAGGTCGGGGTGTCGGAGGTGGTGGCCGACGAGCTGCTGGAGGTCCGACCCGGCGACCAGGTGGTGGTCGACGGTTCGGTGGTCGCCGCGGTCGGCCTGGAGGTCGACGAGTCGCTGCTGACCGGGGAGAGCGACCCGGTCGACAAGGTGGCCGGCGACGAGGTCCTGTCGGGGAGCTTCGCCTCGGCGGGCTCCGGCCGGTACCGGGCCACGGCGATCGGCGCCGGTTCCTACGCGGCGACGCTGGCCGAGGAGGCCCGCCGCTTCGACCTGGTGGACAGCGAGCTGAGGTCCGGCGTGGACACCGTGCTCCGGTGGCTGACCGTGGTCATCCCGCCGGCCGCCGGCCTCCTGCTGCTCCGCCTGCTGGTCACCGAGGACCGGTGGCACGACGCCCTGCGGGGCACGGTGGCCGCCGCGGTGGCCATGGTCCCCGACGGCCTGGTCCTGTTGACCAGCCTCTCGTTCATCGTCGGCGTCGTGGCCCTGGCCCGGCGCAGGGCGCTGGCCCGGGAGCTGGCCTCGGTCGAGCTGCTGGCCCGGGTCGACACCCTGTGCCTGGACAAGACGGGCACCATCACCACCGGCGAGATCGCCTTCGCCGGACTGGAGCCGATCGGGGCGACGACGCTGGCCGACGCCGAGGCGGCCGTCGGCGCCCTGGCCGCCGCCGACCCCTCCCCCAACGCCACCCTGGCCGCCATCTCCGGCGTGCTGGACGACCCGGGCTGGTCGGTGGTCGACGCCGTCCCGTTCTCGTCGGCCCGCAAGTGGGCCTCGGCCACGCTGCGACCTCCGGGCGCCGATGGGAGCGCGGGCACGGCCGCCGTCTACCACCTGGGTGCCCCGGACGTGCTGCTCCCCGAGGGCGAGTGGTCCACGGCCCGCGACCGGGTGGCCGAGCTGGCCGCCGACGGGCGCAGGGTCCTGGTGGCCACCCGCTCGGGCCATGTTCCCGACGCTGATCCCGACGCTGATCCGGACGACCTCCCGAGGGCGCGCCTTCCCCTCTGCCTCGTCCTGCTGGAGGACACCGTCAAGGCCGAGGCGCCGGAGATCCTCGCCTGGTTCGCCGACCAGGGCCTCGACCTGAAGGTCATCTCCGGCGACCATCCGGCCACCGTGGCCGCCGTGGCCCGTCGGGCCGGGATCGCCGGCGCCGAGGGCGCCCGGGCCGTCGACGCCCGCGACCTCCCCGACGACCCCGAGGCGCTGGCCGACGCGTTGGAGGCCGCCTCGGTCTTCGGTCGCGTGACCCCGCACCAGAAGCGGGCCATGGTGGGTGCCCTGCGGTCCCGGGGCCGCACGGTGGCCATGACCGGCGACGGCGTCAACGACGTCCTGGCCCTCAAGGACGCCGACATGGGCATCGCCATGGGCTCCGGCAGCTCGGCCTCGCGGGCCGTTGCCCAGCTGGTGCTGCTCGACGACCGGTTCTCCACGCTGCCCCGGGTGGTGGCCGAGGGCCGGCGGGTCATCAACAACATCGAGCGGGTGGCCAACCTGTTCCTGACCAAGGCCACCTACGCCGTCCTCCTGACCGCCCTGGTCGGGCTGTTCGGCGTCCCCTTCCCGTTCCACCCCAAGCAGCTCACCCTCATCGGCTCGGTGTCGATCGGCGTACCCGGCTTCTTCCTGGCCCTGGCCCCCGACCCCTCGCTGGTCCGACCGGGCTTCCTGCTCCGGGTCCTGCGGTGGTCGCTGCCCGCCGGTGCGGCGGCCGCGGTGGCCACCTTCGCCTGCTACGAGGTGGTCCGACGGTCCGACGCCGCCGGCATGGGCCTCGAGGCGGCCCGGACCACGGCCACCCTCACCCTGCTGGGCGTCGGCCTGGCCGTCCTGTTGGGCATCAGCCGCCCGTTGCGACCCTGGAAGGTCGGCCTGACGGCGGCGATGGGCGGCCTGTACGCCATCGCCATGGCCTGGCCGTTCGCCCGCGACTACTTCGAGCTGGTGGTCCCCACCTCGACGGGCTGGGGGGTCGCTGCGGCCTGCACCGCCGTGGGCGCCCTGGCCGTGGCCCTCGTCCCCCGGTCCACCGGCGACCCACGCGCCGGGAGCGGGCGGTAGCGTTCCGGGTGCGAGCGGGGTCGACGATGCCCCCGCCCGATGGCGCACCACCCGCGCCGGGGGAGCAGACGTGAACGACCCCTTCACCGCCAACTCGCCGCTGAACGCCCCGTCGGGGACCCCTCGGGACTCCGGCCACGCCAGCCTCTTCGCCACGGCGCTGTCCCAGTTCGAGCGGGGGGCGGACCTGGTCGACCTGCCGGACGACCTGCGGTCGATCCTGTCGCAGCCCAAGAACGAGATCATCGTCAACTTCCCGGTGAAGATGGACGACGGCCGCTACCGGGTGTTCCGCGGCTACCGGATCCAGCACTCCAACCTGCTCGGCCCGTACAAGGGCGGCGTCCGCTTCCACCCCATGGTCGACCTCGACGAGGTGAAGGCCCTGGCCTCGTGGATGACCTGGAAGTCGGCCCTGTGCGAGGTCCCGTTCGGCGGGGCCAAGGGCGGCATCTCCTTCGACCCCACGGCGCTCACCACCGGCGAACTGGAGCGGGTGGTCCGGCGGTTCACCCACGCCCTGGGATCCAACATCGGACCCGACCACGACATCCCGGCCCCCGACCTGGGCAGCAACGCCCAGTCGATGGTCTGGATGATGGACACCTACGCCAACTCCACCGGCGCCGCCGAGCGGCAGAACGTCAAGCGCATCGTGACCGGCAAGACGCTGGAGACCGGCGGAAGCCCCGGGCGGGAGAAGGCCACCGGCCAGGGCGTGGTGTTCTGCCTCCAGCACTGGGCCGACGAGGTCGGCTTCGACCTGGCCGGCGCCACGGTCAGCATCCAGGGCTTCGGCAACGTGGGCAGCGCCACCGGGCGGATCCTGCAGGTCCACGGGGCGAAGGTGGTGGCCGTGGCCGACCACGCCGGCGCCATCACCGACGAGGACGGGATCGACGCCTTCGAGCTGACCGACTGGGTCCGGGAGCACGGATCGGTGGCCGGATTCCCCGGCGCCATGTGGATCGACCCCGACGACTACTGGGCCGTCCCCGCCGACGTCCTCGTTCCGGCCGCCCTGGAGAACCAGGTCACCATGGACAACGTGGCCCAGATCCAGGCGAAGGTGGTCGTGGAGGCGGCCAACGGACCCACCACGCCGGACGCCGAGCGGGCGTTGGCCCAGCGGGGCACCGAGATCCTGCCCGACATCCTCGTCAACGCCGGCGGCGTGGTCGTCTCGTACTTCGAGTGGCTCCAGAACCGGTCGGCCCAGCGGTGGGACCTCGACGACGTGGACCACAAGCTGCGGGACACCCTGTGGCGGGCGTGCGACGCGGTGGTCGACATCCGGGAGGAGCTCGAGGTGGCGTCGCGCCGCGATGCCGCCTACGCGGTGGCCCTGCGCCGCCTCCGGGTGGTGTACGAGCAGCGGGGCATCTTCCCGTGAGCCCTCACCGGCTCCGGCCGTGACCCGCACGTGACCGTCACGCGCCTCGTCGGCTCCGGCCCGTTCGTGGACGCCCTGACCGCCGGCCTGCGGGCCCTCGGACACGACGTGGCCGTGGGCGACGTCGGGAGCCTCGCCGATCCGCCGGGACCGGTCGACCTGGTGGTCCACGTCCCCGCGGTGCCCGACGGGCCGTGCGACCTGGTCGGGATGACGCCGGACGCGTGGGCGGCGGCCGCGGAGGCGCCGCTGGACGAGGCGCTGGCCGTGGCCCGGGCCGCCCATCCCCTTCTCGCCGGCCGGCGCACCGGCGGCGGGGCCGTCCCACAGGGGCCGGGGCGCCTGGCGTGGATCGTGCCCACCACCACGCTGGGCGGCGCGGCGGGCTTCGTGGCCACCGGGGCGGCGTGCGAGGGCATCCGGGCTCTGGCCAAGGGCGCGGCCAAGCAGTGGGGCGCCGACGGGGTGGTCACCACCGTGGTGGCCGTGGCCCCGGAGGCGTTCTTCTCTGGGAACGATGGCTTCTCTGGGAGCGACGGCTTCTCTGGGAACGACGGGCCCCGCAGCGAGGGTTCGCTCTCCGGTCCCGCCCTCGGCCGGACCGGCGATCCGGAGGCCGACCTGGCGCCGTTGCTCGACCTGCTGGCCGACCCCCGGGCAGCGTTCACCACCGGCGGAACGCTGGTCGCCGACGGCGGCACCTGGATGGCTCCGTGAGCGTCCCGTCGAGGACCCTGTCGATCGGCGGCGACCTGCTGGCCGGGCGGGTGGCGCTGGTGACCGGCGGGGCCTCGGGCATCGGCCTGGGCATGGCCACGGCCATGGCCCGCCACGGCGCCGCCGTCGTCCTCGCCTGCCGGCGGACCGAGACCGGCGAGCCGGCCGCCGAGGCGCTCCGCACCGACGGCCACGACGCCACCTGTGTCCGCTGCGACGTGACCCGGTCCGACGACGTGCACGCGGCGGTGACCGCCACGCTGGAACGACACGGCCGACTGGACTGCCTGGTCCACAACGCGGTGGCCGGCCAGACCGCCGGCCCGTTGCAGCACGCCTCCGACGACGGGTGGCGGATGCTGCTCGCCTCGTCGCTCCGGGCCTCGTTCGACTGCGCCCGGGCCGCGCACGGCGCCCTTCGGGAGGCCGATGGCTCGTTGGTGCTGCTGACCTCGGCTGCCGGGATGGAGGGCAGTGCGGCGATGCCGCTCTACGGGGCGGTCAAGGCCGCCCAGCGGGGGCTGGCCAAGGGGCTGGCCGACGAGTGGGGTCCGGACGGGATCCGGGTCAACTGCGTGGCTCCGGTGGCCCGCACCCCGGCGCTGGCCGGCGCCATCGACGCCGATCCGTCACTGGGCACGCGGCTGGAGGCACGGACGCCGCTGGGCCGCATCGGCGACCCGGTGGACGACATCGGTCCGATCGCCGTGTTCCTGGCGTCGGACCTGTCGCGGCACGTGACCGGACAGACGGTGTCGGTCGACGGCGGTGGGTTCCGGGGCCTCTGAGCGGCTCCGGTGCCGGCCGGTCGCTCGGCGACCGGTGCGAGCCGGTGGGTCAGCCGACCTCGGCGAGGGCGGCGGCGGCCCGACGGGCGGCCACCTGGCGGCGCCCGATGATCGGGGTGGTGGGGGCGAAGCCGGCCGTGGCCCGCTCGGCCTCCGACTCGCCACCCCAGAAGCCCAGCTCGCGGTGGTCGCGGGCGTGCTGCTTGCACGTGTCCATGGCCGGACAGGCGGCGCACAGCTCGGCGGCGCGTGCCTCCCGTCGGACCCGGGCCTCGGGACGCTCCGCGAACGGGGCGAAGAACAGGTCGCTCTTGCCCCGGCACAGGACGTCGTCCACCCAGGACATGGTCTGCGAGTCGACGTACAGGTTCGCCGCTGCGTCTGACATGGTCTGCTCCCTCCGGGACGACGACCTGGCCGCCGGTTGCGTCCGGGCCCCTCGCCCGTCCGGTCGGCCGCCCGTCGTCCCCGTGATCTGACGGACCGTCCGATGGTAGGAACCGGCCCGGACGCGCTCCAGTGATTCACGATGATTGTTAGAGAACCTATCTATCTGTAATGGTGATTATGAGCCCCAGACCGGATACGTCCCCACGATGACCGTCGGGTAGCAACACAGGCGCCGGACCCGCCGAGGCACCACGGACGACATGGCACCCGGTTCCACCGGCTGGCAGAGTGCCCGGGTGAGCGATGCCGCCTCCTCCCGCCCCTCCCCCGACGGGCCCTTCTTCGAGGAACTCGCCGTCGGGCAGGTCCTCGACCCGGCACCGGCGGTGACCATCGGTCCCGGTGAGGCCGCCGCCTATCAGGCCATCTGCGGCGACCCCCTGGCCACCTCGCTGAGCCGGCCGCTGGCCGAAGCGGTCACCGGCCGGCCGGGAGCACTCGTCAACCCGGCGTTGGTGCTGCACATCTCGATCGGCCAGAGCACGGTGGCCACCCGCCAGGTCATCGCCAACCTCTTCTACCGGGGCGTGGCACTCCACCGACCCGTCCGCCTCGGCGAGACCCTCCGTAGCACGGTCACCATCCGGGGCCTGCGCGAGCTCAGCCGCCGGGAGGACCGACCCGCCCGCGGCCTCGTCCTGCTCGGGATCCACACCACCTGCCTCGACGACGGAGCCACGGTGGCCGACTACGAGCGGTGCGCCATGCTCCGATTCCGCGATCCGGAGGCCACCACCGGGCACGACGACGACCTCGGCGGCGCCGAGCCCGACATCGACCTCGACGCCTGGGCCGACCTGGCCCCCGACTGGGACGCGGCGCCGCTCCGACCCGCTCGGCCGGTCGACCCGCCCGACGGCGAGCGCCGCACCGACCCGCTGCGCGACACCGTGACGAGCGCCCCGGAGCTGGCCCGTCTCAGCCAGAACCTCGCCGCCGTGCACCGCGACCGGACCCTCGGACCCGGCGGACGACGCCTCGTCTACGGCGGCCACACCATCGGCCTGGCCCAGGCGTCGCTCTGCCGCCTGTTTCCCGACACCGGCACGATCCTCGGCTGGCAGTCCTGCGACCACCCGGCCCCCGTCTTCGAGGACGACGTGCTGTCCTTCCACCACACCGTGCTCGAGGAACGGATGCTGGACGAGCGGCCCTCCGGCTCGGGTCGGCTGCGTGCCGTCCGCGTCGAGGTCGACGCCGAGCGCGCCGACGGTTCGACGGACGCCGTGCTGGACTGGCGCCTCGTCTCCTGGGGGGCCTGAGCGCCAACCCCTCCGGGACCCTCAGGCCGAGGCCACCGCCACGGCACCCCGGTCCACGAGCGCCCCGAAGGCCGCCGCCGAGATCCCCAGGTCGCCCACCAGGACCTCCTCCGTGTGCTGTCCGAGCAGCGGCGCGGTCGCTGCGGCGCGGTCGGTACCGGCCGAGGCGAAAGCCAGTGGCGAGCCGGGCACCAGGTGGCGGCCCACGCCCGGCTGGTCCAGTTCGGCGAACAGCGGGTTGGCCACCGAGCAGCGGGGATCCTCGTCCACCATCTCGGCCACCGTGCGGTACGGGCCCCAGCAGACGCCGTGGGCATCGAGGCCCGCGGCCACCTCGGCCAGCGTGCGGGCCGCGAACCACGGGGCGAAGACCTCGCACAGGCGGTCGGTGGCCAGGTACCGCTCGCCCTCGTCGGCGAAGTCGACGCCCAGCTCGTCGGCCAGGGCGGCCACCTCGTCGGCCGTGCCGGTGGCCGCCTGCAGGCCCCGCCACTGCTTGGGGCTGATGGCCACCACCATGGTCCGCCGCCCGTCGCCGGTGGTGAAGTCCCGGCCGAACGCCCCGTAGATGGCGTTGCCCACCCGGTCGCGCACCTCGCCGTTGACCTGCGCCTCGGCGAGGTTGCCGAGCGCACCCACGGTGGCCAGCGCCACGTCGGCCAGGGCGATGGTGATGACCTCGCCGCCGCCGCCGAGCAGGCGCCGGCGATCCGCGGCCAGCAGCCCCACGGCGGCCATCTGCCCGCACACCAGGTCCCAGGCCGGGACCACGTTGTTGACCGGCCGGGGGTCGTCCGGGTGGCCGGTCATGTCGGGGTAGCCGACGGCGCAGTTCACCGTGTAGTCCAGCGCCGTGGTGCCGTCGTGGCTGCCGGTGACCACCACCATGACGAGGTCGTCGCGCCGCTCCCGCAGGCGTTCGGGATCCATCCAGCCCGCGGCCGGGAAGTTGGTCAGGAAGTTGCCGGCGTCGACGACCAACTCGGTGAGCAGGTCCTGGACCTCGGGATCGCGGAGGTCGACGGCCACCGACCGCTTGCCGCGGTTCAGGCCGTTCCAGTAGAGGCTGACCCCGTCCTCGGTGAGCGGCCAGCGACGGTGGTCGATGCCGCCGCCGACCTGATCGAAGCGGACGACGTCGGCGCCCAACTGGGCCAGGGTCATCCCGCCGGAGGGCGCGGCCACGAAGGCCGTCCCCTCGACGACCCGCAGGCCGTCCAGTGGCCGCTCCGACCCGCCGGTCATCGGGGACCCCACCGCCGACGGCTCAGGCCGCCGACAGCTCCCGGATGTCGTCGAGGACCACCTGGGCGTGGGCCTCGAGGTCCTCGCCGGCCAGGTCGTAGGCCCGCGCGATGGTCCCCTCGGGATCGATCAGGTAGGTGATGCGACGCGGCCAGGGCTTCTCCTCCTGCTCGGCCCCGTAGGCCCGGCCCATTTCCTTCGTGGTGTCGGCCAGCAGCCGGTACGGAAAGCCCTGGTCGTCGGCGAAGTGCTTCTGCGCCTCGACGTCGTCGAAGCTGGCGCCCACGATGACGGCGCCGGCCTCGCTGTAGTCCGGGGTTCGGTCACGGAACCCCCCGCCCTGGATCGTTCAACCGGGGGTCGATGCGATCGGATACCACCACAGCGCCACCCAGTGGCCGCGCAGGCTGTCGAGGGTGACGACCTCGCCGTCCTGGTCGGGAACGGCGAAGTCGGGTGCGGGGGTTCCCGGTTCGAGCATCGGTGGCGGTCTCCTGGGTCCGGATCCTGGTGGTCGAGGACGCGGGTCCGCCGGGCCGGTGCCTCTCCGCTCAGGATGGCCGGTGGAGGCCGCCGGGGCCAACCCCTGCCACCGGAGCTCTCGAAGCGACGGGCCTCAGGCCAGCCAGGAGATGGCCTGCACCTCGCTGTAGGCCTCCAGGCCGGCCACGCCGCGGTCCCGACCGACGCCCGACAGCTTGAAGCCCCCGAACGGGGCATCGGTGTGGAGGAGCACGCTGTTCAGGGCCACGCTCCCCGACCGGATCCGTCCGGCGATCCGCAGGGCCCGGGCGTTGTCGCCGCTGTACACGTAACTGGCCAGGCCATAGTGCGAGTCGTTGGCCAACGCCACCGCCTCGTCATCGTCGTCGTGGGCCAGCACCACCACCACGGGGCCGAACGCCTCCTCGCGCACGGCGTGCATGTCGGCCGTGCAGTCGGCCAGCAGGGTCGGCGCCACGAAGTAGCCCGGCAGGTCCGGGCGCTCGCCGCCGCACACCAGGGTTGCGCCGGCGTCGACCCCGCCCCGGACGAACGCCTCGACGCTGTCGCGCTGCTGCTCGCTGACCAGCGGCCCGACCAGGGTGTCGCGTTCGGTGGCGTCGCCCACCTTGAGCATCCCGGCCACCGCGGTGAGGTTGCCCACCAGCTCGTCGACCCTGCTGCGGTGGCAGATGACCCGGGTGGGGGCGGTACAGATCTGGCCGCTGTGGAAGCCCCACACGCTGGCGATGGCGCCCACCGCCTTGCCGAGGTCGGCGTCGTCGGTCACCACCATGGCGCCCTTGCCACCCAGCTCCATGAGGACGCGGGTCATGGTCGGCGCCCCGTCCGACATGATCCGAGCGCCCACCGACGAGGATCCGGTGAAGCTCACCATGTGCACGTCGGGCGAGGCGATGAGCGCCGACGGAGCCTCGGTGCCGGCCGAGGTGAGGATGTTCACCACGCCTGGCGGGAAGCCCGCCTCGACCACGGCCTCGCCGAGGCGGAGCACGGCCAGGGGGTCCTGGGGGGCGGGCTTGATGATGCAGGTGTTGCCCATGGCCAGCGCCGGAGCCAGCTTCCCGGCCACGTTGACCAGGGGGAAGTTGTACGAGGTGATACAGGCCACCACGCCGACGGGGCGGCGGTAGACGGCGGCGCCCACCAGGCCGGCCGGACCGAGGGCCGACGCCGCGGCGGTCGCCGGCATCTCGGCCCGGTCGAGGTTCCGGGGGATGGCGTACTGGGCGTAGCGGTCGGCCAGGTTGGGCCCGACCTGCATGGTCTCGGCCACGTTGATGGTGGCGCCCGTCTCGGCCTGGACCAGCGGCGCCCACGTCGGGGCCTGCGCCCGGAGGACGTCGGCGAGGCGCTGGAGCATGGCGCCCCGCTCGGCCGGTGGGGTGGCCGCCCAGCCGGGCAGCGCCGCATTGGCCGCGGCGATGGCGGCCTCGGCGTCGGCCACCGTGCCGTCGGGAGCGTGGCCCACCACCTGCGTGGTGTTGGGGTCCACGATCTCGTAGGTCGACGCGGTGGCCGTCCACTCGCCGCCGATCAGGAGGCGCCACTCCTCCTGCGGGTCGATGGTCCTGGCGTCGCCCATGTGCTGGTGTCCTCCCGGCGGCCCACCTGACGCCCCGTCAGGTCGTGGGCCGATCGTACCGACGGGCCCCGTGCGGTCCCCCACCGGCACGGTCACTACGGTCGGCGCCCATGCACGATCTGGTGGTCCGGGGTGGCTGGGTGGTCGACGGAACGGGCGCCGAGCGCGTCCGGGCCGACGTGGCCGTCGACGACGGTCGGATCTCCGCCATCGGTCCCGACGTGGGACCCGGCGCCCGAGACCTGGACGCCGACGGCCGGATGGTGTGCCCGGGCTTCGTCGACGTCCACACCCACTACGACGCCCAGGTCTTCTGGGACGGCACCCTCAGCCCGTCGCCGCTGCACGGCGTCACGTCTGTCATCGGCGGCAACTGCGGCTTCACCATCGCCCCCCTGTCCGACGATCCGGCCGACGGCGAGTACCTGATGCGGATGCTGTCGCGCGTCGAGGGCATGCCCCTGGAGTCGCTGCGCACCGGCGTGCCGTGGGACTGGCGGACCACCGCCGAGTACCTCGACGCCGTCGACCCCCTGCTGGCCGTCAACGCCGGCTTCAAGGTCGGCCACTCGGCCATCCGCCGGGTGGTGCTGGGCGACGAGGCCACCGAGCGGGAGGCCACCGACGACGAATTGGCCGCCATGGTCGACCTGCTCCGCGATGGCCTGGCGGTCGGCGCCATGGGCTTCTCGTCCACGTGGTCGACCACCCACAACGACCTGGAGGGTCGTCCGGTCCCCAGCCGGTGGGCGTCACGGGAGGAGGTCCTGGCCCTGTGTGCCGTGCTCCGCGACTTCCCCGGTACCAGCCTGGAGATGCTGGCCGCGGCCGGCGGGCCCACCGACGAGGAGTCGAAGGCCCTGCTGTGCGACATGTCGCTGGCCGCCGGCGGACGCCAGGTCAACTGGAACGTCATGCAGGTCACGGCCAACAACGTCGACGAATGCCTGGCCAAGCTGGACGCCTCGACCTACGCCGCCGAACGTGGGGCGAAGGTGGTGGCCCTGACCGTCCCCATGGTCATCGCGGCGCGCCTGTCGTTGGCCAGCGGCTTCGTGCTGGACGCCATCCCCGGCTGGCGCGAGGTCATGTTCATGCCGCACGAGGACAAGAAGCGGGTCCTGGCGGACCCGGAACAGCGTCGCCGCCTCGACGAGCTGGCCCAGGGCGACCATCCGTTCCGACGCCTGGCCCGGTGGGGCGCCATGACCGTGTTCGACACGGTGGCCCCGGAGAACGATGGCTGCGCCGGTCGCACCGTGGCCGACATCGCGGCGGAGCGGGGCTGCGAGCCCTTCGACGCCCTGCTCGACGTGGCCCTGGCCGACGACCTGCTCACCTCCTTCGGCTTCCCCGACACGGCGGCCAGCCGGGAGGACTGGGAGGCCCGGGTCGCCATCTGGCGCGACGGGCGGGCGGTGATCGGCGCCTCGGACGCCGGCGCCCACCTCGACCTGCTGGCCACCTTCAACTACCCCACCCGGGTGCTGGCCGAGCCGGTGCGCGACCACGGGCTGCTGTCGTTCGAGGAGGCCGTCCACCGCATGACCGCCGTACAGGCCGACCTGTACGGCCTCGTCGACCGGGGCCGCCTGGCCGAGGGTGCCCACGCCGACGTGATCCTCGTCGACGAAGAGGCCGTGGCCTCCGACCCGATCGCCATGCGGCCCGACCTGCCCGGCGGCGCGGCGCGGCTCTACGCCGGTGCGTCGGGCATCGACGACGTGCTGGTGGCCGGTGTGCCCGTGGTGGCCGACGGCGCGCTCACCGACCACCGGCCCGGCCGGGTGCTGCGCAGCGGCACCGACAGCCGCTGACCCACTGACCCCCCACTGTTTGCCCCCGCTGGAGCCCACGCCGTGTCCGCACACCGATCCTTCTTCCTCGACGAGGACCTGCACGACTACGTGCTGGCCCACACCACGCCGGCCGACGAGGTCCGCCGGTCGCTGACCGACGCCACCGCCGCGCTCGGCCCGTGGGCGCGCATGCAGGTCGCCGACGACCAGGCCGCCCTGCTGTCCACGCTGGTGGCCGCCGTACGCCCCTCCCTGGCCGTCGAGGTCGGCACCTTCACCGGGTCGTCGTCGCTGGCCATCGCCCGGGCCCTGCCGCTGGGAGGCCGGTTGCTGTGCTGCGACGTGTCCGACGAGTGGACCGCCATCGCCCGCGAGCACTGGGCGGCGGCCGGCGTGGACGACCGCATCGACCTGGTCATCGCCCCGGCGCGGGAGACCCTGCGGGGGCTCCCGGACGACGCGGTGGTCGACTTCGCCTTCGTGGACGCCGACAAGACCGGGTACCTCGCCTACTACGAGGAGCTCGTGCCCCGCCTGTCCCCGCACGGGATCCTGGCCATCGACAATGTCCTGTGGTCGGGCCGGGTGCTGGACCCGACGGCGGACGACGACGACACCGAGGCCCTGCGAGTGCTGAACGACCGGATCGTGGCCGACGACCGGGTCGAGGTGGTCATGCTCTCGGTCGGCGACGGCCTCACCCTCGTGCGCCGGGTCTGAACGTCCTGGCGGCGCGCCCACACCAGCGGCCCTTCCTCCCCACTGGCCCTCCCCACTGGGTCCGGGTCCCCGACCGGGAGTAGGATCGGGTTACCGGCCGGTAACCCACCGGACCACGAGCAGCCCCCACAGGAGTCCCCACTCATGGCCGAAGCCGTCATCGTCGCCACCAGCCGCACCGCCATCGGACGGGCGGGGAAGGGCGGCCTCGTGGACGCCCGCCCCGACGACCTGTCCGCCTTCGTCATCGACGACGTGCTCGGCAAGGTCCCCGAACTGCCCCGCGACCAGGTCGAGGACGTCATCTGGGGCACCGCCCAGCCGGGCGGCGAGCAGGGCTACAACCTGGGACGGGTGGCCGGCGTTCTGGCCGGCCTCGACGCCCCGGGCACGACCGTCAACCGGTACTGCTCGTCGTCGCTGCAGACCATCCGAATGGCCGCCCACGCCATCATGGCCGGCGAGGGCGACGCCTTCGTCTCCGGCGGCGTGGAGTGCGTGAGCCGCTTCCAGTTCGGCGCCGCCGACACCGGCCCCCACAACCCCCGCTTCGCCGAGGCCGAGGGCCGCACCGCCGACCGGACCGGCGAGGGCACCGACGCGTGGGCGGCACCCGCCGGCCTGCCCGACATCCACATCGCCATGGGCCAGACCGCCGAGAACGTGGCCCAGCACAAGGGCGTGTCCCGCCAGGCCCAGGACGAGTGGGGCGTGCGCTCCCAGAACCGTGCCGAGGCCGCCCAGGCTCGCGGCTTCTTCGAGCGGGAGATCACCCCGTACACGCTGCCCGACGGCTCCGTGTTCGCCCAGGACGACGGCATCCGGGCAGGCACCACCTACGAGAAGGTGTCCCAGCTGGCCCCGGTGTTCCGCCCCGACGGCACGGTGACGGCCGGCAACGCCTGCCCGCTCAACGACGGCGCCGCCGCGGTGGTCGTCATGAGCGCCACCCGGGCCGCCGAGCTGGGCATCAAGCCGCTGGCCCGGATCGTGGCGTCGGGCGTCTCGGCGCTGAACCCGGAGATCATGGGCCTCGGTCCCATCGAGGCCATCAAGCAGGCCCTGGGCCGGGCCGGCATGACCCCCGATGACATCGACCTGTTCGAGATCAACGAGGCCTTCGCCGCCCAGGTGCTGCCGTCGGCCGACGAGGTCGGCATCGACCACGACAAGCTGAACGTGAACGGCGGGGCGATCGCCCTCGGCCACCCGTTCGGCATGACGGGCGCCCGCATCATGACCACGCTGCTCAACGGTCTCGAGGACGCCGACAAGGAGTGGGGCGTCGAGTCGATGTGCGTGGGCGGCGGCCAGGGCATGGCCATGGTCGTGCAGCGCCTGAGCTGACGCTCGTCAGACCACCAGCGACCCCACACGCGCCCGGAGGCAGCGGGCCAGGTTGAGCGCGGCCATGGCCGAGCTCTTCGGGTTGCCGGGCAGCGGTTCGTTGGCGATCGCCACCTGCAACCGGCCGAACGCGCCGCTGGCCGTGACCTCGTGGCGGTTGGTGGTCGCCGACGGGTCGGCCACCAGCACCACCCGGGTGGCCTCGGGCCCCACCCCGGCCAGGGCCGTGGTCATGGCCACATTGGCGTTGGCCGGGAACGTGGTGGCCGCCTCGGCCGCCGAGCCCCGGTAGAACTCGACGGGAGCGTCGAGGCCGTCGAGGTCCGTCCGCTCCTCGGCCGGGGTGCCCCGCCAGGCGGCCGGCGGCTTGACGATCCGGTGCTCCACGGTGTCCAGGCCCATCAGCCGGGCTGCCGACAGGGCGTCGACCCCGGCGAGCGCGCCGGGCTGGACCTCGAGGCGGGCACCGTAGCGCTCGGCGAGGCCTCTGAGCTCGGCGAGCAACTCGGGGTCGGCCAGCGCCGAGGCCGACGAGACGACGAGGTCGGCGCCGATGCCCAGCGCGGCCCGACCCCATGGGGCGACCGCGTCCCGTCCGGCCGCCTCGGCCACGACGTCGGGGGCGACCGCCGCCAGCTCGTCCGGCCGGGTGACGAGGTGCGCACCGACCGGCAGGTCGGAACGGGGCGCCGATCCGTCGCTGACGGCAACGGCGACCACCTCGATGGGCGCCCCCGCCTGGTCGGCACCCGCCGGCTCGTCCAGCAGGCGACAGGCGGCCCGGGCGATGGCCCCCCAGCCCACGACGGCCACCCGCAGCGGGCCGCCACCTGCTCGACCGGCGTCGGCCATCAGAGCCGGAGGCCGCAGGCCTCGAAGGCCTCCCGTGTGGCCCGCTTCTCCTCGTCGGTCAGCTCCAGCAGCGGCGCCCGCACCCGACCGCCCACCTGGCCCAGCAGCTCCTGCCAGTACTTCTGGTGGGCGTGCGGCTTCTCCGCCGGGCGGGTGGTCCGCAGCGCCTCGCGCACCGGCTCCAGGCTGGCGCTGATGGCCCGGGCGTCGTCGACCCGGCCCTCGAAGGCGGCCTGCGTGTAGTCGTGCATCCGCCGGTCGGCGGCCGTCTGGAGCAGGAACGGCGGCGAGGAGCACAGGTAGAGCCGCCAGTCCAGCTCCAGCACGTTGTCCAGCCACTCGACCTCCGACGCGGTGCTGACCTGGATGCGGTCCGACGCCAGCGCCGTGAGCTCGGCGTACATCTCGCGGGGGACGCTGTACTTGATGGCCACCACGGTCTCGAGGTCGGCCAGCCGGTCGCACAGCGACGGCGACATCAGGTAGCCGCTGTCGGGATGGCTCCACAGGGCGATGCCGATGTCGACCGCCTCGGAGATCGTCCGGTAGTACCGCAGCACCGTCTCGTCGCGTTCGGTGGCGAAGTGCAGGACCGGGGCGTGCACGACGATGTAGTCGGCACCCACCGCCTGGGCGTGGCGGGCCAGGTCCAGGACCACGTCCATGTTCTGGTCGGAGCACGACATGATCGTCCGGCCCCGCCCCCGGCAGGCCTCGACAGCCAGCTCGAACGACCGCTTGCGCTCCTCGACCGACATCGAGAAGAACTCGCCCTGCTTGCCGCTGACGAAGAGCCCCTCGATGCCGAGGTCCTCGGTCCAGTGGCGGACGTTGGCCCGGAAGCCGTCCTCGTCGATGGCCAGATCCTCGGTGAACGGCATGAGCGCGGCGGCCCAGATCCCGGTCATGGCCGTCCGGGCGTGCGCCTTGGCCTCGCGGCGCGTGTAGTCCATCGTGGCGTCCCTCCGTGGTGGCGGCCGTCAGCCGATCTCGGTGCGGTGGATGACGTTCTTGACCACCAGGTAGTGCAGCAGGCCCTCGGTCCCGCCCTCGCGGCCGTAGCCACTGGACTTCACCCCGCCGAACGGCGTCTCGGGCAGCGAGGCCTCCAGGGTGTTGATGGACAGGTTCCCGGCCTCCACCCCGTCGACGAGGCGTTCGGCGTAGTCGGCCCGGTTGGTGAACCCGTAGGAGGCCAGCCCGTAGGGCACCGAATTGGCCCGGGCGATGGCCTCGTCCAGGGAGGCCACCGGGTTGACGACGGCCACGGGCCCGAACGGCTCCTCGTGCATGATCCGGGCCTCGTCGGGCACGTCGGCCAGCACCGTCGGCTCCAGGAAGTAGCCGGTGTCGCCGATCCGGTTGCCACCCGTGGTGAGGCGGCCACCCACCGCCACCGCGTCGGCCACCAGGTCGACCACGTCGGCGAGGCGGCGGTCGTTGGCCACCGGACCCATGTCGGTGCCGCCGTCGAGGCCGTTGCCGACCGCGAGCTCGGCGACGCCGCCGGTCAGCACCTCCAGGAACCGTTCGTGGACGTCGCGGTGCACGTAGAAGCGGGTGGGCGAGGTGCACACCTGGCCGGCGTTGCGCATGGCCCGGACGGCCGAGGCGGACGCCGCGGCGTCCACGTCGGTGTCCTCGCACACGATGACCGGGGCGTGGCCGCCCAGCTCCATCATCACCGGGGTCATGTGGTCCGAGGCCAGGCCGGTGAGGTGCCGGCCCACCGACGTGGAGCCTGTGAAGGCCATCAGGCGGATGGCCTCGTCCGCGATCAGGCGCCGGGAGATCTCGTCCGGGACGCCGAAGACCAGGTTCAGCACCCCCGGGGGGAGGCCGGCGTCGTGGAAGGCCCGGGCGAGGTGCAGGGCACCGGCGGGCGTCTCCTCGGCGGCCTTGAGCACGATGGAGCAGCCCGACGCCAGCGCACCCGCCACCTTGCGGGCCGGCTGGCTGAACGGGAAGTTCCACGGCGAGAAGGCCGCCACCGGGCCAATGGGCTGGTGGTGCACGGTGATGCGCACGCCGGGGCCGCTGGGGATGACCCGCCCGTAGGTGCGGACGGCCTCGCCGGCATCCCACTCGAAGAACTCGGCCCCGCGGACCACCTCGGCCCGGGCCTCGTCCAGCGGCTTGCCGTGCTCGAGGGTGATCGACCGGGCGATCTCCTCCTGGCGGTCCCGCATCAGGTCGGCCGCGTGGCAGATCACCTCGGCCCGCTCCGACGGCGGCGTCACCCGCCACGCCTCGAAGCCCCGCACGGCGGCCTTCACCGCGTCGTCCAGGTCGCCGGGTCCGGCCACCGGGACGCGGCCGATCACCTCCTCGGTGGCCGGGTCGACGACCGGCAGGTCGCGGTCGGCCGCCCGCCAGGCGCCGTCGACGTACAGCTGGAGGTCCGGATAGTCGGTGGTGGTCATCGGATGTCTCGTCTCCCGTGTCGAGGGTCGGGGTCGAAGGGTCGGGGTCGAACGGTCGGAAGGTCCATGGGCCGGGTCAGAAGGCGGTCCGGATGGCCCACAGGTCGGGGAAGGACGGCTGGAAGAGGGTGGTGGCCAGGTAGGCGGCACCGTCGGAGCCACCGGTCCCGGGCTTGGTGCCGATGGTCCGGCGGACCATCATCACGTGCCGGTACCGCCACTCCTGGAGGCCCTCGTCGAGGTCGGTGAGGGTCTCGCCGAGGCCGGCGAACCGTGGATCGGCGTACGAGGCCACGATGGCCGCCTGGACGTCCTCGTCCTCGGCGATCGGTTCGCGGACGTTGCGCTGGAGGGTGCTGTCCGGGAGGTCGAAGCCGGCCCGGGACAGCAGGTGCACGTAGGCGTCCCAGAGGGAGGGGGCCCCGTGGCGGCGCCGCAGGCGCTCCGCCTCGTCGCCGTCGAACCAGTCGAGGAGGACCCGGTCCCGGGTGCCGAGCAGGAACTCCAGCTCGCGGAACTGCGCCGACTGGAACCCGCTGGCCGCGGCCAGGAAGGAGCGGAACCCGGCGAATTCGGCCGGGGTCATGGTCTCCAGCACGTCGACCTGGCCGACCAGGGTCTTCAGCACCTTGAGGACCCTCTTGAGCCGGTGGCGGGCCGCGTCGACCTCGTCGCCGTCCAGCAGGGCGACGATGGAGTCCAGCTCGTGCAGGAGCTGCTTGAACCACAGCTCGTACACCTGGTGGATGACGATGAACAGGGTCTCGTCGTGTTCCGGCTCGCCGGTGGTCGGGTCGACCGACCGGCAGGTCTGCAGGGACAGCAGCTCGGGCACCCGCAGGTAGGACCCGTAGGTCAGGTCCGCGTCACCCGTGGGCCGACCGGCGGACTCGTCGTGCGAAGGGGTGGTCATGCGAGCGAGAGGGCGTCGGGCCGGGCCAGGGGGTCCAGCTCGGGCAGCGGGGGCAGGTCGGCCACCAGGGCATCCAGGTCGAGGGTCGGGTCGGCCACGCCCCGGCACAGGATCTCGTGCTGGGCCGCGGCGCGGTCGCGGGCCTCGGCGTAGGGCATGGTCGAGAACATGACCATGTTGTACCGGGGGCTCAGGTGGGCGGGATGGCGCCGTTCCAGGTCGAGGGCCAGCCCGCGACGGGCCACGTGGTCGGCGTCGACCACCCCGGCCCGCATCTCCACGTAGTTGTCCAGCGCCATGTCCGCGATGGCCTCGGCGTCCGGCTTGCGCTCGGCCTCGTAGGCGGCGAAGGCGGTCGCCGGGTCGTCGGGGTGGTCCCGGAGGTTCCGGTCGAGGGCCCGGACGGACTCCATGGCCAGGTTCATGCCCTGGCCGTGGAAGGGCACGATGGCGTGGGCGGCATCGCCCACGAGCGCCACCCGGCCCTCGTGGCTCCAGCCGGTGGCCCGCATGGTGGCCAACGACCCGGTGGGGTTGGCCAGGAACTGGTCGGCCACGTCGGGGACCAGCGCCGCGAAGTCGGCGAACTCGGCGGCGAAGAAGCGACGGACGTTGGCGACGTCGGCCAACCCGTCGAAGGTGGCCCAGGGCGCGAAGAGGGTGGCGGTGAAGTCGCCCCCCGGGTTGGCCAGGGCGATCAGCATGAACCCGCCCCGGGGCCAGACGTGCAGGGCGTTCGGGTCGAGCCGATGGCCGCCGCCCGCGGCCGGAGGCACCGTCAGCTCCTTGTAGCCGTGGTCGAGGCGATCGGTGATGGCCCGACAGGTCCCGTGGTCGACCAGGGCGGCCCGCACCCTCGACCCGGCGCCGTCGGCCCCGAACAGCGTCCCGAACGGGGCGGTGCGGCCATCGGCGAAGGAGAGCTCCGACCGGTCGAGGTCCACCCCCTTCAACTCGGCCGAGAACTCGACCCGGACCCGCCCGGTGGCCTCTGCGGCGTCCAGCAGGAGGCCGTTCAGGTCGGCCCGGGAGATGGAGTGGATGACCTCGTGGGGCCGGCTGCCGTAGGGCTGCAGGGTCGGTTCGCTCCCATCGGCGGCGTGCACCATCCGGCCCCGCATGGGGATGGTGATGGCGTCGACGCGGTCGATGAGGCCCACGTCGACCAGCGGCACGATGCCCCGGGTGGCCAGGGCCAGGTTGATGGACCGACCGGCCACCACCTCGGTGGTCCGCAGGTCGGGCCGACCCTCGTAGAGGACGACCTCGTGGCCCCGGCGGGCCAGGAAGACCGAGAGCAGCGTCCCGGCCTGGCCGGCGCCCACGATGGCGATCGGGCCCTTCACCGGCTCACCCTCGGCTCCGGGCACGCCCTCATCGGGTCACCATGTCGAGCACCTCGACGAGGCGATCGAGGTCGGCGAAGGAGTTGTAGAGCGGCACCGGAGCGGCCCGGATGGCGTCGGGCTCGCGCCAGTCGCACCACACCCGCGCCTCCTGCAGGGCCTCGAAGACCCGCCGACCATCACCGGCCACGATCCGCAGGGCCGACTGGCAGCCCCGCTCGGCCAGCACCGTCGGGGCCAGGTTCTCCACCCGGCCGGCCAGCACCTCGTCGAGGCGTCGGTCCAGGTGGTCGATCATCAGCTCGGCCTTGCGGCGCAGCGGGCCCATGCCGCCGGCCCGTCCGAAGACGTCCAGGGAGGCCCGCAGGGCGGCCATGGGCAGGATCGGCGCGTTGGACAGCTGCCACGACTCGGCCGTGGGGATGGCGTCGAAGGTGGTGGCCATGGCGAACCGGGTGGTCGGGTCGGTGCCCCACCAGCCATGCAGCTTGGGCAGGTCCGGATCGGCCACGTGGTCCCGGTGGACGTAGGCCGCGCCCACCCCGCCCGGCCCGCCGTTCAGGTACTTGTACGAGCACCACACGGCGAAGTCGACCCCCCAGTCGTGGAGGGCCAGCTCGACGTTGCCCACCGCGTGGGCCAGGTCGAGGCCGACGACCGCCCCCGCCTCGTGGCCCGCCGCGGCGATCTCGGCCATGGGGAGCACCTGGCCGGTGTAGTACTGCACGCCGGGCAGCAGCACGAGCGCCAGCTCGTCGCCGAGCTCGGCGATGGCGGCCAGCACGTCCTCGCGACGCAGCAGCTCCTCACCGTCCCGGGGGGCCACGGTGACCAGCGAGGCGGCCGGGTCGTACCCCCGCTGACGGATCTGGGACTCGACGGCGAAGTGGTCCGACGGGAAGGCACGGTCCTCGATCAGCACCTTGTGGCGCCGGGGCGTGGGCCGGTAGAAGCTGACCAGCAGCAGGTGGAGGTTGACGGTCAGCGCGTTCATGGCCACCACCTCGTCGGGGTGGGCCCCGACGAGGTCGGCCAGGGGGCCGGACAGCAGCTCGTGGTAGCCCTTCCAGCCCAGCGGTCCGTCGAAGTGGGCCTCGCCGCCGAGGGTGGCCCACCGGTCCATCTCGTGGGCGACGTGGGCGCGAGCCGCCCGGGGCAGGGCGCCGAGGGAGTTGCCGACCAGGTAGGTGCCTTCGGGAAGCTCGAACTCGTCGCGGAAGCCGGCCAGGGGGTCGGCCGCGTCCAGCTCCGCGGCCGTCATCGTCGCAGAGGCCGGTCCGGCCTCGGCGGTCCGGCTCACAGGCGCGCCCCGGTGCCGGGGTGCACGGCCCCGCAGTTCGGACAGGTCCGGGCGTCGACGTCGGCGTCGAAGGCGGCGAACAGGGGCGGGAGGTCGCGGTCGATGGCCTGGACCTGGATCTCCACCCGATGGACGAGGTGCGCACACTCGAAGCACGCCCACTCGAAGCCGTCGACCTCGCCGAGGGGTCGCTGGTACTCCACGACCAGGCCGACCGAATCCGGGTCGGGGCGCTGGGGCGAGTGCCGGACGCCGGCCGGCAGCAGGTAGACCTCGCCCTCCCGGATGGGCATGTGGAACGGCTCCTCGCCCGACCCGGGCCAGATGACCAGGTCCATGTCGCCCCGGATCTGGTGGAAGAACTCCTCCCGAGGGTCGTCGTGGAAGTCGTTCCGCTGGTTCCCGCCGCCCACCACCATCACGATCATGTCGGCCTGCCGGAAGACCTGCTTGTTGGCCACGGGAGGGACCAGCTCGTGGCGGTGGGCGTCGATCCAGGCGTCCAGGCGGAAGGGTCGGCGGTCCCGCGGGTCCGGATCCCAGTCGGTGGGGACGCGTTCGTTCATGCCGGCTCCCCCACCAGGCGGGCATCCAGCGCGTCCGTGAGCTCCCGGAGTCGCCCGACCAGCTCGTCGAGTCCTCCTTCGTCGAGTGCGAAGGCACCGGCCAGCGCCTCGGCCTCCAGGCGGGTGGCCTCGGACACCAGCGTGGCCGTCAGGGCGGCGCCGTCCGACGTGAGCGCGACCAGACGCTCGCGGCGGTCGGCGCCGACGGTCCGGGTGACGAGGCCACGGTCCTCGAGGCGTCGCAGGGCGTGGGTGACGGTGGGCTGGGGGCTCAGCGCGGCTTCGGCGAGGTCGGCCACCCGCATCTCGCCCGACTCGGCCAGCACGGCGATCACCCGCCACTCGGAGCGGGCCACGCCGGTGCGGTTCAGCACGTCGTAGAAGGGCGCCGACAGGGTCTGGTCGGCGCGGCGGAGCAGGTACGGGAGGTAGCCGTCCAGGAAGCCGGACCGTTCGGAGGCCGTCGCCATGCGCTCGACATTAGATTCAGACGAATGTATTGTCAATCGGCGTGGGGCCCGAGGAGCAGCAACCGCGGTGGCGTTCGATGGACGATGGGGAGCGGGAACGCCAGTACTCCCCCAGCTCCCGCCTACCCGACGGCGACTACCGGCCCTTCGTGGAGGCCTACCGGACCCGCAGCGCCGAGGCCTTCCAACGGGCCGTGTCCGATGGCGCCACCGTCACCGTGCTCCGGCCCGGCCCTGACCTGAATGGCGACGACCTGCCCGCCGTCCACCTGGTCCACCCCGGCGACGCCGACGGGCCGACACCGGTGCTGGCCTTCGTCCACGGCGGCTACTGGCAGGAACTGTCGGCCGCCGAGTCCCTGTTCCCGGCGACGGCCTGCCTGGCCCGCGGCTGGGCCTACGCGGCCGTCGACCACACGCTGGCCCCCCACGCCGACCTCGACGACATCGTCGACGAGTGCCGCCGCGCGGTGGCCGTCCTCGTCGAACGGGCGCCGGACCTCGGGCTCGACGCCGATCGGATCGTCCTGGCCGGCCACTCGGCCGGGGCGCACCTGGCGGCCAGCACCGCCCTCGGGTTCGCCGACGACCGCACCGGGACGGCGCGGCGCCTCGCCGGGCTGGCCCTCGTCTCGGGGATCTACGAGCTCGAGCCGCTGATCGGCACCACGGTCGACGACCGCCTCGGCCTCGACGTCACCACCGCCCGCCGCAACAGCCCGCTCCTGGCCGAGGCCGCACAGGCGGACGGAGGTGGCCTCCCCCCGACGCTCGTCGTCCACGCCGCGGACGACACCGACGAGTTCCGGGCCCAGTCGGCGGCCTACGCCGACCACCTGGCGGCGGCGGGAACGGCCGTCACCACGCTGGAGGTCGCCGAACGGCACCACTTCGACGTGGTCCTGGACCTCGCCGAAGCGGGAACGCTGCTGGGTGATGCGGTCGACCGCCTGGTGCGGTCGACCGGGCGGGGCGAAGGACGCCCCTGAGGGCCGTCAGCCCTGGCCGCCCGAGGCCTCCTGGACCGACACCTTGCCGGCGCTGATCCACGGCATCATCGACCGCAGCTCCGTCCCGACCTTCTCGATGCGGTGCTCGTGGCCCTCGGCCTCCAGGCGACGGAAGTTCTCCCGTCCCCCGTGGGCCTCGGCCACCCACTCCTCGGCGAACTTGCCGGTCTGGATCTCGGCGAGGATCTGCTTCATGGTGGCCCGCACGTGGTCGTCGACCACCCGGGGACCACGGGACAGGTCGCCGTACTCGGCGGTGTCCGACACCGAGTAGCGCATGCCGCCGATGCCCTGCTCGTACATGAGGTCCACGATCAGCTTCAGCTCGTGGAGGCACTCGAAGTAGGCGATCTCCGGCTGGTAGCCGGCGTCGACCAGCGTGTCGAAGCCGCTGCGGACCAGCTCGGTCATGCCGCCGCACAGCACCACCTGCTCGCCGAACAGGTCGGTCTCGCACTCCTCGGTGAAGGTGGTCTCGATCACGCCGGCCCGGGCACCGCCCACGCCGTCCGCGTAGGCCAGGGCCAGGTCCTTGGCGCCGCCGGTGGCGTCCTGCTCGATGGCGATCAGGCACGGCACGCCGCCGCCCTCGGCGTAGGTGCGGCGCACCAGGTGGCCGGGACCCTTGGGGGCGATCATGATCACGTCGACGTCGGCCGGCGGGGCGATCAGGTCGAAGCGGATGTTGAAGCCGTGGGCGAAGGCCAGGGCGTCGCCGGCCTGGAGGTTCGGGGCCACGTGCTCCTCGTACACCGACGCCTGGTCGGTGTCGGGCAGCAGGATCATGATGACGTCGGCCCACGCCGAGGCATCGCACAGCGACCGCACCACGAGGCCGGCCTCGGTGGCCTTGGCCGCCGACGACGAGCCGTCGCGCAGGCCGACGCACACGTCGACGCCCGACTCCTTGAGGTTCAGCGCGTGGGCGTGGCCCTGGGAGCCGTAGCCCAGGATGGCCACCTTGCGCGAGGCGATCGCGCTGCGGTCGACGTCCTTCTCGTAGTAGATGTTCGCCATCGGTCTCTCCTGGCTGGGTCGTGGCCGGTCGGCCGGTCGGTTTCGGTGGTCGGGGTCCGGGTGCGCCGGGCGCGTCCCGGGCGGGTCAGTCGAGGGCGTCGTCCAGACTGGCCAGGGCCACCCGTCCGGTGCGCTGCAGCTCCACGATGCCGTAGGGGCGCAGCAGGTCCTCGAAGTCGTCGACCCGCGACGGGGGGCCGACGAGGGACAGCATCATCCGGTCGGTGCCCAGGCTGAGCACCTTGCCGCCGGCCCGGTCGAGGTGCTCGACGATCTCGTCGCGGGTGTCCGGCTCGGCGATCACCGTCACGATCATCAGCTCGCGCTCCACCGAGTGGCCGGGGTGCAGCTCGCGGATCTCGACCACGTTGACCAGCTTGTCCAGTTGCTTGACGACCTGGTCCAGCGGCGCCGACTCCAGGTCGACGACCACGGTGATGCGGCTGAATTCCTCGTCGTCGGTCGGGGCGACGGCCAGCGACTCGATGTTGAACGCCCGGCGGGCGAACAGGCCGGCGACGCGGGCCAGCACGCCGGACTTGTTCTCGACGGTGACGACCAGCGTGTGGTACCGGAACTCCGGCTCGTGGACGTTCACCGGGGCTGGTCCTGCTGGAACTCGGGCACGACCAGCTCGGAGTTGGTCTTGCCCGACGGGACCATCGGGAACACCTTCTCGGCGGCGGCGACCCGGAAGTCGATGACCACGGGCCGGTCGTCGACCTCGTTGGCCCGGGCGATGGCGTCGTCGACCTCGTCGGGGTCGTCGACGCGCATGGCGAAGCACCCCATCGACTCGGCCCACATCTTGTAGTCGGGGACCTCCTTGGACAGGAAGACCTCGGAGTACCGCTCGTCGTAGAACATCTCCTGCCACTGGCGGACCATGCCCAGGTACGAGTTGTTGAGCAGCGCCACCTTGATGGGGATCTCCTCGACGGTGGCGGTGACCAGCTCCTGGGCGGTCATCTGGAAGCAGCCGTCGCCGTCGACGGCCCACACCATCCGGTCCGGGTGCGCCACCTTGGCGCCGATGGCGGCCGGGATCGAGAAGCCCATGGTGCCGAGGCCACCGGAGTTGATCCACGTGTAGGGGTGGTCGAACGTCCAGTACTGGCTGGCCCACATCTGGTGCTGGCCGACGCCGGAGGCGACGATGGTGTCGTCCGGCGTGGCGTCGCGCAGCTGCTCGATGACGTACTGCGGCTTGAGGGCGTCGCCGGGGACCCACGGCTCGTAGGCCAGCGGGAACCGCTCCTGCCAGCCGCTGATCCGCGACTTCCAGGCCGAACGGTCGACGTCGCCGGTGCCCCCGTCGGACAGTTCGGCCACGAGGGCCTCGATGGCCACGCGCACGTCGCCCTGCACGGCCACGTCGGGCCGGCGCACCTTGCCCAGCTCGGCCGGGTCGATGTCGACGTGGACGATCCTGGCGTCGGGGGCGAACCCGTCGAGCCGCCCGGTGACCCGGTCGTCGAAGCGGGCGCCGAGGGCGACCAGCAGGTCGGCCTCCTGCATGGCGGTGACGGCCGTGTAGTTGCCGTGCATGCCCGGCATGCCGAGGCACAGCTCGTGGCTGTCGGGGAAGGCGCCGCGGGCCATCAGCGTGGTGACCACGCCGATGCCGGTCAGCTCGGCCAGCTCGCGCAGCGCCTCGGCGGCCCGGGCCTTGAGGATCCCGCCGCCCACGTAGAGCACGGGGCGTTCGGCGTCGCGCACCAGCTTGGCGGCGGCCCGGATGGCCTCCGGGTCGACGTCGACCTGCGGCCGGTAGCCCGGCAGGTCCATGGCGACGTCGTCCTCCCAGGTCATCGCCGAGCGCGGGTTGGTGGGGTCGACGATGTCCTTGGGGATGTCCACCAGGACCGGTCCCGGGCGACCCGTGGTGGCGATGTGGAACGCCTCCTTGATGGTCCGGGGGATGTCCTGGGCGTCGGTGACGAGGAAGTTGTGCTTGGTGATCGACTGGGTGATCCCCGTCGTGTCGCACTCCTGGAAGGCGTCGGTGCCGATGGCCGCGTACGGGACCTGGCCGGTGATGACCACCATGGGCACCGAGTCGAGGTAGGCGTCGCACAGCGGGGTGACGATGTTGGTGGCCGCCGGGCCGCTGGTCACCATGGCCACGCCGGGGCGGCCGGTGGCGTGGGCGTAGCCCTCGGCCATGTGGCCGGCGCCCTGCTCGTGCCGCACGAGGATGTGGCGGATCGACGAGTCGATGATCGGGTCGTAGACGGGGAGGATGGCGCCGCCGGGCAGGCCGAACATGACGTCCACGCCCTCCTCCTCGAGGGCGCGGATCAGGGCTCGGCCGCCGTCCATTGGTTCTGTGGCCATGGCTCGTTGGTGCTCGTGTCTCGGGGAGGTCGGGTGGGATCGGGGAAGCGGGGTGAAAAAGGCGACGACCTCCCGGTTCGGGAGGTCGGGGCACGCAACCGTGGGGTCCCGCCGGGTGCGGGCGGGGCGCGTGCCTACGGCGTTACCAGTACCTCGGAGGCGACGGAGGTGGGAACGGCGTACATCGCCCGCAATTCTGCCGTGCGACCGCCCCCGACCGCAACCTGCCGCCCGCACCACCCTGACCGGTGGCCAGCCGTGGGAGCATGCGCCCATGGACGAGGGGGCATGAGGTCGGGCGTCCAGCCGGGGTCGTTCGACCCGCCCACGCTGGCCCACCTGGCCATGGCCTTCGCCGCCGTGCGCCACCATGACCTCGACCGGGTGGTGTGGACCGTGTCACGCCAACCGCTCGGCAAGGACGCGGGACGGACCACCGTCGACGAGCGACTCGACGTGCTGCGGACCGTCGCCGCCGACCACCGGTGGCTGGAGGTCGCCGTCAGCGACGCCCGTCTGGTCGCGGACCTGGCCGACGGGCACGACGTCGTGGTCATGGGCGCCGACAAGTGGCACCAGCTCCACGATCCGGCCTTCTACGCCGACGAGGCCGCCATGGCCGACGCCCTGGCCCGCCTCCCGACGTGCGCGGTGGCCCCCCGACTGGGCCTGGGCGTCCCCGACGAGGTTCGCCTCGACGTCCCCGGGTGGGTGGCCCGCCAGTCGTCGACCGACGCCGTGGAGGGCGCCTCGTGGACGGCGCTGTCGGCGGCCCGGACCAGCGGCCTCTGGCCGGCGCTCGGCTGACCGGCTGACCGGCTCCCAGATCAGGCCTGGGTGACGGCGCCCTTCTCGAGTTCGAAGTGGACCCGGTACCGGTAGAAGTCGATGGCTGGCGCCACCTCGAGGGCACGCCGCAGCCGCTTGGAGTCCTCGAGGGCAATGATGGCCCCTCGCACCTGCTGGTCCTCGGTCGCCAGCTCGGCCTTCACGAATCCCATGTAGCGCTGGATCTGACCGACGACCACATCCGACGCGCGACCGCGCTTCAACTCGACCACGAGCAACGTGGACCCGTCCTTGCTCACCGCCAGGAGATCCATGGGTCCGGTGTCGGTCGGGAACTGTTGACCGATGACCTCGCCGTCCTCCACATAGAGGTCGTACTCACTGGCGAGAGCGGTCTTCGACCAGTTCGCCACCAGGAAGTCCTCCAGGTGGGCTTCGAGCGCGAATGCCGACGGATCCTCGACGGTGTCGTCGTCCACCGAGAGCACAGGTCCACTCCCACCGGCCAGCGGCGCGATCTCCCCCGCATGCTTCGAGATCGACACCAGGGACTGCGGCCCACGTAGGGAACGCCAGAGGTCCTCGCTGAAGTGGTCCTTCTCGAAGGACTCGGTCTCCCACTGGACCTGCCGTCGATGCGGCAGGACCTCCCCTTCCGCATAGGTATAGCCACCGGTCACCTTGCCGAGGTGGAAGCGACCATTGCCATCAGGGGCGAGGAGGACGTCGTCCTCTGCCATCCCCTGCCCGAGGCTCCAGAGTGCACCGCAGGCGAGGCCGGCCGCGACCCGACTCTTTCCCGGGTTCCTCTCCAACCAGAGGTCCAGATGGCCAGCGTTGAACTGCCGCCAATCCGCGCCGAACCGACCGGTCAGGTCGATGTGGACCCGATAGTCGAGGCCCACGAAACCGCCGCTCAGACAGGCCTGCGCATGAGCGCCCTCCCTGCCGAGCCTGATCCGCCAGTACTCAGTCACCAGTCACTTCCTCCATTTGACACCCGAGAAGGAACCTCGGGCAGATGAGCGAGAGCAGAGATCGAGTGGCCCGGTGGCCGGCAGGGAGATCAGGCCTGGGTGACGGCGCCCTTCTCGGCTCCCTGGGCCAGGGCGGCGTACTTGGCCAGGAAGCCGGAGGTGTAGCGGGGCTCGAACGGCTTCAGGTTGGCCCGACGCTCGGCCAGCGTGGCCTCGTCGACCAGCAGGTCGATGGTGTGGCCGACCACGTCGATGGCGATCCGGTCGCCCTCCTCGACCAGCCCGATGGGTCCACCGTCGACGGCCTCGGGGGCCACGTGGCCGATGCAGAAGCCGTGGGTCCCGCCGGAGAATCGGCCGTCGGTGACCAGCGCGGCGTCGCCGCCCCGGCCCGCGCCCTTCATGGCGCCGGTGATGGCCAGCATCTCGCGCATCCCGGGACCACCCTTGGGGCCCTCGTGGCGGATGACGACCACGTCGCCGGCCTCGATCCGGTCGCCGAGCACGGCGGCCATGGCCGCGTCCTCGCCGTCGAAGACGCGTGCCCGACCCTCGAAGCGGTCGAAGTCGATGCCGGCCACCTTCACCACCGCCCCCTTGGGGGCCAGCGAACCGCGCAGCACGGCCAGGCCGCCCAACTCGTGGATCGGGTCGTCGAAGGCGTGGACCACGTCGCCGTCGGGCGGAGGCACGTCCAGCAGGGCCAGGTTCTCGCCCATCGTCCGTCCGGTGACGGTGATCTCGTCGAGGTGCAGCAGGCCCTCGTCGGCCAGCATCTGCAGGACCACCGGCACGCCACCGATCCGGTCGATGTCGACCATGTGGTACCGGCCGTGGGGCTTGGTGTCGGCCAGGTGCGGCACCTTGGCCGCCACCCGGTTGAAGTCCTCCAGCTCCAGGTCGACCTCGGCCTCGAAGGCCATGGCCAGCAGGTGGAGCACGGCGTTGGTGGAGCCGCCGAGGGCCATGACCGCGGCGATGGCGTTCTCGAAGGCCCCCTTGGTCATGATGTGGCGTGGCCGGATGCCCTCGCGCAGCAGGTTCATGACGGCCACGCCGCTGGCGTAGGCCACGTCGGCCCGCCGGTTGTCGATGGCCGCCGCCGACGCCGAGCCGGGCAGCGACATGCCGATGGCCTCGCCGATCGACGCCATGGTGTTGGCGGTGAACATGCCGCCACAGCTGCCGATGGTCGGGCAGGCCTCCCGCTCGATGGTCAGGAGCTCGTCGTCGTCGATGCCGCCCACGGCGTGGGCGCCGACCGCCTCGAACACGCTGACCACGTCCAGGGCCCGACCGTCGGGATGGCGGCCCGGCATGATCGAGCCGCCGTAGACGAACACCGACGGCAGGTTGATGCGGGCCGAGGCCATCATCATCCCGGGCAGCGACTTGTCGCAGCCGGCGAAGCTGACGAAGGCGTCGAGGCGCTCGGCGTGCATGACCGCCTCCACCGAGTCGGCGATGATCTCGCGGCTCACCAGGCTGGCCCGCATGCCCTCGTGGCCCATCGAGATGCCGTCGGACACGGCGATGGTGTTGAACTCGATGGGGAAGCCGCCGGCCTCGGCGACGCCCTCCTTGCAGCGCTTGGCGAGGGCGCCCAGCGGCATGTTGCATGGGGTGACCTCGTTCCACGACGACGCCACGCCCACCTGGGACTTGCCGAAGTCGTCCTCGGTCATGCCGATGGCCCGGAGCATGGCCCTCGCCGGGGCCTTGGCCGGCCCCTCGGTCACGTCGTGGCTGCGGGGCTTCATCCCCCCGTGGGTCAGGTCCGTCATGGCCCGCAGGCTACGCCCCGCCAACCGGGGCACGACCAGCCGCCGCGGGCGGACCCGGATCGCTCCCGAGGCCCGACATAGTCTCGGCCGATGCCCCTGCAGGTCCCACGCCCCCGCCTGTCCGACGACGGGCGGGAGATCCTGCGCCTGGCCGTGCCGGCACTCGGCGCCCTCATCGCCGAACCGCTGTACGTGCTGGCCGACACCGCCGTGGTCGGCCACCTCGGCACCGGCCCCCTCGGCGGCCTCGGCGTGGCGTCGGCCGCCCTGCTGTTCGGCTACGGGCTGTGCATCTTCCTGGCCTACGGGACGACGGCCTCGGTGGCCCGCCTGACCGGGGCCGGCGAGCACCGGCGGGCCGCCGACCAGGCCGTCCAGGGCCTGTGGCTGGCCCTCGCCCTGGGCGTCGCCATGGCGGCCGTCGGCATCCCGCTGTCGGGCTCCATCGTCCGTTCGCTCGGCGCCGACGGCGACGTGGCCGAGCACGCCACCACCTACCTGGAGGTCAGCCTGCTCGGTGCCCCCGGGATGCTGCTGATGCTGGCCGGGGTCGGCTACCTCCGCGGCCTCAAGGACACGGTGCGGCCGCTGCAGGTGGCCGTCGGCACCGCGGTCCTGAACCTGGTGCTCGAGCTGGTCCTGATCGTCGGCCTGGACCTGGGCATCGGCGCCTCGGCGGCGGCCACCGTCGTCGCCCAGTGGACCGGTGCCGCCTTCTACCTGGCCTGGGTGGGTGGCGACGTGCGACGACGCCACGCCTCGCTGCGACCCCGTCCGGTGGCCATCGGCCGGATGCTGACCGTCAGCGGCCAGCTGCTGGTCCGCAATCTGTCGTTGACCGGCATGTTCCTGGTCGGCACCTCGGTGGCCACCCGCATCGGACGGGTCGACGTGGCCGCCCACCAGATCGCCTTCCAGGTCTGGGTGGCCGCGGCGCTGGCCATGGACGCCGTGGCCATCGCCGCCCAGGCCATGGTCGGCGAACGCCTCGGAGCCGGCGACGCCGAGGCGGCACGGCGCATCGGGCGGCGGGTCATCGCCTGGTCGGTCGCCATGGGCCTCGTGCTGGCACCGGTCCTGGTGCTGGCCCGGACCGGCATCGTCGGGGTGTTCTCCGACGACCCCGCGGTGGTGGCGCTCGCCGCCTTCCTGATGCTCCACGTCGGCCTGATGTCGCCGGTCGGCGGCATCGCCTTCGCCCTCGACGGGATCCTCATCGGCGCCGGCGACCAGGCCTTCATGGCCCGGGCCATGGCCGTGACCTCGGTGGTCACCGTCGCCGCCATGGTCGTCGGGCGCATGGCCGACCTGGGGATCGGCTGGCTGTGGGGCGCCATCTGGCTGGCCACCGTGCTGCGGTCCGGGATCTTCCTCGTCCGCTTCGCCGGTCGCCGCTGGCAGGTGGTGGGCGCCGAGCGCTGAGGGTCGCGGCCGGTTCAGCCGGCGGCGCGGCGGGCCAGGACCTCGTTGACGGCCCGACCGTCGGCTTGTCCGCCGGTGGCCTTCATGACCTGCCCGACGAAGAAGCCCGACTTCTTCTTGCGTTCCTTCTCATCGCCGGAGGTGAACGCCGCCCAGTCGTCGGGGTTCTCGGCGATGATCCCGTCCACGATGGCCTCCAGCTCGCCGGAGTCCATGGCCTCGAAGCCCAGCGAGGCAGCCACCGCCGCCGGGTCGCCACCGTCGGCGACGAGCGCGGCCAGCACCGTCTTGGCCTGGGTGGCGGTCAGGTCCCCGCCGACCTCCATGGCCATCAGGGCGGCGAACGCCGCCGCGTCGAGCGCGCCGACGCCGTCGGCCAGGTTGTTCTCCACGTGGACCAGCACGCGGGCGGCATCGGCGCCGGCCGCGATGGCGTCCACGGCCAGGTCGTCCATGCCCCGTTCGACGGTCAGCGCGGCGGCCGACGTGTCCACGCCGGCGACCTCGGCCAGCCGGTGGCGACGTTCGCGGGGCAGCATCGGCAGGGCGTCGCGGACGGCGCCGATCCACTCGTCGGACGGTTCGACGGGCACCAGGTCCGGCTCGGGGAAGTACCGGTAGTCGTAGGCCTCTTCCTTGGACCGGAGCTTGTGGGTCCGGCCCTCGTCCTCGTTCCAGTGGCGGGTCTGCTGCTCGACCCGCTCGCCCGAGGTGACCAGGTCGACCTGGCGGCGGGCCTCGTACGCGATGGCCCGACCGAGCGATCGCAGCGAGTTGATGTTCTTGATCTCGCAGCGGGTGCCGAACTCGGCCTGGCCGACGGGGCGGACCGACACGTTGCAGTCCACCCGCATCGAGCCCTCCTCCATCTTCCCGTCCGAGGCGCCGATGGACACCAGGATCGACCGGAGCTCGCTGACGTAGGCCCGTGCGTCCTCGGCCGACCGCAGATCGGGGGCGCCGACGATCTCGATGAGCGGCACGCCGGCCCGGTTGTAGTCGACCAGCGAGTGGCCGGCCTCGTGGATGCGCCCGCCGCCGCCCACGTGCGTGCTCTTGCCGGTGTCCTCCTCGAGGTGCGCCCGCTCGATGCCGACGCGGCGTCCGTCGGGCAGCTCCAGCCAGCCCTCCTCGTTGATGGGCAGGTCGTACTGGGAGATCTGGAAGTCCTTCGGCATGTCCGGGTAGAAGTAGTTCTTCCGGGCGAACACCGACGGCTGGACCCGGCAGTGCAGGGCCAGGCCGACCCGGATGGCCAGCTCCACGGCCTGCTCGTTGAGCACCGGCAGCGAGCCGGGGAGGCCGAGCGACACCGGGTCGACGTTGGTGTTGGGCTCGCCGCCGAAGCGGTTGGGGGCGCCGCTGAACAGCTTGGTGGCCGTGGCCAGCTCGGCGTGGACCTCGAGGCCGATGACGGTCTCCCAGCCGGGGACGATCTCGGGTGCCTGCTCGCTCACGAGGCACCTCCCGTCGGGGCCCCACCCACGAGTGCCCCACCCACGAGTGGATGCCCGGCGGGAGCGGCAGCCTCGAGGACCGCGGCGGCCCGGAACATGGTGGCCTCGCCGGTGGCCGGGGCCAGGACCTGCACGCCGACCGGCATGCCGTCGTCACCGAGGCCGAAGGGCACCGACATGGCGGGATGCCCGGCCAGGTTGGACGGGATGGTGCACACGTCGTTGAGGTACATGGTCATCGGGTCGGCCGTCTTGGCCCCGATGGGGAACGCCGTGGTCGGCGCCGTCGGGCTGAGCAGGAGGTCGAAGTCCTCGTAGGCCCGGGCGAAGTCGCGGACGATGAGCGTGCGGACCTTCTGCGACTTGCCGTAGTAGGCGTCGTAGTAGCCGGCCGACAGGGCGTAGGTGCCGAGCATGATCCGGCGCTTCACCTCGTCGCCGAAGCCCGCGGTGCGCGTCGCCGTGTTCATGTCGCCGGCGTTGGGGGCGTCGACCCGCAGCCCGAAGCGGACGCCGTCGTACCGGGCCAGGTTGGACGACGCCTCGGCCGGGGCGATCACGTAGTAGGCCGACAGGCCGTACACCGTCGACGGGACCGAGGTGGTCTCGACGGTGGCGCCGGCGGCCTCCAGCGCCGCCGCGGCCTCGCCGAGGCGGACCCGGACGTCGCCGGCGATGCCCTCGAGGCCGTCGCCGGAGAGCTCCTCGATGATCCCGATGCGCATGCCCTCGACGCCCCGGTCGAGCACCGAGGTGAGATCGGGGGCCGGATCGGGGATGGAGGTGGAGTCACGGGGGTCGTGGCCGCCGATGGCCTCCAGCAGAAGCGCCGAGTCGGCCACGGTGCGGGAGAACGGGCCGATCTGGTCGAGGCTGGAGGCGAAGGCCACCAGGCCGTAGCGGGACACCGCCCCGTAGGTGGGCTTGACGCCGACCACGCCGCACAGGGCGGCCGGCTGGCGGATCGAACCGCCGGTATCGCTGCCCAACGACAGGGGGACGAAGCCGGCGGCCACCGCGGCGGCCGAACCGCCCGACGAACCGCCGGGCACCTTCGTGGGGTCCAGCGGGTTGCGGGTCACGCCGAAGGCCGAGTTCTCCGTCGAGCTGCCCATGGCGAATTCGTCCAGGTTGGTCTTGCCCACGGCCACGGCGCCTGCCGCAGTCAGGCGCTCGACCACGGTGGCGTCATAGGGGGGCCGCCAGCCGTCGAGGATCCGCGACGAGCAGGTGGTGGGCACCCCCCGGGTGCACATATTGTCCTTGAGGGCGACGGGGACGCCGGCCAGCGGGCCGGGGTCGGTGCCGGCGGCCACGGCGGCGTCCACGGCGTCGGCGGCGGCCCGGGCCTCGTCGGCCAGCACCAGGTTGAAGGCGTGGACCTCGTCCTCGCGGGCGTCCACGGCGGCGAGGTGCTCCTCGAGGACCTCGCGGGCCGAGCGCTCCCCGGAACGGACCGCCGCCGCGATCTCGACGGCCGACGGGCTCACGGGGCCTCCCCCAGCACCGGCGGGACGCGGAACTGCTCGGCCTCGACCGAGGGGGCGGCGGCCAGCACCTCGGCCCGGTCGCTGGTCTCGCCGACGACGTCGGGGCGCAGCACGTTGCGGAGCGGCAGCGGGTGGGCGGTCGGGGGGACGTCGTCGAGGTCGAGGGCGTCGAGGTCGGCGGCGTGGTCCAGCACGGCGGCCAACTGCCCGGTGAAGGCGTCCAGCTCGTCGTCGGCCAGCGTCAGGCGGGCCAGGTCGGCCACGTGGGCCACGTCGTCTCGGGTGATGCGATCGGTCATCAGGGGGGTCCCGGGGAGTCCTCGTCGGCGTCCGGCGGGCGCCGGACCGACGTTGCAGGCTACGGCTCAGTCAGCGACGCCGGTCAAGGGGTGCCGACCACGAGGGTGACGATGGCCGACGGGAGGCTGCGGCGTCCGGCCGCCGGATCCTGGCCGGTCACCACCCACGCCGAACGGTCGAGGTCGGCCTGGTCGGCGGGAAGGCCCTCGACCACCACGTCGCGGAAGCCCGCTGCGGCCAGGCGGCTCTCGGCCACCACCAGGCTGAGGCCCTCCATGGTGGGCACGGCCCGTTCCACGGCACCGAGCGACACCACGACGCGGACGTCGTCGCCCACCTCGATCCGGGTCCCGGCCGGGGGATCGATCCTCGACACGCGGCCGGCGGCCACCCACTCGTCGTGTTCCTCGCCCATCGTCGGGGCGAGGCGCAGGGCGATCAACTCGGCGACCACGTCGGCCGGCATCATCTCGACGAGGCCGTCGGGCACCAGGCGGGGCAGCGGGCCGTCGGACACCAGCAGGTCGACCGCCGAACCCTGGGGGACGGTGGCCTCGGCGGTCAGGACCTCCATGACCAGGCCGAAGGCCACGTCCTCGCTGCGCTCCCGGGTGACGGTGCCGAGCACGAGACCGGCGTCGACCAGGTGTCGCTCCGCCTCGGGCTCGCTGGCCCCCACCAGCCCCTCGGGGACCGGGAGGCGGGCCGGGCCGAGCGACACGACGAGGACGACCGGTTCGCCGGCCGCCAGGCGGGTCCCGGCCACGGGCTGCATGGACAGCACCTGGCCCTCCACGGTGTCGTCCCGGCGGTCGTAGCGCTCCTCGACGGTCCAGCCCAGCTCGACGAGCAGAGACCGGGCGCTGTCGCCGGCGGTGTTCACGAGCGACGGGACGGCCCGGGTGGTCGGACGGTTGGCGTCCCACAGGGCCAGGCCGCCCACCACGGCGACGGCGGCCAGCACGGCGGCGGCCAGCGTGCCCACCCAGCGACGGCGACGGCGCACCGGGAGGTGGAGGTCGGCCGGTGCCTCCCCGGGGCGGATCGGCGAGTGGCCCGCGACCGGCGAGTGGGCGGCGATCGGAGAATGGAACTGCGTGGGTGGGCCGGCGTCGGCGAAGACCGACGGGGCGGAGTGCTCGGCCTCGCCGGGCAT
The DNA here is from genome assembly GCA_016845305.1 of Acidimicrobiales bacterium. GTDB lineage: Bacteria > Actinomycetota > Acidimicrobiia > Acidimicrobiales > MedAcidi-G1 > UBA9410. Next base: position 40,185 of record JAERSW010000070.1, read on the forward strand.
CGGGGCGGCACCCACCTCGCCGGGGCCGACCAGGGGCAGCGGCTCGGGACGGGCCATGCGCCCGGCGACGTCGAGCAGCATCCGGCCCAGCTCGCGGGCGGTGGGCCGGTTCCCGACGTCGGCGGTGCCCGCATGGGCCACCACGGGCACCAGCGGACCGAGGGCGTCGGGGATGGGGACGTCGCGCCCCACCCGGGCGGCCAGCGTGTCCGAGATGGTGTCGGCCACGAAGGGGAGGTGGCCGGTCACGCCCTCGACCATGCAGAGGGCCAGCGCGTAGACGTCGGAACGGCCGTCCAGCGGCAGCCCCTGGGCCTGCTCCGGCGAGGCGTACCGGGCGGTGCCGATGACCCCGCCACCACCGAACAGCTCCCGGCTGGAGGTCCCGGTGAGGGCCTCGGCCAGACCGAAGTCGGCGATGCGGAGGCGGGCGTCCTGGCCGAACAGGAGGTTGGCCGGCTTGACGTCCCGGTGGACGATCCCCTGACGGTGGGCGTGGTCGAGCGCCCGGCAGGCCTCGAGCGCCACGGTCAGCATCTGCGAGGGGCTCAGCGTCCGGCCCGACGAGAGGATGCTGCGCAGGCTGCCACCGCCCAGGTACTCGGTGACCAGGTAGGCCTGGCCGTCGACGCCCCAGTCGTAGATGGCCACCACGTGGGGGTCGGCCAGCGAGGCCACCAGACGGGCCTCGGTGCGGAAGCGCTCCACGAACGCCTCGTCGCCGACCAGCGAGGAGTGCAGGACCTTGACCGCCACCTGTCGGCCCAACGACAGGTCGTCGGCGAGGTAGACCGTGCCCGAACCGCCGGTGCCGATGACGTTGCCGAGGCGGTACCGACCGCCCAGCATCCGCCCGGGCGCGGGCATGGCAGGAGGGCTGGAGGGGGCCCCGTCGGAGAATCCGTCGGTCACCCCTCGAGGCTACCCGTGCGGACCCGGTGGATAGCCTGCGCCCGTGACCCGACGCCGTGCCCTCGTCATCAGCGTGCTCATGGGCCTGGGGGTCGGGATCCTGCTCCTGGCAGCCATCCTGCCCAGCGAGGACGCCGGCGACGTGGCCGTGGACACCAACCCGGCGGTCTCCGAGTTGCTGCCGCCGCGGGGCGACACCGCCCTGCCCCAGGCCAACGTGGGGGCCATCCTGGCCGCCGGCTGGGCGGGCGAGATCCTGCACATCGGGGGGACGCCCATCCCGCTCGACCAGCAGCGGGTCGAACCGGCGCTCAACTCGGTGGTCTTCCGCCCCGACGAGGGCCTGGCGCTGGAGCGGCTCCCCTCCCAGGAGGTCTGCGCCACGGTGCGCTACTGGTCGGTCCGCAACCCGGACCGCACCTCGACCATCGACTGGTGCTTCCGGGTCGACGGCTGAGCGGGGCCGGCTGACCCGGCCAGCCGGCCGGGACGACCGTCAGGCGGGGAGCTCGCCGGTGGCCAGCAGGCGCTCGAAGGCGGCCTCGTCGAGGACGGGCACGCCGAGGTCCTCGGCCTTCGCCAGCTTCGAACCACCACCCTCGCCGGCCACCAGGGCGGTGGTCTTCGCCGACACGCTGCCCGGGGACTTCCCGCCCCGGGCCACGATGGCCGCCTTGGCCTCGTCCCGGCTCCTCGACGACAACGTGCCGGTGACCACGACGGACATCCCGGCCAGCACCGGCTCGACCTCGTCGCCACCGGCCGCCTCAGCCGCCTCGAGGCACACGCCGGCCGTCCGGAGCCGGTCCAGCAGGTCCGCGTTGCGCTCCTCGCGCAACCACCCGTGGACGCTGGTGGCGATGATCGGCCCGAGGCCCTCGACGGCCTCGATGGCCTCGACGTCGGCGACCACCAGCGCGTCGAGGTGGCCGAACGCCGAGGCCAGCACGTCGGCCACCGTGGTCCCCACGTGGGGGATGCGGAGCCCGAACAGGAGCCTGCCCAGCGGCCGGTCCCGGGCCGCGTCGACGGCCCGTCGCAGGTTCTCGACCGAGGTCTCGCCGAAGCCGTCCCAGGCGGCGATCCGGTCGTAGTCGAGGGCGAACACGCCGGCCACGTCGACCAGCAGGCCCTCGGACACGAACAGGTCGACCCGCTGCTCGCCGAAGCCCTCGAGGTCCATGGCCCCCCGCGAGGCGAAGTGCTCGATGCGGCCCCGGACCTGGCGGGGACAGGCGTGGTTGGCGCAGAAGGTGGCCGCCTCGCCCTCCGGCCGGACCAGCGGGCCGCCACAGGCCGGACAGTCGGTGGGGAACGTCCACGGCACCGAATCGGCCGACCGCTCGGCGAGGACGGGACGGAGCACCTCGGGGATGACGTCGCCGGCCTTGCGGACCACCACCACGTCCCCGGGCCGGACGTCCTTGGCCGCCACCTGGTCGGCGTTGTGCAGGGTGGCCGCCGCCACCGTCGACCCGCCCACGAACACCGGCTCGAGGCGGGCGAACGGGGTGGCCTGGCCGCCGGGGCCGATGGACACCTCGATGTCCAACAGGCGGGTGGTGCGCTCCTCGGGGGGCAGCTTGTAGGCGATGGCCCAGCGGGGTGCCCGGGCCGTGAAGCCCAGCTCGTCCTGGAGGGCCAGGTCGTCGACCTTGACCACCACGCCGTCGATCTCGTAGTCGAGGTCGTGGCGGGCGGCCTCCACGGTGGCCACGTGGGCCACCACGTCGTCGACGTCGTCGAAGCGGGCCCGGTGGGCGTCGACCGGCAGGCCGAGGGCGTCCAGCCACGCCAGCGTCCCGAGGTGCGAGTCCTGCTCGGGCCCGTCCACCACCTCGCCGAGCTGGTAGGCCCAGAACGAGAGGTCGCGGGTGGCCGTCACCGCGGCGTCCTTCTGGCGGAGCGAACCCGCCGCGGTGTTCCGGGGGTTCACGTAGGTCTTCTCGCCCGCCTGCTCCTGGGCGGCGTTGAGCTCGGCGAAGGCGGTCAGGCCCATGTACACCTCGCCCCGGACCTCGACGACGGGGGGCGCCCCGTCGGCCAGCCGGTCCGGCACGTCGTCGATGGTGCGGACGTTGGCCGTGACGTCCTCGCCGACCCGCCCGTCGCCCCGGGTGGCCGCCTGGACGAGGACCCCGTCCTCGTAGCGGAGCGACACGGCCAGGCCGTCGAACTTCAGCTCGCAGGCCCAGGCCACCGGCGGGGCGTCGTCGCCCAGGCGTCGGAGGACCCGCTCGGTCCAGGCCCGGAGTTCGTCCACGTCGAAGGCGTTGTCCAGCGACCGCATGGGCACCCGGTGCGCCACCTCGGCGAAGGTGCTGCGAGCCGGGGCCCCGGCCCGCTGGGTCGGCGACCCGGGCGTGACCAGGTCGGGATGCTCGGCCTCCAGGGCCCGGAGCTCGGCCAGCAGGGCGTCGTAGTCGGCGTCGGGGATCTCCGGTGCGTCGTCGACGTGGTACCGCTGGTCGTGGTGGTCGATCAGCACCCGGAGTTCGTCGATCCGGGCGGCAGCTCCATCCACGGACCGATCCTACCGAGGGCCGGTGACGGCCTCCCGAGCGGCCTCTAGCGTGTGACGGTGCCGCGCGTCCCCCTGCCGTCGATCCTCGGTGCCCGGGACGGCGACCCCGGGCGGGGCGCCGAGCGGCGCGACGTCGCCGGCCTGCGGGCCGTCTGGGTGCTGCTCCCCCTCCTGGCCGGACCGGTCCTCGCCGACGCCCTCCACGACCTGGACGCCACCCCGCGGACGACCGCATCGGCCGCGCTGTGGGTCCTGTGGGCGGTCGGCCTGACCGCCACGATGGTCCCCCTCCCGGTGACGCTGACCGCCCTGCGCCTCGGCGGTCCGGCCGTCGCCGTGCTCGCGGCGTGGGCCGCGGCGACCACCGACGACGCCGTCCATGCCGTCTTCGGGCTGGCGGCCGGCGTCCTCGTGGTGCTGGCCGCCTTCGCCGCCCCGGTGGCCGACCGCTTCGTGGACGGCGCCTCCTACGGCGACGAGCGCCGATTCCTGCTGCGGGCCCCCGGCCCCGTCGCCCTGGTCCTGGGTCCGCTGGCCACCGTGGCCGCCCTGGCCGGCGCGGCCATCGGCCCGGTCCTGCTCCTCGACACCCGATGGGTGGCCGGGGTCGTGGCCACCGTGGTGGGGCTGGCCGCCGCGGCGGTGGCCGTCCGGTCCCTCCACCGCCTGGCCCGCCGGTGGATCGTGCTCGTCCCGGCCGGCTTCGTCCTCCACGACCACCTGGCCCTGGCCGAGCCGACGCTGCTGCAACGGGCCGGCCTGGCGCGGATCAGCGCCGCACCGGCCGACAGCGACGCCCTCGACCTCACCCAGGGAGCCCGCGGCCTGGCGCTGGCGGTGCGGTGCCGCACGCCCCACGACGTGCTGCCCGCCGGGACCCGCGGTACCACCGAGGTCACCGCCGTCGAGGCGTTCCTGTGCTCGCCGGCCCGACCCGACGTGGTGCTGGCCGAGGCCACCCGGCGTCGCCTCCCGACGGGCTGAAGCCAGCGACTGAGACCAGCGACTGAGACCAGCGGCTCCCGGTCAGGTGGCCGTCGCCCCGCCGACCACCTCGTCGCCCTCGTAGAACACCACGGCCTGGCCCGGAGCCACCCGACGGCGTGGTCGGTCCCAGCGGACCACGGTCCGTCCCCCGTCGTCGGCGACGCCAACACCACCGTCACCCGGGTCGACCGTCGCCGGGTCGGCCGAACCGTGGGCGCTGGTCTGGACGGCCAACGGGGTCCTGGCCGGCACCGGTCCGGCCGTCCACGCCACGGACGACACCGGCGTGGCCTCGACCAGCAGGTCGTCGGCCGAACCCACGGTCACGGTCGCCGACTCGACGTCGACGTCCAGCGCGTAGCGGGGCGCGCCCCCACCGGCCAGGGCCATCCCCTTGCGCTGGCCGACGGTGACCAGCTCGACGGCCGCCACCGAACCCACCTCGGCCCCGGTGCCGTCCACCACCCGTCCCGGGGTCAGGGGGATGCGGCTGCGGAGGAAGTCGTCGCGCCCCCGTTCCCGGGTGATGAAGCACACGTCCTGGCTGTCGGGCTTGTCCGCTGTCCGGAGCCCCAGTTCGGCGGCGCGTCGACGCACCTCGTCCTTGGACAGGTCGCCGATGGGCAGCAGCAGGCCGGCCAGCTGCTCCTGGTCGAGCATGTGCAGGACGTAGGACTGGTCCTTGGCGGCGTCCACCGCCCGGGCGATCCGTCGGGTGCCGTCGGGCCGCCGGACGATCCGGGCGTGGTGGCCGGTGGCGATGGTGGCGAACCCGAGGGCGGCCGCCCGGTGCCGCAGCCGGCTGAACTTGACGTGCCGGTTGCACTCGACGCACGGGTTCGGCGTCCGCCCCGCCGCGTGGTCGGCCACGTAGGGGGCCACGACGTCGCGGTCGAAGTCGTCGCCGAGGTTGAAGACGTGGTGCTCGATGCCCAGGGCGTCGGCCACCCGTCGGGCGTCGTCCACGTCGGACACCGCACAGCAGCCGGAGTCGGACTCGCCGCCCCACAGCCGAAGGGTCACCCCGACCACCTCGTGGCCGGCGTCGCGCAGCATCGCCGCGGCCACCGACGAGTCCACTCCCCCCGACATGGCGACCATCACGGGGGCCACGCTCGTCATCCCGACTGCAGCGCCCGGGAGAACTCCCGGAGGCGCTCCACGGCCGGCGGCAGGACGGCCAGGACGTGGTCCACGTCGGCGTCGGTGCTGGCGTGGCCCAACGACAGGCGCAGCGAACCCCCTGCGGTGACCCGGTCCACGCCCATGGCGGCCAGGACGTGCGACGGCTCCTGGGCGCCGCTCGCGCACGACGACGCCGCGCTGGCCGCCACGCCGTCGCGTTCCAGCAGGAACAGCAGCTCCTCGCTCTGGATGCCGGAGACGCACAGGTGGGCGATGGCCGGGGTGCGGGCGATCCCGGCGGGCACCGTCCGGCGGACACCCTCGACGGCGGCCAGCAGGCCCTCCTCGAGGCGGTCGCGCAGGCCGCCCACCCGGGCCGATGCGGCCCGGCGTTCGGCGACCACCAGGCGGGCGGCCTCGCCCAGCCCGACGATGGCGGGCACGTTCTGGGTGCCGCTGCGCCGCTCGCGCTCCTGACCGCCGCCCCGCAGCACCGGCGACAGGGGGACGCCGGCACGGACCACCAGCGCCCCGGCACCCTTCGGGCCACCGAACTTGTGGCCGGTCAGGCTGACCATCCCCGCTCCGGCCGCCACCGTCGGGAGGTCCACCCAGGCGGCGGCCTGGACGGCGTCGGTGTGCACCACGGCCCGGTCGCCGACCGGAGACGCGGCCACGACCTCGGCCACCGCCGCCACGTCGGTGACCGCTCCCGTCTCGTTGTTGGCCGCCATGGTCGACACGAGCCGGATCCCGTCGACCGCGGCCAGCGTCTCGGCCAGCGCGTCGAGGTCGATGCGGCCGCCCTCGTCGCAACCCACGACCGGCCCGCCCGACTGCCGGACCGGCTCCAGCACCGCCGGGTGCTCCGCCGCGCTGCAGGCCGGGAGGCCGCCGGTGGCCCGCACCACGCCGTCCACGGCCAGGTTGTCGGCCTCGGTCCCGCCGGAGGTGAACACCACCTCGCCCGGCTCGCAGCCCACCAGGGCGGCCACGTGGTCCCGGGCGTCGTCGACGGCCCGGCGGGCCGCCCGTGCCGCGGCGTGCGACCCCGATGGGTTGGCCGGGTGCTCGGCCAGCCACGGCAGCATCGCCTCGACCACCTCGGGTCGAACCGGCGTGCTGGCCGCGTGGTCCAGGTAGGCCCGGAGCGCGGCGCCGGCATCCGGGGACGGGTCCATGCCCAGAGGCTCCATGTCTAGAGGCTAGGAGCGAACCGGTTGGGCGTCCCCGGCCGCGGCGACCAGACTCGCCCCGTGGAGGAAACCCCGTGAAGGGCTACGACAGCGCCACCTACGGGGAGCGGTACGCCCCGGTGTACGACGACTGGTACGGCGACGACGCCACGTCGGCGGTGACCCCGACCGGTTCGGCCGACGAGGTGGCCGACCACCTGGCCGGCCTCGTCGGCCCGGGCGGCACCGTCCTGGAGTTGGGGGTGGGCACCGGGCGCCTGGCCCTGCCCCTGGTCGACCGGGGCCTGGAGGTCACCGGGCTGGACGCCTCGCCGTCGATGCTGGAGCGGCTCCGGGCCAAGGCGGGTGCCGAGCGGCTCACCCTCGTCGAAGGCGACATGGCCGATCCGGCCGCCGTCGTGACGCGGCCCGACGGGGGCTTCGACGCGGTCCTGGTCGGCTTCAACACGTTCTTCAACCTGACCACCGCCGACGCCCAGGCGTCGTGCCTGCGCGGCGTCGCCCACCTCCTCGGCGACCGCGGCCACCTCGTCCTCGAGGCGTTCGTGCCGGACCCCGGCGCACACGACCCGTCGGGAGCGGGGACGGTCACCGTCCGCAGCATCGAGCTGGACCGGGTCGTCCTCGACGTGGTGGCCATCGACCCCGACGCCCAGGCCATCACCGGCCAGCGGATCGAGATGACCGCCGACGGGAACCGGCTGCTCCCCTACGTGCTGCGCTACGCCACGCCCGGGCAGTTGGACGCCATGGCCGCCGAGGCCGGGCTGGTCCTCGTCGACCGCCGTCAGGACTGGGCCGGCACCCCGTTCACCGAGGCGTCGACCAGCCACGTGTCGACGTGGCGACCCACCTCCTGATCCACGCCGGGCGCCGGGCGACCCGCGGTGGGGGCACTACTCCGTGGCGGGTGTCAGGTCGTCGGCGTCAGGTCGTCAGCCAGGCCCGTCAGGACCGGCAGGTCCAGCCCCGGCCGGTCGCTGCGCTTGAGCTCCGAGAACGTGCCGTATCGGCACAGGGTGAGCGCGGCGTCGAACAGCTCCAGGCACTCCTCGTCGGTCTCGGGCACGGCCGAGATGACCGGTCCGAAGATCGACGGGCCGTCGGGAGGCCCGAAGGTGAGGATCGGCGTGCCGACGTCGCGTCCCGTCCGGGCCACCGCGGCCTCCGTCTCGGCCCGCAGCACGGCGTCGTGCGACGGGTCGTCGGCGGCCGCCGCGTACGCCGGGTCGAGGCCGGCGAGGACCAGCACCTCGGCGAGGTGGTCGGCCGTGGCCACCGAGGCCCGGGGGTCGGTCCCCTTCTCGACGACCCGGTGCCAGATGGTGGCCCCGAACGCCCGGTACAGCCCGTCCATGGCGGCCCGTCCCTCGGCGGCCCGGACCGCCACGGCCACCCGCAGCATGCGACGGCCCCGGTCGTGCGACTCCCGGTAGCCCTCGGGGAACTCGGCGTCGTAGTCGCGCTCCTCGTTGAGGATCGACAGGTTGATGAACCGCCAGTCGACGGTCAGGCCCCGCAGCTCGGCCACCCGGCGGAGCCACCGCGACGTCTGCCAGGCGAACGGGCAGATCGGGTCCCAGAAGAACTCCAGGTCGGCCGGGGCGTCGGTGGATGGCGGGGTGGCGTCCGGGGTCATGCCCGGATGGTGGCCCAGCGGACCGGTCAGCCCAGCACCGGGTCCCACCAGCGACCCGCCGCCCACACCGCCCCCACGGCGAAGGCCAGTCCGAGGACGTAGGGAACCGCGGTGCCCACGGCCCTCGGTGCCCGGCGGGCCTCGGCCACGTCGACCAGCCAGGCCATCAACGCCCCACCGGCCAGGCCGCCCAGGTGCCCGCCGATGCTGATGCCGGGACGTCCGAAGGTGAACACCACGTTGACCAGGATCAGGCCGCCCAGCCCGCTCCCCCACAGTCCGGCCCCGCCGCGGTGGCGGAGCTGGTGGATGGCCGCCGCGCCCATCAGGCCGTAGACGGCGCCCGAGGCACCCACCGTCAGCGCCTGGGGGTCGCGGAGCATCACGCCGAGCGAGCCGGCCAGCAGCGAGGCCAGGTAGAGGCCGGTGAAGCGGGCCGTGCCGTGCAGCGGCTCCAGCTGTCGTCCCAGCATCCACAGCAGGACCACGTTGACCAGCAGGTGGAGCAGCCCCAGGTGCAGGAAGCCGCCGGTCAGCAGGCGGCTCCACTCGCCCTCGGCCACCCCGATGAACTCGCGCCCCGACCTCCCGATGCCCAGCAGGCCGTGGTCGACCAGGACCCGGCCGCCACCCGAGGCGAACCGGTCGTACAGGCGGCCACCCCCGCCGGCGGCCACGCCGACCACGAAGGCGGCCACGTTGAGCACGGCCAGCAGCACGGTGGCCGGCGGCCCCTGGAGGCCCCCGACGACGCCGACCGTCCGGACGGGCCGGGGGCGCGGCCCGCCGTACCGGACGCCCGGGGCCCGGCTCCGGGACGCACCGGACACGCAGTCCGGGCAGTGGAAGCCGACCGAGGCGGTGTGCATGCACAGGGCGCAGATCCGGCGGTCGCAGCGCTGGCAGCGGACGCCGGCCCGGTTCTCCGGGTGCCGGTGGCAGGCCTCGGACCCGGGGAGGTCCCCGGCGGAACGTTCCGTCACGACCTCAGTGCCGGACGATGACCGGGATGCTGTCGGCGTCCGACACCCAGGCGAAGAGCATGAGCAGGGGTTCGTCGCGGGTGACGGTGGCGTGCCGGGTCCCCGACGGGTGGTGGATGACCGCGCCCGGCTCGTCGACCCGCCACTCGTCGCCCTTCTGCCAGTCGGCGGTCCCGGCGGTCACCCAGAACACCTCCTCCGACTTGTGGACGTGCGACGGGTAGTCGCAGCCCGGCCCCTGGAGCACGAGGCCCACGAACACCTCGTCGCTCAGGTACGGCGCGGAGACGGCACCGGCCGAGATGGCGTCCTCGGCGGCGCCGATGATCGGGGCGTAGGCGTAGTTGGCGCGCATGGCGTCCATGTCGGGCTCGCCGGCGTACTCGGGGTACGGGATGGCCCAGCCGACCAGGTCGACGACGGCGCGGATCAGGTCGCCGGGCGTCCCGACGGCGGCGTCCAGGGCGGCGGCGAGGTTGGTGTCGACCACCGGCTGGCTGGGCTGGTCGGGGTGGTCGGCGACGGGCACGACGCGTCCCAGGGCGTCGGACAGCAGGCCCATGGGACGGGCCAGCTTCGCGTCGCGGACGCCCTCGGCATCGGCGAAGGCCCGCAGGTCGTCGAGGAACCGGGTGGTCGGAGCGGTCATGTCCCGGTGAAGGTGGCCTTCCCCGGTCCGTGCTCGAAGAACGAGGCCACGCCGTGGCGGGCGTCGTCGGTCTCGAACACCTCGAGGAAGAGGTCCAGCTCCAGGTCGATGCCGTCGGACAGTGCCAGGTCGACGCCCTCGTCGATGGCCCGCTTGGCGGCCCGGATGGCCACCCGCGGTCCGGCGGCGTAGCCGGCGGCCAGCTCGCAGGCCCGGTCCAGCAACTGGTCGTCGGGGACCACCTCGTCGGCCAGGCCGAGTTCGAGGGCCTCGGCGGCCGCGACCTGACGACCCTCCCAGATGAGGCGCTTGGCGGTCGGACGACCCACCAGGCGGGTCAGGCGCTGGGTGGCGCCGCCACCGGGGATGATGCCGAGGAGCACCTCGGGCTGGCCGTACGCCGAGCCCTCGCCGAGGATCCGCAGGTCGCAGCACCAGGCCAGCTCGGCGCCGCCGCCGAGTGCCAGGCCGTTGACCGCGGCGATGGTCGGACAGGGGATCCTCTCCAGGGCGCCGAAGGCGTCCCGGAAGGCGTCGGCCTGCCCGGGTCGGAGCTCCGGGTCGGCGAAGACGGCCAGCTCGGCGCCTGCGGCGAACATGCGACCCGCCCCGGTCAGCACCACGGCACCGGGCGGGTCGTCGTCGCAGGTGCGGGCGAAGGCCTCCAGCTCGCGCAGCAGGCCGGTGTCCAGGGCGTTGACCTTGGGACGGTCGAGGGTGGCCACCACGACGCCGTCGTCGCGATGCTCCACTCGGAGGGTGGACGGGGGATCAGCGGCGTCGGTCACCGCAGGAGGGTACCCACCGGCCCGCCTCCCGTCGGAAGCGGCGCCTGTTCCCGACGGTCAGAGGCTGACCGCGGTCTCCCCGGTCGCGTCCCCGTCGGAGCCGACCAGCGGCGAGCCGTCGGGCGGCGGGGCGCCGATCGGCCCGTCCGGGGCGTCCGTCTCGCCGACGTTGCGCACCGAGGTCACGCCCTCGACGCGGTCCCGGAGGATCCGTTCGATGCCCGCCTTCAGCGTCTGGTCGGATGCCGGGCAGGTGACGCAGGCGCCGACCAGCTCGACGGTGACCTCGCCGGTGGCCTCGTCGACGTCATGGAGGACGATGTCGCCCTCGTCGGCCTGGATGGCCGGGCGGATGACCTCGACCACCTTCTCGACGCGGGCCCGCAGGCCGTCGGTCGGGGCGTCGGCGGAGACGTCGAGGGACATGCCGCCAGTCTCGCAGCAGCCGGACCGCCTGCCACCGTCGGATCCGTCCCGACGCCGGCCGGCCAGTCCGGGGTGGACCGGTCAGCCCGGGGTGGACCGGTCAGTCCAGGGTGGAGAGGATCAGCTCCACGTCGTCACGGGTCGTCCGGGGGTTGACGAAGCAGAACCGCAGCGCGGGCTCGTCGTCGACCTTGGTGGGGGTGACGAAGGCCAGGCCCCGACGCAGGAGGCGATCCGACCACTCGTCGTGGGCCGCGGCGTCCCAGCCCCGACGTCGGAAGGCCACCACCGACAGCCCGGTGGGCTCGATCAGCTCGAGCGAGGGGTGTCCGGCGACCATGTCGCGGGTGGTCGCCGCCAACTCGAGGCCGGCCCGGACCGCCTCCCGGTAGGCGCCGAGCCCGTGGGTGGCCAGGGAGAACCACAGGGGGATGCCCCGGGACCGTCGGGTCAGGTGGTGGGCCAGGTCGCTGGGGTTCCGCTCGCCGGCGAGGACGTCCAGGTAGCCGGCCTTCTGGGCGTGGGCGGCCACCGCGACGTCGGGGTCCCGGTACAGCAGGGCGCAGCTGTCGAAGGGGGCGAACAGCCACTTGTGGGGGTCCACGATGAAGCTGTCGGCCCGCCCGCAGCCGGCGAACAGGTGTCGCTGCTCGGGGACCAGCGCCGCGGCGCCGCCATAGGCCCCGTCCACGTGCAGCCACAGGCCGGCCTCGGCGCACACGTCGGCCACCCCGTCGACGTCGTCGACGATGCCGAGGTTGGTCGTCCCCGCGGTGGCCACCACGGCGAAGACCGCGGCACGGTCGACGTCGGACAGGGGCGCCAGCGCGGCCCGCAGCGCGTCGGCGGTCAGCCGGCGGTCGGGTCCGGTGGCCACGGGGAGGACGTCGACGTCCATCACGTCGGCGGCCGACCGCACCGACGAGTGCGCCTCGACCGAGGCGGCCACCATCCAACGGCCGGACGGACGGCCCCGGTCGCGGAGGGCCACGTCGCGGGCCGCCACGAGGGCCGAGAGGTTCCCGGCGGTCCCGCCGCTCACGAACACCCCGCCGGCCGTCGCCGGCATGTCGATCTCGTCGGCCAGGACCCGCAGCGCCTCGTTCTCGGCGTGCACCGCGCCCGCGCCCTCCAACCAGCTCCCGCCGTAGATGGAGCTGGCGCCGACCACGAGGTCGGCCAGGACCGCCGCCTCGGTGGGAGCCGCCGGGACGAAGGCCAGGAAGCGCGGATGGTCGACCGAGATGGTGGCCGGAGCGAGGACGTCGCCGAAGATCCGGAGGGCCTCCTGACCGCCGAGCCCCTCCTCGGTGATGGTCCGACCCGCGGTCCGGGCCAACTCGTCGGACGGGCGGGAACGATCCAGCGGCGGCGGATCCATGCGGATCCTGGCCAGGGCGTAGTCGATCACCGAGCGGGCCAGGCCGTCGGTCTCGGTGTTGTAGGTGTGCATCGCTCGACTCCCGTCCGGCGCAGCCGCGTTCCCGGTCGACCACCGGTCCGGTCGGCGGGACTCCTCCCCGCTCCGGTGCGCGACCCACTCGCAGTACAGCAGGAATCCGCCCGGGACGGCGTCGGATCCCCGCCCGTCGCCCCCTCCTAGGCTTGCCGGGTGGCCCCCGCACCGATCCCGGCGATCGTGCTCGCCCACCAGGGCGGGTGGGACGAGATCCTGATGGTGGCCGGGCCGCTGGGCGTCGTCGCCTGGTTGCTGTGGGTGGCCGACCGGCGGGCCCGACGCCTCGACGGCACGGACAGCGGGACGGACCCGGTTCAGGCCTCGTCGGACGACGAGTAGGCCACGTCCGCGCCGAGGGCGGCCAGGTTCCCCACCAGGTCCTGGTAGCCGCGGGCCACGTGGTGGGCGTCGGACACCAGCGTCTCCCCGTCGGCGGCCAGGCCGGCCACCACCAGCGCGGCGCCGGCCCGGATGTCCGGGGCCCGCACCGGCGCCCCCGACAGCGCCTCGACGCCACGGACCACGGCGTGGTGGCCCTCGACGCGGATGTCGGCGCCCATCCGCACCAGTTCCGGGATGTAGCGGAACCGGCCGGCGAACACGTTCTCGGTGAGGATCCCCACCCCGTCGGCCACCGAGAGCAGGGCGACCAGTAGCGGCTTGTAGTCCGTGGCCACCCCGGGATACGGCAGGGTCGACACGTCGACCGCGGTGAGCCGTCCGGGGGCGGTGGCCCACAGGCCGTCGCCACCGTCGTCGACCCGCAGGCCCATGTCGCCCAGCTTCTCGATCAGCATCTCCATGTGATCGGCCCGCGCACCGTCGACCCGGATGGCGCCTCCGGCCATGCCCACCGCTGCCAGGTAGGTGGCCGCCTCGATCCGGTCGGGCACCACCGCGTGGTCCACCGGCCGGAGCCGTTCCACGCCCTCGACGGTGATCGTGGCGCTCCCGGCGCCGGACACCTCGGCGCCCATGCCGGCCAGGAAGGCGGCCAGATCGGCGATCTCCGGCTCCCGGGCCGCGTTGTCGATGACGGTGGTCCCCTTGGCCAGGACGGCCGCCATGAGCAGGTTCTCGGTGGCCCCGACGCTCGGGTACTCGAGCAGCACCCGGGTGCCCAGGAGGCGCTCGGCCCGTCCCTCGATCACCCCGTGGCTGGTGGTGAAGGTGGCGCCCAGTTCCTCCAGCGCCCGCAGGTGCATGTCGATGGGCCGGTGGCCGAAGTCGTCCCCGCCGGGGACCGACACGCGTGCCTCGCCGAAGCGGGCCAGCAGCGGGCCGAGGACCACGATCGAGGCCCGCATCCGTTCGACCAGCTCGTAGGGCGCCTCGGGGTCCATGGCCTCGGGGACGTCGACCGTGAGCACCCCGGCCGCCTCGTCCTCCCACCCGGCGGTGGCACCCATGCGCCCCAGGAGCTCGGCCATGGTGTCCACGTCGGCGATGCGGGGCACGTTGCGCAGCACATGGCGTCCCGGGGCCAGCACGGTGGCGGCCATGAGCTTGAGGGCCGAGTTCTTGGCCCCGGCGACGGCGACCGTGCCCTCCAGGGGACCGGAACGACCGACCCGGATCACCGCGTCGTCGCCGGCTCCCACCCCTCAAGTATGCCCACCCCCTCACTAGGGTGACCGTCACCCCGTCGGGACGCCGGTCGGGCCCGGACCCGGGGAGGCCCGCCATCAGCACCAGCCGGGTGGTCGTGGTCCACGAGGTCGACGCCGCCGGTCTCGACGAGCTCCGGACGCCCCGGGACGACCTGGTCCGGGAACGCCCCGGCGACGGCTCCGACCACTTCGTCGGCGACCACGGACCCTTCGAGCTCTGGGAGCGTCGCCTCCACGCCACCTCCGACGACGGAACCGGGCGTGCCACCGTCACCGAGGAGATCTCGTACCGGGCGGCGGTGGGCCGGTGGCGCCCGCTGTTCGCCCTCCCGTTGCGCTGGGCGGTGCGACACCGGAAGGTCCCGTGGTGGGCGCCACCCGACCGCCTCGACGTCCGGGCCTGCCGGATCCTGGCCCTGCTGGCCTGCGTCCAGGTGGTCGACGGCTACCTCGGCACGGTCATCACCCAGACCATCGCCTTCGCCAGCGACGAGTTCGGGCGCAGCGACACTGCCCAGGGGGTGACGCTGGCCGCCGTGCGCCTCGGCATCGTGGTGGCCCTCGCCGTGGTGTTCCTGGCCGACCGCCGGGGCCGTCGGAACCTGCTGGTGGTCACGGCGGTGGCCGCGACGGCCACCACGGCGATCGGGGCCCTGTCGCCCGGCCTGTGGTTCCTGGGCGGTTCACAGCTGGTGGCCCGTGGCCTGACCACCGGCCTGGGGATCCTCATCGGGGTGTTCGCCGCCGAGGAGCTGCCCCGGGGCTCACGGGCCTACGGGGTGAGCGTGCTGGCCCTGGCCGCCGCCCTCGGTGCGGGGATGGCCGTGTGGGTCCTGCCGGTGGCCGACCTGGACCCCGCCGCGTGGCGCATCGTGTACCTGGTGCCGCTGCTGGCCATTCCGGGGCTGGTGGCGGTGGGTCGCCGGCTGCCCGAGTCGGTCCGGTTCGCCGCCAACGTCGGGCCCGGGACCGCTCCGGCCGGGTCGGACCCCGGGCGTCGGCGGCTCGAACGGCGACGCCTGCTGCTCCTGGCGGCCGGGGCGTTCCTGCTGCTGGTGTTCGCCGCTCCGGCCAGCCAGTTCCAGAACGACTTCCTGAAGGACGACCGGGGCTTCTCCGCCGCGGGGATCTCGCTCTTCACCGTGCTGACCACCACCCCGGCCGGGATCGGGGTGTTCGTGGCCGGCCGCCTGGCCGACACCCGGGGACGACGGATGGTCGGCGCCACCGGCCTGCTGGCCGGCACGGCACTGGTCGTCGTCGGCTACCACGCCTCCGGTCCGGCCATGTGGACCGCCACGCTGTTCGGCGGCCTCTTCGGGTCGCTGACCGTGGCCCTCGGCGTCTACGGACCCGAGCTGTTCTCGACGGCCAACCGGGCCCGGGCCAACGGCCTGATCGTGACCCTGGGGGTGGCGGGCAGCGCCACCGGCCTACTGCTGGTCGGCGCCCTCAGCGACCACTTCGGGGCGTACGGGCCGGCGTTCCTGGTCGTCGGCATCGGCCCGCTGCTGGCCGCCGTGCTGGTGCTGCGCTGGTTCCCGGAGACGGCCCGCGTCGAACTGGAGACGCTCAACCCGGGCGACGCGTCGCCGTCGGAGCGGCCTGCCGGACCTCTGGCTCCCTGACCTCAGCCACCTGACCTCAGCCCCCGGCGAGGGGCGCCACGAAGTAGACGTCGGCGTCCGGCTCGACGGCCAGGTACTCCGGCTCGGCGTGGATCAGCCCGTCCACGGCCGCCGACGCGCCCTTGGTGAGCATCTCGCCGATGCCCGGGAAGCGCCGGTCCAGCTCGGCGATCATGGCCCCCACCGTGGCCCCCTCCACCTCGATGACCGCCTCCCCGTCGGTGAACCGACGCAGCGGGGTCATCAGGTGGGCCCGGGGCACGGCGGTCGACTCAGCGGTCGTCGAGGGCGGCCAGCACCTTGGGCGGCGACATGGGCAGCGACGTCAGCCGCACGCCGCTGGCCCGGCTCACCGCGTTGGCGATGGTCCCCATGGGCGGGACGATCCCCGTCTCGCCGACGCCCCGCACCCCGTAGGGATGGGCGGGGTTGGGCACCTCGACGATGATCGTCTCGATCATCGGCAGGTCGGAGGCCACCGGCACCCGGTAGTCCAGGAAGCTGGCGTTGAGCATGGTGCCGTCGTCGGCGTACACGTACTCCTCGTTCAGCGCCCAGCCGATGCCCTGGGCGGTGCCGCCCTGCATCTGGCCCTCGACGTAGCTGGGATGGATGGCCGTCCCGGCGTCCTGGGCGGTGGTGTACCGCAGGACCTCGACCCGGCCCGTCTCCTCGTCGACGGACACGTCGCAGCAGTGGACGGCGAACGACGGTCCGGCACCGCCGGCGTTCAGCGAGGCGGTGACCGTCAAGGGTCCACCGGTGCTCTTGGCCTTGGCCGTGATGTCGGCCAGCGGCAGCGGATCGTGGCCGTCGACCACCGCGGCGCCGTCCACCCAGGCCACGGCGTCGACCTCGACGCCCCGGATGGTGGCCGCCCGGGCCTTCAGCTCCCCGACCAGGTCCCGGCAGGCGTTGACCACGGCCATGCCAGTGGCGAAGGTGGCCCGGCTGCCCTCGGTGACGTCGGTGAAGCCCACCGACTCGGTATCTGCCACCACCGGGGTGATCCGGTGCACGTCGAGGCCCAGCTCCTCGGCGGCCATCAGGGCCATCGAGGCCCGGCTGCCGCCGATGTCGGGGCTGCCGGTGATGACCGTGGCCGTGCCGTCCTCGTTGAGGTTGACCGTGGCGCTCGACTGCTCGCCGATGTTGAACCAGAACCCGGTGCCGATGCCCCGGGCCGCCCCGTCGGGGACCGGCGACTGGTAGTGCTCGGAGTCGCGGATGGCCTCGAGGCACTCCACGAAGCCGATCCGGGGGTGGGGGCCACCCATCGACGTGAGGTCGCCCTCGACCACGGCGTTCTTCAGCCGCAGCTCGATGGGGTCCGTGTCGAGTGCCTGGGCGATCTCGTCGATCACCGACTCGATGGCGAACGCCGCCTGGGGGGCCGACGGGGCCCGGTAGGCCGCGGAGCGGGGCGTGTTGGTCAGCGCCCCGACGAACTCCATCTTCAGGTTGGGGAACTTGTAGGAAGCCACCGACATGGCGCCCACGAAGCCGGCCATGTCGCCGGTGCAGCCCACGGCGTACCCGATCCAGCCGTCGATGGCCGTCAGCTCGCCGTCGTTGGTCGCCGCGATGCGGATCCGCGACTTGGAGGCCGGCGCCGGACCGGTGGCCCGCAGCACCTCGTCGCGGGTCATGACGATCTTGACCGGCCGGCCGCTCTTCTCCGACAGGCGGGCCGCCACCGGCTCGAGGTAGATGGTGGTCTTGCCGCCGAAGCCGCCGCCGATCTCGGCCGGGATCACCTTGATGCGGGCCGTGTCCCAACCGAGCACCGCCGCGGCCTGCGACCGGACCCGGAAGTGGCCCTGCGACGAGGCCCAGACCTCGGCCTTGCCGTCGGCACCGACGTCGACCACGCAGGCGTGCGGCTCGATGTAGCCCTGGTGCACCCAGGCGGTGTCGAACTCCCGCTCGACGACCACGTCGGCGGCCTCGAAGGCGGCGTCCACGTCCCCGCGCTCCAGCGGGGTGACGGTGGCCAGGTTGGACGGGTCGTCGCTGCCGCTGAAGGCCGTCCGGTTGTCGGCGTTGGCCAGCGGGGCCCCGTCGGCGATCGACTCGTCGAGGGACAGCACCACGGGGAGTAGCTCGTACTCCACCTCGATGGCCGCCGCCGCGGCCTCGGCCTCGGCCCGGGTGGAGGCGGCCACCGCGGCCACCACGTGGCCCACGTACATCGCCACGTCCCGGGCCATGAGGTTGACCGCCGTGTCCCGCTCGGGATGGCCGATGGGGAGGTCGGGGAAGTCGGCGCCGGTGACCACGGCCTTCACCCCGGACATCGCCTCGGCCGCCGAGGTGTCGACCGACAGGATGCGGGCGTGGCCGTGGGGCGAGCGCAGGAACGCCCCGTGGAGCTGTCCCGGGGAGTTGCGGTCGGCGGCGAAGCGGGCCTTGCCCACCACCTTGTCGTAGCCGTCGTGGCGGATGGGACGGGTGCCCACCCACTTGTAGTCCGGGCGGTTCTCGGTGACGGTCATCGGGATGCTCCCCTCAGCTGCACCGCAGCCTCCTGGACGGAACGGACGATCTTGTCGTAGCCCGTGCACCGGCAGAGGTTGCCGGCCAGGGCGTAGCGGATCTCGGTCTCGGTCGGGTCGGGGTTCTCGTCCAGCAGGGCCTTGGCCGAGACGAGGAACCCGGGCGTGCAGACGCCGCACTGCAGGGCGGCGCCCTCCAGGAAGGTCTGCTGCAGCGGGTGGAGGTGGTCGCCCTCGGCGATGCCCTCCACGGTGACGATCTCGCAGCCCTCGGCCTCGGGGGCGAACATCAGGCACGAGCAGTTGATGCGCCCGTCGACCAGGATGGTGCAGGCGCCGCAGTCGCCGGTGCCGCAGCCCTCCTTGGCCCCGGTGAGGTCGAGCTCGTCGCGCAGGGCGTCCAGCAGGGAGGTGCCGTCGTCGGCCAGGAAGTCGACCTGGTCACCGTTGACGGTGCACGAGACGTGCGTCCGGGATCGGCGGGTGGCGTCGTTGCTCATGGTTCAGGCTCCGTTCCGTGCACGTTCGACCGCGATGGCGGCGGCCCGACGGGCCAGGACGCCGGCGACGCGGCGCCGGTAGGCGATGGTGCCCCGCTTGTCGTCGATGGGGTCACACGCCGCCTCGGCCGCCTCGGCCAGGGCGGTCGCCGCGGCGTCGTCGAGGGCGCCGTCGGCCACCGAGGTGCCGACCAGGGCGGCGGCGGCGTCGGGCACCACCACCGCGGTGGGGGCCACGGCACCGAGGACCACCGTCGCGTCGCTGATCGCGTCGCCGTCCACGGTGACCCGCACCGCGGCGCCGACGATGGCGATGTCCATCTCGGTCCGGGGGATCATCCGCAGGTAGGCGTCGCCGGTGCCGGCCGGCGGGTCGGCGAAGGTGAACTCGACGATGAACTCGCCGTCGGCCAGCGACGTGCGCCCCGGCCCGGTGGCCACCTCGGCGGCCGGCACGGTCCGGGTGCCGTCCGCGGTGGCGATGACGGCCTGGCCGTCGTTGGCGATAAGCGCCGGGACCGAGTCGGCGGCGGGCGAGGCGTTGGCCAGGTTGCCGCCCAGGCTGGACCGGTTCTGGATCTGGTCCGAGCCGATCAGGCCGGCGCCCTCCGACAGGCCGGGGAAGGCCGCGGTGAACGCCTCGTTCCGGGTGAGCTCGGCGGTGGGCGTCGCCGCACCGATCGTCCACCGGCCGTCCTCGTGGGTCACGGCGGTCAGCCGGTCGATCCCCTTGAGGTCGACCAGCAGCGACGGCGCCGGCCGACCGGCCCGCATCTGCGGCACCAGGTCGGTGGCCCCCGCGAACACCTGGGCGCCGGTGTCGTCGGCCAGCAGTGCCTGGGCCTCCTCCACCGTCGCCGGAGCGGCGTATCTCATCTGGCGTCTCCCTCTTCGCAGGCCCCCGTCGGGACCGCTGATGATCCCCGTTTTGTACTAGAGAACCGGGCGTCTGCGACAACCCCTGACGTCAACCGTGGAGGCCGGCCAGCCAGTCGGCCACCGCGTCGCACACCGCCTCGTCGGCGCCCCGTAGGTCGTGGCGCCTGCCGGGCACGCGGACCACGGTGACCGGCCCGGGGATGGCCCCCAGGTGGGCGTCGAACTCCTCCGGGGAGCCGAACTCGTCGCGGTCGCCGGACACGAACAGGCAGGGCACGTGCAGGTCGCCGAAGTGGTCGACGCGGAGGTTGTCGGGCTTCTTCGGCGGGTGCAACGGGTAGCAGACGAGCACCAGGCCGGCGGCCGGGAGTCCGTCGGCGACGGCCATCGAGCACATGCGACCGCCCATGCTGCGGCCACCCAGCACCAGGCGGTCCGGCTCGACCCCCCGCTCGTCGGCCATCCGGGCCACGCCGGCGCGGACCTCCTCGAGGAGCACGGGCGCACGGTCGGGGAAGCGGCGCCCGGCGGTCCGGTAGCCGAAGTCCATGCGCTCGACCGGCAGCGGGGCCAGGCGTTCCTCGACGGCGACGAGGCCGGCGTGGTTCCGGTCGCTCCCGGCTCCGGGCGTCAGCAGCACGCCGGACACGGGGGCGGGCGACGGCTCGGGCACCGGCCGAGGGTAGGCCGCCGCGACCGGGACCCGGAGACGGGCCGTCGGTACGATGGGGCCATGGACGGGCCCGCGCCGGATCAGGCACCAGAACAGGCACCGGAACAGGCGCAGGCAGAGGCCCGGCACGCCGAGGCCCTGGCGACGATGACCGGCGGCATGGCGCCCACGCCGGCGCCGTTCGCCGGCAGCGACCGCCTCCACCCCGACGGCCGTCCGAGGGGCGAGTTCCGCGACTCGTTGCGGAAGGTCGACGACGTCCGCAACGGCCTCGCCGCGGCCGTCAGCGTGGCCACGCCGGCTGCCGTGGTGGCCGCCGCGCTGGCGCTGTCGCACCCGGTGGCCTGGGTGCTGGCGTTCCTCGTCATGCCGGTGGCCCAGAACCGACTGTTCATCCTCCACCACGAGGCCGCCCACCGGACCCTGTTCTCGAACCGCCTGCTCAACGACGTGGTCGGCATCAACCTCGTCGGGTGGCTGACGTTCGGCACCGGCGGGCACGGCTACCGGATCGGCCACATCGGCCACCACCGCGACGAGTTCGGCCCGAAGGAACCCGACTTCCTCCTCTACTCGCAGTACCCGATCACGGCCCGCTCCATGCGTCGCAAGCACCGCCGCGACCTGACCGGGGTGTCCGCGTACCGGATCGTGCGGCCCCGCTTCCAGCGCCTCGGCGAGGTCCGCCACCGCCGCCTCACCTACCGGTTCCTGGCCGGCCAGGCCCTGGTGCTGGCCGCCTTCTGGGCGGGCGGGCACCCGTGGCTGTACCTGTGGCTGTGGGTGTTGCCGTGGGCGACGCTCTACCAGGGCCTCAACCGGATCCGGGCCATCGCCGAGCACGCCGGCATGACCCGCTCCGGCGACCGGCGCCGCACCACCCACCACGTCCGCCAGAGCCTCGTGGCCCGCGCCCTGATGGTGCCGTTCGGCGTGGGCTACCACCTCGCCCACCACGTCGACATGACGGTGCCGTACCGGAACCTGGGGCGCCTGCACGACGCCCTGGTCGAGGACGGCTACGTGGGCGACCTGGAGTGGCCGACCTACCGGTCGCTCTGGCGGGCGCTGCGGTCGGCCGAACCGGCCACCGCCTGACGACGGCGACCCATCGCCGGGCGCCGAGCCCGGCCCGCTAGCCGATCTCGACGACCCCGTGGACGTCGAGGTCCCGGTAGGTGGTCCCGTCGGGGGCCGCGGCGGAGGCCTCCTGGGTGATCTCGTGGTCGTCGTTCTGCTTGGCGGCCTCCCACGAGGCGAACTCGGCGATCGAGACGACCACCCCGGGCTTGTTCCGATCAGAGCAGACGGTGACCCGTTCCACCGTGACGGTGTCGTCGCCCTTCGCCATCTCGGCGTAGCCCTGCACGTCGGCCAGCGCCGCCGTGATGTCGCCCTCTTCCTCGATGATCTGGATGAACCGCATGGTCCCGCCCTTCCCGCCTGCTCGGCGACTCGGATGGCGAACGGGACGGTCCCGACCGCCACGGCGATCCTCCCCCGTGGGGGGGGTACCCGCAAGTGGCCCGCCGGGCGACACCTAGGAGCGGGGCCGCAGGTTGTCGGGGTCGTAGACGGCGTGGGCGTGGCGTTCGGCCGGACACGGCGTGCCCAGCACGTCGACGCTGATCGAGTCCCACCGCTCCGCGACGGCGCCCTCCACGAAGCCGAGCACCACCCGCCGACCGGTCCGGAAGCCCATGGCCGCCGACGTCGCGTAGCCCCGCACCTCGCCGTCCACCCGGATGGGCGCCGACGGTGCCGGGTCGGCCGGCCGGCCCGGCAGGGCGCCGTGGGCCCCGTCGTCGAGGGTCAGCACCACGTAGGCCCATCCCGGCGGCGGACCGCCACCGTCGGGCCGGAGCCGCTCCACGGCGTCGCGCCCCACGAAGTCGACGTCGCCCTTGGCCGTCCCGGCCCGCGTCCCCGACAACGCCACGAAGCGCGCCAGGCCCGCCTCGAACGGCGTGTACTCGGGGCCGAACTCGCTCCCCCACCCGTGGTACCCCTTCTCGACCCGCATCGAGTTCAACGCGTACGAGCCGAAGTCCCGCCGCCCCAGGTCGGCGCCGGCCTCGCACAGCGCCGCGTCCAACGCCGGCAGGTCGTCCTCGTCGACGTGGAGCTCCCACCCCAGCTCGCCCACGAACGAGACCCGCAGCGCCGTGGCGGCCACGCCGGCGACGGTCACCTCGCGCACCGACATCCACGGCGCCGCCGTCGCCGACAGGTTGTCGCCGCTGAGCCGCTCCAGCAGCTCGCGGCTCCGGGGGCCCATCACCATGAGCGCCCCGGTGCGCTGAGTCCCGTGCGCCACCGACACCCGCTCGCCGGGCCGGGCCAGGTCGGCGAGGCCGTCGAGGTCGCGCTCGCGTGCCGCGGTGGGGCCCAGTAGCAGCCACCGGTCGTCGGCCAGGCGGGCCATCGTGGCCTCGGTCCACACCCGGCCGTCGGGGCGGAGCCGGTAGCCGAGCCGGACCCGACCGGGCCCGGGTAGCGGCGTGCAGAACGCCCGGTCCAGCAGCGCGGCGGCGTCCGGCCCCGTCACCTCGTAGCGGGTGAAGCCGCCGTGGTCCATCACGCCGACGGCGTCGCGCACCGCCTCGCACTCGCCGCGCACCGCCTCGTGCCAGGCCTCGTCGCGGTACGACGGGACGCCGTGGTCCGACTCCGGTCGGTCGCTCGGCCCGTCCGCGAACCAGAAGGCCCGCTCCCAGCCGGCCACCTGCCCGATGCGGGCACCCCGGGCGGCCAGGGCGTCGGCCAGCGGCGTCCGCTGCACCGGCCGGCCGCCGGACCAGACCCGGTGCGGGAACGGCTCGGCGTACTGGTGCTCGTACAGCTCGCACACCCGGGCCTCGGCGTAGTCGGCCGTCGCCCAGTCGCCGAAGCGGCGCGGGTCCCAGGCGAACACGTCCCACTCGGTCGCACCGCCGGTCACCAGCTCGGCCAGCACCTTGCCCACCGCCGCGGCCTGGGTGACGCCCACCTGCACGCACGCCGCCTGCAGGAACCCGGGGATCCCGGCGACGGGCCCGACCAGCGGGTTGGCGTCCGGCGAGTAGGCGATGGGCCCGTTCACGAAGCGGGCCACCCCGACCTCGCCCAGCACCTCGACGTGGGCCATGGCCCGTTCAGCCGACGCGGCGATGCCCTCCTCGGCCGGCGGGAACAGGCGGCTGTCGAACGACGCCGGGAGGGCGTCGCGCCACACGGGGCGCCCCTCGTGGCCGTAGTCGCCGAACAGCAGGGCGTCCTGCTCGCGGCGCAGGTAGTAGCAGAGCTCGGGGTCGCGGATCAGCGGGAACGGCTCGTCGACGTCGTCCAGCGCGGGGACCGGCCCGGTCACCAGGTACTGGTGCTCGAGGACCGAGATGGGCAGCGGCGCCCCGACCATGGCCGACACCTCGCCGGCGTAGAAGCCGGCCGCGTTCACCACGATGTCGCACTCGACGTCCAGCGGCCCGTCGGTCGTCGTGCACCGCACCAGCCACGTCGACCCCGACCCGACCGGCCGACGGTCGATGCCCACCACCCGGGTGTGGCGCCGCACCCTGGCCCCGAGGCGGCGGGCCCGGCCGGCCATGGCCCGGGTCAGCTGGCTGGGGTCGATGTCGCCCTCGTACGGGTCGCACAGGCCGGCCTTCACGGTGCCGTCGTCGCGCCAGAACGGGTGCACGGCCTCGATCTCGGCCGGCGACACCAGGTGGAGGTCGAACCCGAGGCCGTCGGAGATGCCGACCAGGTGGGCGAAGTGGTCCATCCGGTCGTCGGTGTGGCCCGGCCAGATGGCCTGCGTGTGCCGGTAGGTGATGGGGTCGTCGGGGTCGTCGGCCAGCTCCGAGTAGAGGCGCCACGCGTAGTTGCCGGCCCGTTGCCCCAGCCACGAGTTGGAGTACGTCGGCACGTTGCCCGCCGCGTGCCACGTCGATCCGGCGGTCAGCTCGTGCTTCTCGACCAGCAGGGCGTCGGCCTCGCCGGCCTCGGCCAGGTGCCACAGGATGGCGGCACCGACCACGCCGCCGCCCACCACCACGATGCGGGCCCGATCCGTCGCCCCGGCACCTCCCGGGTCGTGTCCGGTCACGGTTCCTCCGGGAGTCGGATGTCGTGGGCGGCGCGGATGGCCGCCTCGGCGCTGCGGGACAGGTGGCCCGGCCGACCGGTGGCCACGATGTCGGCCACCCGGGCCCGGGCCCGGTCCCACACCGCCGGCGAACCGTTCTCCAGCCACTCGGCCACGCTGGACCGGTCGCCGAGGCTCGGGTACACGTACTCGGTGCGCATCCGGGCCAGCGTCTGGTCCTGGCCCAGGAAGTGCCCGTCGCCGGTGGCCGCCACGGCCAGCGCGTCGAGGTCGAGGGCGTCGGCGTCGAGCTCCACGCCGCGCACCGACCGCAGCACCGCCCCGCACATCTCGTCGTCGATGGCCAGCGCCTCCGGGGACGCCACCATGATCGAGGCCAGCATCCCCACCGACAGCTGCACCATGTCGGCACCGGCGGCCGCCGCCAGGGCCACCGTGTAGCCCTTCTCGTACCCGGCCTGGACGTCGGCCACCTTGGCGTCGGTCATGCCGGCCGACACGGCGTGCGGCACGCCGAGGTGGTTCATGAGCTGCGCGGCGGCCGCGGCGGCGACGGCCTGCTCGCCACCCCCTCCCGTCATGGCACCGGTCCGCAGGTCGGCCACGAACGGCAGGAAGGCGTGGATGGCCGGATGACCGGGCCGCAGGGCGTCGACGAGGACCACGGCGGCCAGCGCCTCGGCCAGCCCCTGGGCCAGCGCCCCGGCCAGCGACGCCGGGCTGGTGGCACCCGCCTGGGCCGCGGTGCACGACTGCACGACCATGCCCCGCTGGATGGCCCGAGCCACCACCTCGCAGCCGTCGGGGCTGAACCGCAGCGGCGACACGACGTGCACGGCCACGGCCATGCAGAACGGCTGGGCGGCGAAGCGGCCCGGCCCTCCGAGGGCCGTGTCGAACAGGTCGACGACGGGATCCACGGTGTCGGCCGAGGTGAACGACACGCCGAACGGCTTGGTGGTCGACGCCAGGCAGGCGAAGGCGGTGTTGACGTCCAGCGAGAGGTCGTCGGGCATGTCGCGGGCCACCATGAGGCGGAGCCCGTAGTGCACGTTCGGGCTGTGGTCCAGCACCCGGGTGGCGACGGCCAGGTCGGCCAGGGTCGACTCCCGGTAGACGCCGGTCCCGGCGTCGAGGACCTGCACGGCCGCGCCGCCGGCCCCCACGTGGACCCGTCCGCCGCCGATGGTGGTCCCCCGGTCGGCCACGAACCCGGGCAGGTCGACGGTCGACGGGCTGCGGGCGATGGCCGCCTCCACCATCGCCCGGGGGAACGTGAGGCGCCCGTCGTCGCGGCGCCGCGCACCGGCCGCCTCGAGGACCCGGGCCGTGTCGTCGGGGGCGTCGGCCAGGCCGACGGTGGCCAGCACGTCGAAGGCGTGCTCCACGATGCGGTCCCGGTCGGCGTCGGACAGCGGCCGGTACGCCCCACCCTGCGGCGGTGGCGTGACGGGCGGCGGCCCCGCCGGGCCGGCTGGACGCGGGGAACGGGACCGGGGCACGGCGGGCACTCTGGCCCACCCGCCGGGACCGGCGCCAGTACCGGCACCGGGTTTCTCACCCCGGTCCTTGCGTCCACCTCGGGCCCGCGGGCAGCATCCGCCGATGGCCGAGACCGCAGCGCCCCAATCGGGAGATGAGTCGGCACCCGACACCCTCGGCCCACGGGCCGTGGTCGGGGTCATGACGCCGGGCATGAACACCGTCGTGCAGCCCGAGTTGGAGGCACTGCGCCCAGCCGGCGTGACCAACCAGGTGCAGCGCTTCACCCTCGGCGGCGACCGGATCTCCGACGACCTGTCCCTCCACGCCGGCGTGCTCATGGCCGCCTCGCCGGCCGTGCTGGCCATCGGCCTGACCTCGGACGCCGGACCCGGCGGGGTGGTCCGCCTGGCCGGGCGGTGCGACGAGCTGGCCGACGAGCTCGGCGTGCCCGTGTGCAACGCCTCGATCGCCGACCACGTGGGCCTGCGCACCCTCGGCGCCGAACGCATCGGCGTCGTCACCCCGTTCACCCCCGACGTGGACGCCGTCGTCCGGCAGAACTTCGTCGACGCCGGCTTCGACGTGGTGGCCGTCGGCGGGACCTGCGCCCCGTCGCTGCCGGCCATCTGCACCACGACGCTGGACGAGGTGCGGGCCACCTTCGCCCGCGTCGGCGCCGAGGCGGTCGCCGCGGGTGCCACGGCGCTGTGCCAGGTCGGCACCGCGCTGCCCGTCGTCGACCTGCTCGACGAGCTGGAGGAGGCGACCGGGCTGCCGATCGTGGCCTGCAACGCCGCGGTCTACTGGCAGGCGCTGCGCACCATCGGCCTCGACGACCCGGTGCCCGGCTTCGGCACCCTGCTCCGCGACCACTGACCGGCCCGAGGACGCCCCCATGACCGTCACCGACGACCCGACGCCCGCACGGGCCTCCGACCGAGAGTCCGACCGTCGCCACCACGTCCACGGCCAGACCGACCTGTCGGCCCACGAACGGTCCGGTCCCACCGCGGTGGTCGTCGGCGGCCACGGCGTCCACCTCACCACCGACGACGGGCGAGAGCTGATCGACGGCTTCTCCGGCCTGGGCTGCACGTCGCTCGGCTACCACAACGACCGCCTGGCGAAGGCGGCCGCCGACCAGCTGGCCACGCTCCCCTACGCCCCCACCTTCTACGGCCGGTCCCACCCCGGGATCGCCCGCCTGGCCGAACGCCTCACGGCCATGGCCCCCGACGGCCTCGACCGCGTCACCTTCCAGTGCTCCGGCTCGGAGGCCACCGACGCCATGGTGAAGTTCCTGTGGGCCCGCAACGTGGCCCGCGGCCAGCCCGAGCGCCGCACCCTGGTGTCACGGTGGCGTGGCTACTACGGCAACACCGTCGCCTCGGTCAGCCTGTCCGGCCAGCCCCACATGCACGCCCGCTTCGGCCTGCCGCTGCCCGGCTTCGTCAAGACGCTGACGCCCAACTACTACCTCGACCACGTCGACGGCGAGACCGAGGAGGAGTTCTCGGCCCGCATGGCCGCCGACTTCGAAAGGGTCGTCCTCGACGAGGGCCCCGACACAATCGCCGCCTTCTTCGCCGAGCCCATGCAGTCCGGCGGCGGCGCCATCAGGCCCCCCGATGGCTACTGGCCGGCCATGCAGGCCGTCATCCGCGAGTACGGCATCCACTTCCACGTCGACGAGGTGGTGTGCGGCTTCGGGCGGACTGGCAACCTCTGGGGCTCGCAGACCTGGGACCTCCGACCCGATTCGATGACCTGCGCCAAGGCGTTGACCGCTGGCTACTTCCCGATGTCGGCCACGCTGTTCCGCGACGACCTGTACCGCGACCTCGAGGCCAACTCCGACGAGGTCGGCGTGCTCGGCCACGGCTTCACGTACTCGGGGCACCCGGTGGGCGCGGCGGTGGCGCTCGAGGCCCTCGACGTGTACGACGACATCGACCTGGTCGGCCACGTGCGCTCGGTGTCGCCCGGCTTCCTGGCCGGCTGCGAGGCCCTCGCCGACCATCCGCTGGTCGGCGACGTGCGCGGCGTGGGCCTGTTCTGCGGCATCCAGCTGGTCGAGGACGCCGCGTCGCGCACCCTGTTCGACCCGGCCCGGCGGATCGGCACCCTGGTCCAGGACCTGGCGCATGACCGGGGCCTCTACCTGCGCTGCATCGCCCCCGACCGGATCAGCTTCATGCCGCCCCTGGTCATCACCGACGACGAGGTGGCCGAGGCCACGTCACGCCTGGCCGGCGCACTGGACGACGCCTGGGCGCTGGTGCGCGCCGGCAACGCCTGACCCGTCCCAACCCATCGAGAGGAAGTACCCCATGATCGAGGTCCACCGCAGCAGGGTGATCGACGCTCCCGTCGACGACGTCTGGCAGGCCATCCGCCGCTTCGACGGCGTCGGCGACTGGAACCCCGGCGTGACCGCCGTCCGCATGCTCTCCGGTGGCTCCACCGAGGTGGGCGGCGTCCGCCACATCGACCTGCCCGACGGTGGGGTGATCGTCGAGACGCTGCTCCACCACTCCGACCTGGAGCACGCCTACGGCTACCGGATCGACGAGGCGCCGATCCCCGTCGAGGGCTACCGGGCCGTCCACCGCCTCCGGACGATCACCGAGGGCGACGCCACCCTCTCGGAGTGGACGGCGTGGTTCGACTGCGACCCGGGCCTCGCCGGGAAGATGGATCACGTGATCGGCAACGGGATCTTCGTCGCCGGCATGCAGGGGTTGTCCGACTTCATGTCCGCCTGACCGCAGGGGTCGTACCGGGCCAGCAGGCACCGCTCCGCGACGGGGCCCAGCACCCGCCCCAGCGCGTCCAGCGCACCACCGCCCGCGCCGCCGGCCAGCAGGTCGACCGCCCCCCTCGTGCCGTACCCGTCCACCAGCCGTCCGGCGATGCACCCGTACTCGTCGTCGGTCGGCAGGACGGTCCGACAGGCCCGGCCCTCCAGGCAGACGAAGACGAACCGCCGCTGCCCGGCCAACAGGTCCGCCACCCCGGTGACGAGGGCCCTGTGGGCCACGCAACCGTCGTAGGCCCCGTCGAGGCGGCGGGCGAACGAGGTGGCGACCGCCGGGTCCGCCCGACCCATCCACACCTCGTAGGCCACGTCGGGACCCACTGCACGCACGGCGGCGCGAGCCGCGCACCGGTGGTCGTCCGAGCCCAGCAGCTCGGCCCCGAACCGTCCCCGGGACTCCTCCACTGACGACACGACGACCAGGGCGGCGACCTCGGCCATTCCCCGGCCCGGCCTCCCATCGGGGGACGTGTCGGAGGCGGACGCCGATCCGGCGCACGACACGGCCAGCAGCCCGAGGAGGAGCAGCACCCGCACGGACGGATCATCGCGCCCCGGGGCGTCCGACGTGGCGCGCCCTGGGTCACCTGGCGCGCCCTAGGTCAGGTGTCGGAGCACCTCGGCCAACTGTCCGGCCTCGGCCGACACCGTCGCCGGCTCCGGGTCGCCGGTGCCCAGCAGGTCGACCAGGGCGGCGACCTGGCCACCCAGCGCGTTCCAGACCCGACCGTCGATCCCGAAGGGCGGCCGGTGCCCGACCAGCATGGGCGCCAGCACCACCAGCGACTCGATGCCGGTCAGGTCGCGGGCGTCGCGTCGGAGGCGGTCGCAGGCCACGAACACGTCCGACAGCAGGCCGTTGGCGTCCAGGCCCTCCAGCTCGGGACGCTCGTCGGCGCCCGCCTCGAAGGCGTCCAGCGCCGCCTCCACGGCCTCCTCGTCGGCGGCCCGCACCACCAGGTCGCCCTCGGCGTCGAACTCGTGCGGAACGCCGAGGCGCACCAGCAGGTCGCTGAACGCCGACTGCTCGTCGGCCGCCCACCCGTCCACCTCGTAGGCCACCGTCTCGGCGTCGGGGTCCAGGGCCGGTCCCCCGGCGTCGGCGGCCGACGCCACGGCGTTGTCCACGGCCTCCTCGTCGGCGGCCCGCACCACCAGCGTGGCGCCCTGCCAGGCGTGGGCGATGCCGGCCCCCGTCAGGTCCTGGTCGAGGATCCGGCGGGCCTCGCCGGCCCACTCGTGCAGCTCGTAGGCCAACTGGTCCTCATCGGCCGCGCCCACCTCGGCGGCGTCCGTCGGCGCCTCGTCGACGAGGGCCACGCCGCACTCGACGCAGTCCTCCACGCCGGGGGCGTACCCGTTCCCACACTGGAAGCACCAGGCCATCCGGGAAGTGTGCCACCACCCGCCTCGGGTCCCGCGGCCCACCCATCGCGGGGGTAGGTTCCCGACCCATGACGCAGGACGCTCAGGTACCCGACCGCAACCTCGCCCTCGACCTCTGCCGGGTCACCGAGGCCGCCGCACTGGCCGCCTCCCGGTGGATGGGCCGGGGCGACAAGGAGGGTGCCGACGGCGCCGCGGTGGACGCCATGCGCCACGTGCTCGACACCGTCACCATGGACGGCATCGTCGTCATCGGCGAGGGCGAGAAGGACGAGGCGCCGATGCTCTACAACGGCGAGGCCATCGGCAACGGCCTCCCGCCGGCCGCCGACATCGCCGTCGACCCCATCGACGGGACGACGCTGACGTCGCTGGGTCGGGCCAACGCCATCGCCGTGATCGCCGTCAGCGACCGGGGCACCATGTACGACCCGGGGCCGTGCGTCTACATGGAGAAGATCGCCGTCGGACCCGACTGCGCCGGCGTCATCGACATCACCGCTTCGGCCACCGAGAACCTGAGGCGGATCGCCGAGGCCAAGAACGAGGACGTGCGCGACCTGACCGCCGTCATCCTCGACCGGGACCGCCACAACGAGCTCATCGCCGAGGTTCGGGCGGCCGGGGCCCGCATCCGCCTCATCCCCGACGGCGACGTGGCCGGCGCCATCTCGACGGCCTGGCCGGACTCCGGCGCCGACGTGCTGTTCGGCATCGGCGGCACCCCGGAGGGCGTCATCTCGGCAGCGGCGCTCAAGTGCATGGGTGGTGCCATCCAGGGACGCCTGTGGCCCCGCAACGAGGCCGAACGCAGCGACGCCGTCGCCGCCGGCTACGACCTGGACCAGGTGCTCGGCACCGACGACCTGGTGGCGGGTGACAACTGCTTCTTCTCGGCGACCGGGATCACCGACGGCGACCTTGTCAAGGGCGTGCACTACACGTCGGGCGCGGCCCACACCCAGTCGCTGGTCATGCGCTCCAAGTCGGGGACGGTGCGCATGATCGACGCCCACCACGCCCTCGACAAGCTCGAGGAGTTCTCACCCGTCTACTGATCTCCAGGCGTGATCCGCCCGGGAAGGGTGGGTCAGGCGCCGGTGGCGACCCGGAGGCGGAGGTCCGCCCGGGCCAGGGAAGCCGCGGCGTCCTCGTCGTCCCGGTCGGCGGCCAGCGCGGCCTCGGCGGTCGACTTCGCCGCTTCGGCGCGGGCCACGTCGATGTCGCCGGCCGACTCGGACACGTCCGAGAGGATGCTCACCTTCGTCCCCGCCACCTGCACGAAGCCCTGGTGCACCGCGATGGTGTCGCGGCCGCCGTCGGGCCGGATCACGTCGACCGACCAGACGGCCAGCACGCCGATGAACGGCACGTGGCCCGGCTGGAAGGCGATGTCACCGCCCTCGACGGTGCGGGCGATGACCATCTCGGCCTCGCCGCTGTAGGAGATGTCCTCCGGGGAGACCAGCTCGACCTGGAACATGGGAAGCGTCAGCCCTCGAGCTCGCGGGCCTTGCGCTGCGCGTCCTCGGCACCGCCGACGTTCAGGAAGGCCTGCTCGGGCAGGTCGTCCAGCTCGCCGTCGACGAGGGCGGCGAACGACTCCACCGTCTCGTCCACCGGGGTGGTCACGCCGGGCAGGCCGGTGAAGACCTCGGCCACGTTCATGGGCTGCGACAGGAACCGCTGGACCTTGCGGGCCCGGGACACGGTGATCCGGTCCTCCTCGGAGAGCTCGTCGAGGCCGAGGATGGCGATGATGTCCTGCAGCTCCTTGTAGCGCTGCAGGATCTCCTGGACGCGACGGGCCGTGTCGTAGTGCTTCTGGCCGACGACCTCCGGGGTGAGGATGGTCGACGTCGAGGCCAGCGGATCCACGGCCGGGTAGATGCCGAGGGCGGCGATGTCACGGCTCAGCTCGGTGGTGCCGTCGAAGTGGGTGAACGACGTGAACGGCGCCGGGTCGGTGTAGTCGTCGGCGGGCACGTACACGGCCTGCATCGACGTGATCGACCGGCCGCGGGTCGTGGTGATCCGCTCCTGCAGGTCGCCCATCTCGTCGGCCAGCGTCGGCTGGTAGCCCACGGCCGACGGCATGCGGCCCAGCAGGGTCGACACCTCGGAACCGGCCTGGACGAACCGGAAGATGTTGTCCACGAACAGCAGCACGTCCTGGCCCTGCTCGTCGCGGAAGTACTCGGCCATGGTCAGGGCCGAGAGGGCGACCCGGAGGCGGACCCCCGGCGGCTCGTCCATCTGGCCGAACACCAGGGCGGCCTTCTCGAGCACGCCCGACTCGTCCATCTCCAGGCGGAGGTCGGTGCCCTCACGGGTGCGCTCGCCCACGCCGGCGAACACCGACACGCCACCGTGGTTGGTGGCCACCCGGTTGATCATCTCGGTGATGAGCACCGTCTTGCCCACGCCGGCGCCACCGAACAGGCCGATCTTGCCGCCCTGCAGGTACGGGGTGAGGAGGTCGATGACCTTCACGCCGGTCTCGAACATCTGGGCCTTGGGCTCCAGCGAATCGAACGACGGGGCGGAACGGTGGATCTCCCACCGGTCGGCGCCCTGGCCGGCCGTCGGGTCGTCGAGGCCCTGACCGGTCACGCTGAACACGTGGCCGAGGGTGCTGTCACCCACCGGCACGCTGATGCCGGCGCCCGTGTTGCGCACCGCGGTGCCCCGGGTGAGGCCGTCGGTCGGCTTCATGGCGATGGCCCGCACCCGGCTGTCGCCGATCTGCTGGGCCACCTCGGCGACGATGGTGACGGTGTTGCCGTCGACCTCGACGTCGAACTCGAGGGCCGTGTTGATCTCCGGGAGTTCACCCTGGGGGAACTCCGCGTCGATCACCGGTCCGGCGATGCCGACGATGCGGCCGTCGGTGAGAGCGGTGTCGGTCATGATTGCTCCTGGCTCTTCTTCGATCTCTGGGTTGTTCAGGCCCCGGCGCCGGCGGCGACGGGCTCTTCGATGGTGTCGTCCTGGTCGTCGGACCCGAGTGCCTCGGCACCACTGACGATCTCCATGATCTCGGTGGTGATGGCGTCCTGGCGGGCCCGGTTCATCTCACGGCTGAGCTTGACGATGAGCTCCTCCGCGTTGTCGGTGGCCGCCTTCATGGCCCGCTGGCGGTTGGCGTGCTCGGAGGCAGCCGACTCCAGCAGGGCCCCGAACAGGCGGGCCTCCACGTAGCGGGGCAGCAGCGCGGCGAGCACGGCCTCCGGGGAGGGCTCGAACTCGAACGACCCCGACGCACCGGCATCGCCACCACCCTCGGTGGCGATCGTCTCGGTGGACTCCAACGGCAGGAAGCGACGGGTGGCCACCTTCTGGCTGCCGATGCTGAGGAACTCGGTGTAGACCAGCTCGACCCGGTCGACCCGGCCCTCGGTGAAGGCCTCGGCCACCGTCTCGGCCACCCGACGGGCGTCCTCGTAGGTGGGGTTGTCGCTGATGCCCTCGGTGTACGAGTCGATGGCGAAGTTCCGGAAGGCGAAGTAGTCGCGGGCCTTCTTGCCGATCACGATCAGCGAGTAGTCCGCACCCTCCGACCGGGCGTTCTGCACCTGCCGCTCGGCGGCCCGGATGACCGACGAGTTGTACGGGCCGGCCAGGCCGCGGTCCGACGAGATCACGACCACGCCGACGCGCTCGACCGTCTCGGCCTGACGCAGCAGCGGGTGGTCGACCTCGGCGCCACCGGCGGCCAGGTTCTCGATCACCGAGGTGATCTGCTCGGCGTACGGCTTGGCCGCCCGGGCCCGCTGCTGGGCCTTGACGACGCGGGTGGCCGCGATCAGCTCCATGGCCCGGGTGATCTTCTTGGTGTTCTGCACGCTGCCGATGCGGCGGCGCAGCACCCGCTCCTTACCGCCGGCCACGGCACGCTCCCTTCACGAGGGGGCGCGCCCCGGCCGCGGTGCGGCGGAGCGTCGAGAAGCCCGGCGAACAGGTCACGTCGATCACTCGGTCTCCGCGATGTCCTGTTCGGGCAGCGTGGTGTCGGCGTCGACGATGGCCGAGTCGGTGTCGGTGGACTCGGCGTCGGGGGCCGAACCGGCACCGGCCGAGCCCTCGAACTGCTCGGCGAAGGCCCCGATGGCCGCCTCGAAGGCGTCCTCGTCGTCGACCTTGCCCGACTCGCGGATGGCCGCCAGCACGTCGCTGTGACGGGTCCGGAACCAGTCCAGGAGCTCCGACTCGAAGCGGCCGACGTCGGCGACGTCGATGCCGTCGAGGTGGCCCCGGGTCCCGGCCCAGATCGACACGACCTGCTCCTCGACCAGCAGCGGCGAGTTGAGGCCCTGCTTGAGGAGCTCGGTGAGGCGGTAGCCACGGTCCAGCTGGGCCTGCGACACGGCGTCCAGGTCCGAACCGAAGGCCGCGAACGACTCCAGCTCGCGGAACTGCTGCAGGTCCGACTTGAGCGTGCCCACGGCCGTCTTCATGGCCTTGATCTGGGCGGCCGAACCGACGCGCGACACCGAGATGCCGACGTCCACGGCCGGGCGCACGCCCGACTTGAACAGGTCGTCCTGGAGGAAGATCTGGCCGTCGGTGATCGAGATCACGTTGGTCGGGATGAACGCCGAGACGTCACCGGCCTTGGTCTCGATGACCGGCAGGGCGGTCAGCGAGCCGGCGCCGAGGTCGTCGCTCAGCTTGGCGGCCCGCTCCAGCAGGCGGCTGTGCAGGTAGAAGACGTCGCCCGGGTAGGCCTCGCGACCCGGCGGGCGGCGCAGCAGCAGCGACATCTGGCGGTACGCCTCGGCCTGCTTGGACAGGTCGTCGTACACCGCCAGGGCGTGCTGGCCGTTGTCCATCCAGTGCTGGCCTATGGCGCAGCCGGCGTACGGGGCGAGGTACTTGAACGGTGCCGGGTCGGACGCCGGGGCGACCACCACGACCGTGTACTCCATGGCCCCGTGGGCCTCGAGCACGGCCACGTTCTGGGCCACGGTCGACGCCTTCTGGCCGATGGCCACGTACACGCACTTCATGCCCTGGCCGGCCTGGTTGATGATCGTGTCGATGGCGATCGTCGTCTTGCCGGTCTTGCGGTCGCCGATGATCAGCTCGCGCTGGCCACGGCCGATCGGGATCAGCGAGTCGATGGCCTTGATGCCGGTCTGCATCGGCTCGTGCACGGGCTTGCGGCCCATGATCCCCGGCGCCTGGATCTCCATGCGTCGGGGCTGCGTGTTGGTCAGCGGACCCTTGCCGTCGATCGGCTCGCCGAGCGCGTTGACGACGCGGCCCAGGAGGCCGTCGCCGACGGGCAGCGACAGGATGTCGCCGGTGGCACGGACCGTCTGGCCCTCCTCGATGTCGTCGACCTCACCGAGGACCACCGCACCGATGGATCCCTCGTCGAGGTTCAGGGCGAGGCCGAACGTGCCGCTCTCGAACTGGAGCAGCTCGTTGACCGCCGCGTCGGGCAGGCCGGACACGCGGGCGATGCCGTCGCCGACCTCCAGCACGCGGCCGACCTGGCTCTCCTCCAGGCCGGGGGCGAAGCCCTCGAGGTTCTTCTGGATCGCTGCGGCGATGTCCGCCGTGTTGATCGTGAGTTCGGACATGGTGAGTCTCTCTCGTCTCTGGCTCGTGTGCCGCCGGGCCGGGGCCTAGCGGAAGCTCTCGCGGAGCTGGTTCAGGCGGCGTCGGACGCTGCCGTCGATGATGTCGTCGCCGATCTCGGTGACCACGCCACCCAGCACGGTCGGGTCGATGACGACCTTGACCTCGACCTGGCGGCCGGTGCGGGTGTTGATGGCCGAGGCCAGGCGTTCCTTCTGCTCGGCGGTCAGGTCAACCGCGGAGCGGACGGTGGCCACCGCCTTGTTCCGTGAGGCGGCGCTGCGCTCGACCAGCGCGTCGACGATGGCGGGCAGTTCGGCGGCGCGACCGGCACCGACCACCATCGAGACGAGGGCCGTCGTGGTGGCCGCGGCCTTCCCGCCCAGCAGGTCCTCCACGACCTGCTGGCGGCGGGCCGCCGGCACACCCTGGTCGGCCAGGGTCGAACGGAGCTCGTCGTTGGACCGGAGGGCCTGGGCGAACCGGAACAGCTCGTCCTCCACCGTGGCGAGGTCACCCTCGGCCGCGGCGACGGCGAACAGCGCTTCGGCGTAGCCGGTCACCGTCGGATCAGCCATTGCTCCCGGCCACCTCGTCGATGTAGGCGTCGATCAGGCGACCCTGCACCTCGGCGTCGAGGCTGGACTGGACCACCCGCTCGGCGGCGCCGAGGGCGATCCCGGACACCTCGGCCCGCAGGTCGGCGATGGCCTGGGCCTTGGAGGCCTCGGCCTCCGCGGCGGCCCGCTCCCGGATGCCGGCGGCGTCGGCCTCGGCCCGGGCGATCAGGTCCGCACGGACCTGGTCGGCCGCGGCACGGGCCTCGTCCACCAGTCGGGAGGCCTCGCCCTTGGCGTCGGCCAGGCGGGACTCGTAGTCCGCCTGGACGGCCTGGGCATCGGCCTTGGCCTGCTCGGCGGCGTCCAGGTCGCTGCGGATCCTCTCGGCCCGGGCGTCCATGGCGCCCTTCACGGCCGGGAAGCCCTTCTTGACCATGAGGACGAACAGGATCAGGAAGGCGAGGCCTCCCCAGACGATCTCGTTGACCTCGGGGATGATCGGGTTCGGTGCCTCGAAGCACCCCTCGATCTCATCCTGGACCTTCTTGTTGTCGTGGAGCTCGTGCTTGACGTGGTCGAGGTCGCCGTGGGCCTCCTCGATCAGGTGCTCGATCTCCCCCGCCATGCAGGCGCCCACCGTCGCGCCCGCGGCGTGGGCCGGCCCGGCGAAGGCCAGGACGCCCACCAGGGCGAGGAGCGGGGCCGCCAGCAGGCGAATCCGTCGGTTACGCATGGGGTTCGTCTCTCTTCTCGAAGGGTCTCGTGACTTCCTGAAGCGGGGGTGACCCGATCAGGGCATCAGGAGGATGAAGACGACGAAACCGATCAGGGCGAGCGCCTCGGTGAAGGCGATGCCGAGGAACATCGTGGTCCGGACCATGCCGGCCGACTCGGGCTGGCGGGCCATCGAAGAGATGGCGTTGCCGACCACGGTGCCGATGCCGACACCCGGGCCGATGGCCGCGAGGCCGTAACCGAGACCGGCACCGATGGCCTTGAGGCCCTCGAGCATCTCACCAGCTGCCGTCTGCGCCAGAACGTTCAGCACTTGGGTTCTCCTGTTTTCTCATGCACCCGGCCGGTGTTTCCGGACCGGAGACTGTCTTGTTGGTTAGGGGTTTTCGTGTCCGCCGGACGGCGGACGGCGATCTGTCTGCGACCCGGGTCAGTGCGCCGGGTGGAGGGAGCCACCGATGTACACGGCGGTCAGGATGGTGAAGATGAAGGCCTGCAGGACCGAGACCAGGATCTCGAAGCCGGTCATCAGGATCAGCATGGCGAAGGGGGCCACGGCGCCCACGTAGGTGGCGTTCCAGAGCTCGTGGGTGAGCACGGCGAAGGTGACCAGCAGGAGGTGTCCGGCGACCATGTTGGCCCAGAGCCGGATGGCCAGCGAGAAGGGCCGGACCACGAAGGTCGACACCAGCTCGATGGGGGTCACGATCAGGTACAGGGCGACGGGGACGCCCGGGGGGAACAGCGAGTTCTTCAGGTAGCCGAACAGGCCCTGGGACCGGACGCCGACCACGTTGTAGATGACCCAGACCACCAGCGCCAGGGTGATCGGGACGGCCATGCGGCCGTTGGCCGGGAACTGGATGCCGGGGACGACCTCGAAGATGTTCGAGAAGAGGATGAAGAAGAACATCGTGGTCAGGAAGGGCATGAACTTCTTGCCCTCCTCGCCGATGGTCTCCATGACCACCGACTCCTCGATGAACGTCACGCCCGTCTCGGCGACGTGCTGCACGCCGGCCGGGACCAGCGACCCGGTCCTGCGCCCGGCGGTCAGGAAGATGGCACCCGTGATGACCACGGCGGCCAGGTAGATCAGCACCGTCTTGTTGATGGCGTAGGCCGTCCCGCTGAACAGGATGTCGGGCCACACGAAGAGGTGGCTGACCTCCGGGAAGTTGAGTGCGAGCACGTTCACGTGGAGCGCTTCTCCTGTGGGGTCTGGTTCGTGGGCTTCAGGCCGGGAGCGGCGAGCGTCATGGCGACGTGCCGGGACTCCCAGGCCAGCAGGCCCAGATGGGTGACGAGCAGGGTGATGGCGAACGGCACGGTGGCCAGCACGCCGAGGGCCTTGACGACCAGCACGACCGCGGTCATGAGGGCCAGTCGGGCCACGTAGCCGCCCAGGACCGCCCCGTACAGGGCGTTGGGCGAGATCTGGGCGGCGCGGGTGATGATGGCCGCGCCGAGGCGGAAGTTGACGGCGACCAGCACCAGCGCCAGGGCCGACGACAGGAGGCCCTCGAGGCCCCAGCCGAGCACGCCGACCAGCAGGAAGGCCGGCGAGACGATGGCCGCCCGGCGCACCAGGTCGATGGCCACGGCCACCTCGGTGGCAGCGGTGGACGGCTCGGCGGTCACGGCACTCACGCCAGGGGGCCTTCGGCCTGCCAGGCGGCACGCCGTTCGATTCGGGCCTTCTCGAGGTCGGCGCCGAAACTGCGGGCCAGGCGCCACGAGGCGTAGGCCAGCGTGACGGCCGAGAAGGCGATGGTGAAGATCGGGAAGGTGCCGAGGCGGCCGTCCAGCAGCCAGCCGAGGAACCCGAAGATGGCCGGGGTGGCGACGAGCTCGAAGGCCGCGGCGAACGCGTCGCCCGCTCCCTGCTTCATCTCGCGCGCCTCAGCGTCGGCCATCGGGGGAGTCCTCCGCCGTAGGAGTCGGATCCCCCACGGTCGTCCTCGCCCGTCCGTCGGACGGGTCGGTCCGACGACGACGGTCGCCGGATGCGCTCGTGAATCTAATCACGAAGTCTCCTGCGGGCAACCCACGACGGCGCGCCGGCCGCGTCCGATCCGTCACACCCGCCCCTCCGTCGGGGCGTCGGCCCCGGGCGGGGTCCCGTCACCGGCCGGGCCCGGGTCGCCGTTGGCCGACCCGGTCCGCAGCCGCGGATGCAGGACCGTGAACAGCAGCAGGCCAATGGCCCCGATGCCGATGGGCACGATGGCGTCGCCGTCGCCCGAGTAGGTCGGCCACAGCACGAAGCCCGACAGCAGGGCGCTCCAGGCCCAGAGGATGGACACGGCCCGCCGGTGCCCGTGCCCGAGGCGCAGCAGGCGGTGGTGGAGGTGGTCCTTGTCGGCCGCGGTCACCCGCAGGCCGGGCGTCGCGGCCCGCCGCACGATGGCGAAGACCAGGTCGAACAGCGGCACGCCCAGGATCACCACCGGGATGAACACCGGGGCGAAGAAGAAGAAGGACTGGCCGCTGTAGGCCGCCTCGGTCCGGCCCCCCACCGACACCGTCGACGCGGCCATGAGCAGGCCGAGCAGCAGGGCGCCGCCGTCGCCCATGAAGATCCGGGCCGGATGCACGTTGTGGGGCAGGAAGCCCACGCAGATCCCGACGACGATCACGGCCAGCAGCGAGCCCGGGTTGCCGTCGAACAGCAGGCCCTCGTCGCCCAGCCGCAGGGCGTACAGGAAGAAGGTGGCCGCGGCGATGGCCACGATGCCCGCCGCCAGGCCGTCCAGGCCGTCGATCAGGTTCAGGGCGTTGGCCAGCAGCACCACCCACACCACGGTCAGCAGCGCCGACAGGTCGGGCGACAGCAGCACCACGTCGAGGAAGGGGATGCGCAGCACCACGAGCGCCACGCCGGCCAGCGAGAGGACGCTGCCGGCCAGGACCATCCCGGCCACCTTGGCCGGTGCGGAGACGGGGCGGACGTCGTCGATGACCCCCACCGCGCAGATGACCACCGCCGCCGACACCACGCCGAGCATCTCGGTGGGTGCCGAGAAGACCTCGGCGAAGTCGCCGACCAGCCAGGCGGCCAGCACCCCGGCCAGCACCCCGACCAGCATGGCTGTGCCCCCCAGCGACGGGGTGGGTGCCGTATGGACGTTGCGCTCGTCGGGCGCCACCACCAGGCCCGAGGACACGGCGAAGCGCCGCACCACGGGGGTGACCAGCCAGGTGGCCGCCGCGGCCACGAGGCCGACCACCAGGTGGGGGACGACACCGGGCACCGATCAGCCTCCGGACCGTCGCGTCAGGTCGTCGGCCTCAGGCGTAGACGGGGAAGCGGGCGCACAGGGCGTTGACGTCGGCCCGCACCTCGGCGATCGCCGCGTCGTCGTCGCGTCCCTGCAGGGCCCGGACCATGAGCTCCGCGATCTCGGTCATCTCCGGCTCGGCCATGCCCTGGGTGGTCGTCGACGG
Organism: Acidimicrobiales bacterium; assembly: GCA_016845305.1. Classification (GTDB taxonomy): domain Bacteria; phylum Actinomycetota; class Acidimicrobiia; order Acidimicrobiales; family MedAcidi-G1; genus UBA9410. The sequence goes on from JAERSW010000070.1 coordinate 80,762, forward strand.
GGTGCCGATGCGCACGCCGCTGGTGACGAACGGCGACCGCGGGTCGTCGGGCACGGTGTTCTTGTTGAGCGTGATGCCGGCCCGGTCCAACGTGGTCTGGGCCACGGCGCCGGTGACGTCCTCGTCGAAGGATCGGAGGTCGACGACCATCAGGTGGTTGTCGGTTCCGCCGGTGACCAGGCGGAAGCCGTGGCCGACGAGCGCGGCGGCCAGGGCCGAGGCGTTGGCCACGATCTGGCGGGCGTAGTCGGCGAACGACGGGTCGGCCGCCTCGCGGAAGGCCACGGCCTTGGCCGCGATGTGGTGCTCCAGCGGGCCACCCTGCGAGCCGGGGAAGACGGACTTGTCGATGGCCGCCGCGTGCTCCTCGCGGCTGAGGATGCAGCCGCCACGCGGGCCGCGCAGCGTCTTGTGGGTGGTGAAGGTGACGATGTCGCAGTACGGCACCGGGTTGGGGTGCACGCCGCCGGCGATCAGGCCGGCGATGTGGGCGGCGTCGAACATGAGCAGGGCGCCCACCTCGTCGGCGATCTCCCGCAGGGGTGCTGGCTCGATGATGCGCGGGTAGGCCGTGGCGCCGGCCACGATCAGCTTCGGTCGGGCCGCACGGGCCCGGTCGCGCAGCTCGTCCATGTCGATGCGCTCGTCGCTGCCGGTGAGGCCGTACGACACGAAGTCGTAGAGCTTGCCGCTGGCGTTGACCGGCGAGCCGTGGGTGAGGTGGCCGCCGTGGTCGAGGCTCAGGCCGAGCACGGTGTCGCCCGGCTCGATGAGGGCCTGGTACACGGACATGTTGGCGTTGGCACCCGAGTGGGGCTGGACGTTGGCGTGGTCGGCGCCGAACAGGGCCTTGACCCGCTCGCGGGCCAGGTCCTCGACCTCGTCGACGTGGACGTTGCCGCCGTAGTACCGCTTGCCGGGGTAGCCCTCGGCGTACTTGTTGGTCAGCACCGAGCCGGAGGCCTCGAGCACCGCCGGGGAGGCGAAGTTCTCCGAGGCGATCAACTGCAGGGTGGTGTTCTGGCGTTCGCGCTCGTCGTCGATGTATCCGAAGAGCTCGTCGTCGCGGGAAGTGGGCCAGGGCATGGGGACCGCCTGTGGGTCGTGGCGAGCGGACTCGCTGGTACGTGGGGATGGTTCGTGGGGTGGGCCGCCGCGGCGGCGTCGGGACGTACGGCCCCATCCGCCGCGGCCCCGGGTGGCGCGAGGCTACCGGGCGTGGCGGTCCCGCGTCGGCGGGTCAGCCGGCCACTCAGCCAGCCACGAGCGCGTCGGCGAGGGCGTCGACGGCCGCGTCGCCCGGGACGCCCGAGCGTCGTGCGACCACGATGCGGCGTTCGGCCACCGGTCGGCGGCGGACCCGGGCCAGCGGCTCGGCGGCCGTGGCCGCCTGGGCCTCCGGCAGGACCGCCCAGCCGAGGCCGAGGCGGACCATCTCGCGCAGCACCTCCGGCTGGTTGGACTCGGCCACCACGTCGAAGGGCGCGCCCAGCGCGGCCAGGGCGGCGGCGATGACCTCCCGGGTGTGGGATCCGGTCGGGTAGGTCACCCACGGCCCCCAGGTGGCCGGCGGCCCCACCGCGGCGCCGCCCGGGGCACCGTCCGGGGAATAGGCGTGGAGGGGTTCGACGAGGAGGGGTCGGGTGTCGACGCCCGGCACCGGGGTGGTCGGCTCGACGCAGGCCACCAGGTCGAGGTCGCCGACGAGGAGGGCGTCGAGCAGGGCGGCCGACGGGGCGACGGTGAGCCGGAGGTCCACGTCGGGCACCGACCGGCGGTGGCGGCGGATGGCGTCGGCCCGGTGGTGGACGGCCACCGCGTCGATGGTGCCGAGGCGCACCGTTCCGGCGCTGCCGCTGCGTCGGGTCTCGGCCCAGCGGGCGAGGTCGCGGGTCTCGGCCACCACCCGGCGGGCGTGGGCCAGCACCTCGGCGGCCTGGGGGCGCAGCCGGGTGGATCGGCCCGACCGCTCGAACAGGGGGACGCCGACCCGGCGCTCCAGTTCGGCCAGCCCCTGGGTGAGGGCGGACGGGGTGACGCCGAGGCTCGCCGCGGCCCCGGCCCTCGTCGGCGAGCCGGCGGCCGCCACCAGGTACTCGAGCTGCTGGACGGTCAGGTTGGGGAGGTTCGGGTCGGCCATGGTCGCTCCGGACGGGCGGGGGCTGCTGTTCATTGATTCAGTCTTCCTGAAGTATAGATCACATTGCTTTCGGAGTTCTTATGCTGGGGCCCATGAGCACACCTCTCGACATCGCACCCGCCACCGGCCGCCTCGGGGTCCTGACCCCCGGCATGGGCGCCGTGGCCTCCACCTTCATCGCCGGCGTCATCGCCGCCCGCCAGGGCCTGACCGCCCCCATCGGCTCGGTCAGCCAGATGGCCCACATCCGCCTCGGCAACCGGGACGACGAACGCAACCCGCTGATCCGCGAGTTCGTGCCGCTGGCCGAGCTGGACGACATCGTCTTCGGCGGCTGGGACCCCATCTCCGCCAACGTGCTCGAGGCGGCCCGCACCTGCGGCGTGCTCGAGGACGCCGACCTGGCCCCCGTCTCGGCCGAGCTCGAGGGCATCGTCACCATGGACGCCGTCTTCGACCAGCGCTGGGTCAAGAAGCTCGAGGGCACCCGCGTCAAGACCGAGACCGACAAGTGGGACCAGGCCCAGGCCCTCATCGCCGACATCGAGAATTTCCGGGTGGCCAACGAGTGCGACCGCCTCGTCATGGTCTGGTGCGGCTCGACCGAGGCCTACCAGGAGCCCAGCGCCGTCCACGACACCGTGGAGGCCTTCGAGGCCGGCCTGCGCAACGGCGACGAGAACATCTCCCCCAGCCAGATCTACGTGTACGCCGCCCTGATGAGCGACGTGCCCTTCGCCAACGGCGCCCCCAACCTGAGCGTCGACCTCCCCTGCATGATCGAGCTGGCCCACCGCCGTGGCGTGCCGATCGCCGGCAAGGACTTCAAGACCGGCCAGACGCTCATGAAGACGCTGCTGGCCCCCGGCTTCAAGGCCCGGATGCTCGGCCTGCGCGGCTGGTACTCCACCAACATCCTGGGCAACCGGGACGGCGAGGTCCTCGACGACCCGGAGAACTTCAAGACCAAGGAGGTCTCGAAGCTGGGCGTGCTGGACACCATCCTCCAGCCCGAGTCCTACCCCGACCTCTACGGGAACATCGACCACGTCGTGCGCATCAACTACTACCCGCCCCGTGGCGACAACAAGGAGGGGTGGGACAACATCGACATCTTCGGGTGGATGGGCTACCCGATGCAGATCAAGGTCGACTTCCTGTGCCGTGACTCGATCCTCGCCGCCCCCATCGTGCTCGACCTGGCGCTGTTCCTGGACCTCGCCCACCGGGCCGGCCAGTCCGGCGTGCAGGAGTGGCTGTCCTTCTACCTGAAGGCCCCGCAGGCGGCCACCGAGGCCGGCGCCGAGCACGACCTGTTCATCCAGCAGACCAAGCTGAAGAACACGTTGCGCGAGTGGATGGGCGAGGAGCCCGTCACCCACTCCGAGGTCGGCTAGGGGGCCCTCCGCCTCAGGCCCGCGTCTCAGGCCCCCGTCTCAGGCCCCGGCGGCGTCCCGGCGCCAGAGCTCCGGATAGAGGTCGCCACCGACGCGGTCGCCGTGGGCCAGGCCGGCGGCGACCATGGCCCCGGTGTGGTCGGGGTCCATCCCCTCGGGCCGGAAGGCGACGCGCACGTCGTCGCCCAGCCACTGGGTGTTGAACACCCGCAGGTCCCGGTCGGGCGCCAGATTGCCCGATCCGCCGTGGATCATGCGGGCGTTGAACACCGCCACGTCGCCGGGCTCCATGGCCCAGCCCAGGATCTCGTAGGCGTCGCGGTCGCCCTCCACGTCGGGGAAGGGGACCCGGTCGTCGTCGACGTCGTAGACCACCTGGTCGCGGTCGTCGTCGGTCAGGGCGCCGAAGTTCTGCTGCCGGTACCGCTGGTTCCACCGGTGCGAACCGCGCACGAACTCGAGCGTGCTCTCCCGGGCCACCGGGACCACCGGCATCCACGCCGAACAGGTGTCGAACCCCTCGACCGACCAGTACGGCTCGTCCTGGTGGAACGGGGTCCGGAAGCGCACTCCGGCCGTGCGCACGAACACCGCGTCGAAGAAGAAGTTGACCGCCGTGGCCCCCAGCAGTCGACCGGCGATCTCCGCCATCGGCGAGCGCTCGACAAAGTCCCGGTACTCGGGCACGTGCAGCCAGCACTGGCTGTCGTAGGTCGTCGTGCCGCCGTGCTCGTCGGCGTCCCAGATGCGACGACGCTCCGACGGGCCGGACAGGGCCCGGTCCAGGCCCCGACGCAGCACCTCGACCCAGTCGGCGTCGAAGGCACCCCGGAGGCACACCACCCCGTCGGCCGAGAAGGCCTCGATCTCCGCATCGGTCACCGGCTGATGCCCCACGGCCCCGGAGACTAGGTCGGGAGTCCAGATCGGGAGAGCGCTACCCCTCACGCGACTCTGGTCGCGAGCCTCCGGCTGATCGTGACGACCCGGGACGTCGGTGGCGCTGGGGGGCCGAGGTTCAAGCGCCAGCCGGAATGGGCCCGTACCTGCGTTGCGCCGCCTGCTTGGACACGCCGAGCATGGCCCCGATCTCGGACCAGGTCCGGCCGGCGTCCCGGGCGCGCCGGACGGCTTCGACGAGTTCGCCGTCCACCTGGTCACGACGCTCCGCCAGGCCGGCGATCACCCGCAGGACCTCAGCGTCGGCCTCGACGAGTTGCTCGACGTCGACCCGCTCGGCCCAGGCCTCCAGTGCCCGAGCCCGCTTCGCCCGGTTCCCGCTCACCCTGTCCACCACCCCTCCAGGAACTTGGCCCTTGCGGCCATCGCATGGATGATCGCCGCACCGTCATCGTCGACCACCACCCCGACCTCGAGCGGTTGAGCCGTGGTCGACGGGCCGATGAACATGGTCACCGCCGGGTCATCGGTCTCGAAGGCCTTCCAGTGGTTTCGTAGTGCATGCATCATGTCGTCCGGTGGGACACCGTGCCTGCTGGCGCTCGCTTCGATGTCCACTGGGACACGCTAGTGGCCCACCATCCGACCGTCAACATATGTTGACGATCGGTCGACCGGCTTCTCGTCAGATGCGCGCCTGGTGGCCCTGCCAGTACTCGTCCTTCAGGAGCCGCTTGTAGAGCTTGCCGGTGGGGTGCCGGGGCAGCTCGTCGCGGAAGTCGACGCTGCGGGGGCACTTCACGTCGGCCAGCTGGGACCGGCAGAACGCCACCAGCTCGGCGGCCAGCTCGGGCCCGGCGGCCGCCGGGTCGATCGGCTGCACCACCGCCTTGACCTCCTCGCCGAAGTCCTCGTTGGGCACGCCGATGACGGCCACGTCGTGGACCGCCGGATGCATGGTCAGGACGTTCTCGGCCTCCTGCGGGTACACGTTCACCCCGCCGGTGATGATCATGTACGCCTTGCGGTCGGTCAGGTAGAGGTAGCCGTCCCCGTCGAGGCGTCCGACGTCGCCCAGGGTGCTGGTGTCGGGTCGCAGCTTGGCACCTGCCGTCTTCTCCGGGTCGTTGTGGTACTCGAAGTCGGAGTTGCCCTTGAAGTAGACGGTGCCCTCCTCGCCCACCGGGACCTCGATCCCGTCGTCGTCGAGGATCAGCACCTCGCCCAGCAGGGCCTTTCCCACCGTTCCCGGATGCTCCAGCCAGTCGGCCGAGTTGGTGTAGGTGAGGCCGTTGCCCTCGGTGCCGGCGTAGTACTCGTGCAGCACCGGACCCCACCAGTCGATCATCCGGCGCTTCACCTCGACCGGGCACGGAGCCGCCGCGTGGATGGCCGAACCCAGCGTCGACACGTCGTAGCGGGCCCGCACCTCGTCGGGCAGCTTGAGCATCCGCACGAACATGGTCGGCACCCACTGGCTCCACGTCACGCCGTGGCGTTCGATCGCGGCGAGCGCCCCCTCGGCGTCGAAGCGCTCCATCACCACCACCGTGCAGCCGATGCGGTGCGCCCCCAGGCAGAAGCGCATCGGCGCGGCGTGGTACAGCGGCGCCGGCGACAGGTAGGTGGAGCCCCGGGCCGCCCCGAACAGCATCTCAGCCATCATGGTGATGGAGTTGGACCGGCCCAGGCCGTCGCCGGTCAGCGGCGACTTGACCCCCTTGGGGCGCCCGGTGGTGCCCGAGGAGTAGAGCATGTCCTGGCCCTCGGTCCGATCGTCCAACGGCTCGGACGACTGGGCGGCGACGGCGTCCTCGAAGCAGGCGTGGCCATCGACCGGGCCGCCGAGGGCGAAGCGGGCCTCCACCTTCGGGGTGGCCGCGTTGATCTCGGCCACGGCGTCGGCCTTGTACGGCGAGGTCACGAAGGCCCGGGCCCCGCAGTCGTCGACGATGTAGGCGATCTCGTCGGCGGTCAGACGGGACGAGATGGCCGTGTAGTAGAGGCCGGCGTAGTGGGCGCCCCACGCCACGGCCAGGAACTCGATGCGGTTCTCGAGGCAGAAGGCCACGTGGTCGCCGGCCTCGATGCCCAGGGAACGGAACAGCCGCGAGATGCGGTTGGCCTCGGCGTCCAGTTCGGCGAAGGTCATCGCCTCGCCGGACTCGGCCATGACGATGGCGGGGCGGTCGGGCGCCTCGGCGGCCCAGCGGCCCGGGAACTGGAGGTCCACGGTCGGCTCGTCGGTGGTGGCGTCGCTCTCGCTCATGGCGGCGGAACCTACCGACCGGGTGGCGGCCGGACGGCAGCGGGGATGGCGTCCCGAGCGGCCTGTCACGGCCCCCTCCTACTCTGGTCCCATGGCGGCAGAGATCCTCAGAACCCGGTACGGACGGGCGGCCACCGGCGCGTTGGCCGACGCCGTCCGCGACCTCCAGGGTGGCGATCCGCTGGCCCCGGTGACCATCGTGGTCGGCGACCACGCCACCGGCCTGATGGTCCGGCGGCGGCTGGCCGCCCGTGCCGGCGGACTGGCCGCCGTCGACGTCGTCACCCTCCTCGACCTGGCCCGGACGCTGTCGGCCGGCTCCGCCCGCCTGGCCGGTCGACGCCCGGTCAGCGACGCCATCGTCCTGGCCGCCACCCGACGGCTGCTCGCCGAACGACCCGGTGCGTTCGGCCCCGTCGCCGACCATCCCTCGGTCGAGCGCGCCGTGGTCGCCGCCCACCGCGACCTCCGCGAGGTCCCGCCGGAGTCCCTGGGTCGCCTCGCCGCGGGTGGCGACATGATCGCCGACCTCGTCTCGCTGCATCGGGGCCTGGTCGACCTGCTCGAAGAGCGGTTCCACGACGAGCGCGACCGGGCCGACGCCGCCACCCGGGCGGTCGAGGACGGATCCGCGTCGCCCGACCCCGTGGTGCTGCACCTCCCGGGCCGCCTGACCGCCTCGGAACAGCGCCTCGTCTCGACCCTCGCCGGGGCCACCCGCCTGGTCGCCATCGTCGGCGACGCCGACGCTCCGGACGGCTCCGTGTCGCCCGACCCCCTCCTCGGCGACCTGGCCGACCTGCTCGAGGTCGAACCCCCCGAACCGGGTCCCGCGGGCCGACGATCCGACGTCCGCGTCGCCTCGGTCCCCGAACAGGACGAAGCCGCCCGGTACGCCGTCCGCCGCATCGTCGAGGCGGCCCGGGCGGGCACCCCGCTGGATCGGATCGTGCTCGTCCACCCGTCGACCACCGACGACGCCCGCCTCGTCCAGGAACGGCTCGCCTCGGCGGGCATCGCCTTCCACGCCGGCGGCGTCCGTCGACTCGACGAGACGATCCCCGGGCGCTTCCTGACCGGCCTCCTCGGCCTGCCCGACCGGGACCTCCGACGCGGCGACCTCCAGGCCTGGATGGCCGACGTCCCGCTCTGGGACCCCGACCACGAACTCGTGCCCGCCCGGGCCTGGACCCGCCTCGCGGAGCGGGCCGGCGTGGTCGGAGGGATCGACGACTGGACCCTCCGCCTCACCCGCCTGGCCGCCGAGCTCGACGACGCCGCCACCGCCGAGGCCGACGACGAGGGCCGCTCCTGGCTGGTCGACCGGCTGGCCGGCGACGCCACCCAGGTCCGACGCCTGCTCGGCTTCGTGGACCGGCTCCACCGGTCGCTGGCCGGGCTGGCCTCCGACACCACCTGGTCGAGGCGTTGCCACCGCCTCCGGCGGCTGCTGCGCGACCACCTCGGCGGCCCCACGGCCCGCGAGGAGTGGCCGCCCGACGAGCACCTGGCGCTCGAGGAGGTCGGTTCCATCCTCGACGCCCTCTCCGACCTGGACCGGGTCGAGCCCTCCCCTCCGGAGCGGAGCTTCCGGAACGCGTTGCTGGCCGAGCTCCGACGGCCCATCGGACGGTCGGGTCGGACCGGGCTCGGCGTCCAGGTGGTGGGCATCGACCAGGCGGTCGGCCTCGACGCCGACCTCGTCGTGGTGGTCGGCCTGGCCGAGGGGTCCCTCCCCACCCGGGCCCCGGCCGACCCGCTGTTGACCGACGCCCGTCGCACGGCGACCGGGACCGGCCTCCCCACCCGCCACGACCACGCTGCCCGCCAGCACCACGCCTTCCTGGCCGCCCTCACCGCGGCCCACGAACTGATCGTCCTCGTCCAGCCCCGGGGCGACCTCCGAAAGTCGGGCGACCGGCCGATGTCCCGCCTCCTGCTCGCCGAGTTCGAGGCCCTCGCCGGGCACCGACCCGAGCCCGACGAACTCGACCGGTTCCGGGCGCCGTGGTTCGACCACGTCGCCTCGTTCACCGACGCCCTCGACCGCGACGAACCGGCCACCGCACAGGAACACGACCTCGCGTCCACCGTCCGCGACGGTCGCTCCGCCGTGGATCGCCTCCGCGCCGCCGACGACCGCGTCGACCGGGGGATCGAGATGCAACGGGCCCGCGCCGGCGACGCCCTCACCCGGTTCGACGGCAACCTCTCCGGCCTCGACCTCGACGTCCTCGGCGGCGAGCTGTCCGCCAGCCGGCTGGAGAAGTGGGCGTCGTGCCCCTTCGCCTTCTTCTCCGAGTACGTCCTCGGCGTCCGACCGCTCGACGAGCCCGAGGAGCGGACCGACCTGGCCCCACTGGTCCGCGGCACGATCGTCCACCGGGTGCTCGAACGGCTCGTGGTCGAGGGACTCGAGGCCGGGACGCTGCCCGGGTACGGCTCCCCGTGGACGGCGAGCCACCGGAACCGGGCGACCGAACTCCTGGCCGACGAATGCGGCCACGCCGAGGCCCGCGGCGAGGCCGCCCACCCGCGCTTCTGGCCGACCATCCGGGCACGGCTCGCCGCCGAACTCGACGACTTCCTGGTCCTCGACTCGGCGTTCCGGGCCCGGTTCGGGAGCCGGCCGGTGGCCGCCGAGCGTCGGTTCGGCGACGACGACGCCCTGGAGGTGACCCTGGCCGACGGCCGGACGCTCCGCTTCCGGGGATCGGTCGACCGGGTCGACGAGACGGCCGACGGCGGCCTCGTGGTCGTCGACGCCAAGACCGGAAAGCCCGACCGGTACCGGGCCATTCCCGAGGACCACTTCCCCGAGGGCTCCTTCCTCCAGCTCCCCATCTACGCGCTGGCCGTGGCCGCCGGCGAGGGCACGGCCGTGCACGCCACCTACGCCTTCGTCGGCGGTGTCGCCGACGGTGACCGCCACCTCGGCTACGACGTCGACGAGGAGACGGTCGCCGCCTTCCGTCGGGTGCTGGCCTCCGCGGTCCGCGGGATCGAGGGCGGCGCCTTCCCCCACCATCCCCCGGACAGCGACCGGGCCGAGGCCCACCGGTGCCCCCACTGCACCCCCGATGGGCTGGACGCACGTCGCGTCCGGGCGGCCCGGGCCCGCAAGGCCGATGATCCGGTCCTCGCCCTCCACGCCGACCACCTCGCCACCGACTTCATGGCCGAGCCGGGGGTCGGATCGTGACCGGCCCCGTCCCCGGCGACCAGGCCGCACGCGACCGGATCCTCGGATCGCTCCACGAGAACCTCTTCGTCGAGGCCGGCGCCGGAACCGGCAAGACCACCGCGCTGGTGGGCCGCATGGTCGGCCTGGTGGTCGACGAGGGCGTGGCCGTCGAGGAGATCGCCGCCATCACCTTCACCGAGAAGGCGGCGGCCGAGTTGGGCGACCGGTTCCGACGGAGCCTCGAGGACGTGGCCCGCCACGACGACGACCCCGACCGGCGGGAACGCGCCGAGGTCGCCCTGGCCGACGTCGACCTCGCCGCGCTCACCACCCTCCACGGCTTCGCCCGTCGCCTCCTCGGGGACCACCCGCTCGAGGCCGGCCTCCCGCCGGGCTTCGAGCTCCTCGACGAGGTGGCCAGCCACCTCGGGTTCGACGACCGCTGGGCCGACCTCCAGCGCGACCTGCTCGACGACGACGACCTCGCCCGGACCATCCTCCTCGCCGACGCCATGGGCATCCGTCCCGGCCACCTCCGGGAGCTCGCCCGCGACCTCGACGACCGCTACGACCTCCTGGGCGACCTGCCGGTCCCCGCCGAGCCCCCCACCGTCGACGTGGCCGCCATCATCGGGCACATGGACGAGGCGCTGGCCCTCGACCGCGACGACGTGGACGAGGACGACCGGCTCCGACGCCGACTGGCCAGGATCCGCGACGCCCGCAGCGCACTGGCCGGCGCCGTCGACGAGGTCGATGTCGTCCGCGTGCTGGCCGACGCCGTACTCCGGTCGTCCCTCAACGCCGGCCGGGACGGGAACAAGAAGGTCTGGGGCGACGACAAGGCCGAGATCGTCGACGCCGCCTACGCCGCCCGCGACCTCTGGGACGACATCCTGGGTCGCACCGCGGACGCCGTCCTCCGCCGGATCCTCGCCGAGCTCGTCGACGCCACGCTCCAGGCCGCCGACGCCCGTCGCCGTGCCGGCACCCTGGTCTTCCACGATCTCCTGGTCATCGCCCGCGACCTGCTGGCCGACCCCGACGTGGGCGACGCGGTCCGGGCCTGCCTCCACGAGCGGTACCGCCACCTCCTCCTGGACGAGTTCCAGGACACCGACCCCCTCCAGCTCGAGCTGGCCCTCCTCCTGACCGACCCCGACGCTCCGGCGGGGAGCGACACCGGCGACTTCGCCCCGGAACCCGGATCGTTGTTCCTGGTCGGCGATCCGAAGCAGTCCATCTACCGGTTCCGCCGGGCCGACATCGCCCTGTACCTGCTCGCCCGTCGGACCGTGCGGGCCGCCGGGGTCGCCCTGACGGAGAACTTCCGGACCACCGTCCCCATCATCGACTGGGTCAACGCCGTCTTCGGCCACCTCGTCGGCACGACCGGCTCGGACGACGACGCCCCACCCGACCGCCCGGTCCAGCCCGACTACACGCCCCTCGTCGGGCGGCGCGACGCGGCGGACACCGGCCCGTCGGTCACGTTGCTCGGCCGCCACGCCCACGGTGACGAGGTCGACGCCGAGGGGCTCCGGGAGGCCGAGGCCGATGACGTGGCCGACGCCATCGCCACCGCGGTGGCCGAGGAGTGGACCGTCGAGGGCGTCGACGGTCGAGCCCGACCCTGCCGCTTCGGCGACGTCGCCATCCTCCTCCCCACCCGCACCTCGCTGCCCGCCCTCGAGGAAGCGCTGGACGCGGCCGGGATCCCCTACCGGGCCGAGTCCAGCTCGATGCTCTTCGCCACCCCCCAGGTCCGTGACCTCCTGATGGTGCTGCGGGCCATCGACGACCCCAGCGACGACCTGGCCGTGGTCGCCGCCCTCCGCACCCCCTACCTCGGCTGCGGCGACGACGACCTGGCCCGCTGGCGGGTCCACCACGGCGGCACCTGGAACCACCAGGCAGGCCCGTTCGACGACGTCCCGTCCGAGGTCGCCGTCGTCGCCTCCGGCCTCGCCTGGATGGCCGAACTGCACCGGGTCCGCCACCACCTCGGCCCCTCGGGGGTCCTCGAGCGGGTCGTCCACGACCGCCGGGTCCTCCAGGTGGCCCACGGCGAGGCCCGGCCGCGCGACGCGTGGCGACGGGCCCGACTGCTCGCCGACCGGGCGCGGGCCTACGCCGAGTCCGGCGGCGGTTCGCTCCGGGGCTTCGTCGACTGGTGCCTGGCCCAGGCCGACGAGAAGGGCCGCGTCGCCGAGACGGTGCTCCCCGAGGTGGACGACGACGCGGTGCGGATCCTGACCATCCACGGCGCCAAGGGCCTCGAGTTCCCCATCACCATCCTCTCCGGGATGTCGACCCAGAAGGCCCGGACCGATTCCGGCGTCCAACTCCTCCTGGACGGCGCGGGCGGTGCCGAGGTCAGCATCCGCGACGGGGTCCGGACCGCCGGCTTCACGCCGGCGCGCGAGGACGACCAGCGCTTCCAGGATGCCGAGACGGTCCGCCTGCTCTACGTGGCCGCCACCCGGGCCCGCGACCACCTGGTGGTCTCCGTCCACCGCGCCACCGACGTCGACCCCGACAAGCCCAGCCGTCCCGGCCCGGGACGCCTCCTGGCCCACGCCCTCGACCGGGTCGGCGACCACGCCGTCGACGACGACCTGGTGCCGACCAGCCGGCCCCTCCCCGCCGCCGGAGAGCCGTCGGGCCGGCCCCTCGCCGATCGTCGGACCTGGGAGGACGAGCGTGCCGCCGCCCTCGAGGCCGCGGCGCGACCCCGCACCGTGTCGGCCACGGCCATCGCCTCCCATCTGCACGACGCCCCCGACGAGGATCGGGCCCGTCCCGGCGAGGTCGGGCGCCACGGCACCGGCGTCGGGCGCGCCGTCCACGGTGCGCTGGAGGTCCTCGACTTCTCCACCGACGACCCCGGCGACGTCGTCCGGGAGCAGGCCATCGCCGAGGGCCTGCTGGGCGACCTGGGGACCATCGACGCCCTCGTCCGGGCGGGCCTGGCCTCCGACTCGGTCCGGGCCGCCGCCGGCGGCCGACACTGGCGCGAGCTGTACGTGGCCGCTCCGGTCGACGACGCCGAGGGCGCCCCGGTCATCGAGGGCTACGTCGACCTCGCCTACCTCGCCGACGACCCGGAGAGCGGTGAAGACGGGCTGGTCATCGTCGACTACAAGACCGACGCCGTGGCCGACGAGGCCGACCTCGCCGCCAAGGCCGAGCGCTACCGGATGCAGGGCGCCACCTACGCGCTGGCCGCCGAGCGGGCCACCGGACGGGCGGTCCATCGGGTCGTGCTCTGCTTCCTCGCCGCCGACGGCGCCACCGAGGTCGAGGTCGACGACCTCCCGGGCGCCATCGCCGCGGTCGTCGCCGCCGCCCGGGACCTGGCCGGCGCCTGAGCAGACGCCGGCCTCATCCGAAACGGCCTGATCCAAAGCGGCCTGATCCAAAGCGGCCGGACGGCGATCGGTAGCGTCGGCGCCATGGCCCCGCCCCCCGGTGACCCCGACTTCACCCTGCGGAGCCTGCTCTTCGCCCCCGGCAACCGGGCCGACGTTCTGGCCAAGCTCCCCCGCTCGTCGCCCAGCGCCGCGGTCATCGACCTCGAGGACGCCGTCCCGCCCGACCGCAAGGACGAGGCCCGGGCCGTGGCCCACCGGGTCGCCCCCGAACTCGTCGACGCCGTCCGCCTCATGGTCCGCGTCAACGCCGTCGACACCGCCGACTTCCCCGACGACGTCCGGCACGGCCTCCCGGCCGGGCTGACCGGCGTGGTCGTCCCCAAGCTCGAATCGGCGGCCATGGTCGACGAGGTGGCCGGCCTCCTCGACTCGGTCGGACACCCCGACCTCCCCATCGTCGCCGGCCTGGAGACGGTGGCCGGCGTGGTCGACGCCCGCACGGTCACCACCCACCCCCGGGTCCGGTGGTGCTACTTCGGTGCCGAGGACTACGTCGCCGACCTCGGCGGCATCCGGACGACCTCCAACCACGAGGTGGCCACCGCCCGCGCCCAGGTCGGCCAGGCCGCCGCCCTGGGTGGCGTCCAGGCCATCGACATGGTGGTGGCCGACTTCGGTGACGCCGACCGGTTCCGACGCGAGGCCGGCGAGGCCCGTGCCCTCGGCTTCTCCGGAAAGCTCTGCATCCACCCCGCCCAGGTCCCCCTGGCCACCGGGGCCTTTCGCCCCACCGACGAGGAACTGGCCTGGGCGGAGGCCGTCGTCGACGCCTACGACGCCGCGCTGGCCCGCGGCGACGCCTCCATCCAGGTCGACGGCGGCATGGTCGACGAGCCGGTGGCCCGGCGGGCCCGGGCGCTGCTGGCCGAAGCACGCACCGACTGAACCCCGACCCCCTGCGAAGCGGAAGGCGAGACGACATGGCGAACGTGGTCCCCGAGGGCGAGGCCCTCTACGGCATCCAGTTGCCCATCCAGACCCTGACCCGGACCCTCGCCGACCCGTGGGAGGACGACGCCACGCCGGCCGACCTGCTCCGGGTGGCGCAGGCCGCCGAGGCCGCCGGCCTGGACTTCGTCGGGGTGTGCGACCACGTGGCCGTGCCCGACGACGAGTACTCGGCCAACATGCGGACCACCTGGTACGACCCGGTGGCCACCCTCGCCTGGCTGGGCGCCCACACCGAACGGGTCCGCCTGCTCTCGGTCGTCTGGATCGCCCCGTACCGGCATCCGCTCCTGACCGCCAGCTCGTTCGGCACGCTCGCCCACCTCACCGGCGACCGGGTCATCCTCGGCGTCGGCGCCGGCCACGTGGAGGGCGAGTTCGCCGCCCTCGGCGTCGACTACCACCGCCGCGGCCGCATCCTCGATGAGTGCATCGACGCGGTGCGCGGCGCCTGGTCCGCCCCGTACGTCAGCCACGAGGGCGACGCCTACGCCTACGCCGACGTCGGCGTCTCGCCCGGGCCGGTGTCCGGCGACCTCCCCATCTGGGTCGGGGGCAGCGGCGCCGCCGCCTGGCGGCGGACCGGCCGACGGGGCGACGGCTACATCCCCATGGGCGCCAGCCGGGACCAGTACCCCGAGATCATCGACACCATCCGTCGGTCCGCCGACGAGGCGGGCCGTGACGACGCCCGGTTCGACGTGGGGATCATGCCCGGCTGGGCCTACATCGGCGATCCGCCCGACGGCCTGCCTCCGGCCTGGCTGACCGGCGACCCCGAGCACATCGCCGAGGAACTCCGGGCCGACCGCGAGGTGGGCGCCAACGTGTTCCACCTGAAGTTCCGGGGGCGAACGATCGAGGAATACCTCGACCAGTTGGCCGCCTTCGGCGAGCAGGTCCGCCCCCTGCTCTGACGGAAGTTTCGGGGCCCATCCCCATCGGGAGGGTGCGACCGGGGCCAGAACCGGCGATCATGGGGGTCCTGCCCCGGTGGAACCCGTCCCGGAGGCGTACCGACGACCCGAGCCCGGAGGCACGGTGAAGATCGACGACGACACCCAGAAGGCGCTGCTGCTGTTCAACCGCCGCGCCGAAGCCGCCGAGGCCGCCAAGGAGGCCGAGCGTCGGCTGGCCAAGGCCGCCAAGGCCAAGGACGAGGCCGCCGACGCCCTCAAGCGCGCCCAGGACTCCGGCGGTGGCGCCGAGGCGGTCGCCGAGGCCGAGGCCACCTGGCGGACCGCCGTCGACACATGGCAGCGCCTCCGCGACGGCGAGGAGCCCGTCGAAGAGGAGACCCCCGCCGAGGACGCTTCCGCTGAGGAGACTTCCGGCGAGGAGACCCCCGCTGAGGACGAGGCTTCCGAAGAGGAGGCCCCGGCCGACGAGGCACCCGCCGACGAGGCTTCCGAGGAGGAGGCCCCGGCCGAGGACACGCCCGCCGAGGAGGACGCCCCGGCCGACGACGAGGACCAGGCACCCGAGGACGCCGCCCCCGACGAGGAGGAGTAGGCCCGGCCCGTGCCGGAACTCCCCGCCGAGCCGCTCCGAGCGGTCACCGACGCCGAGGTCGCCACCTTCCGGAACGACGGCGTCGTCCACCTCCCGGCCATCCTCCCCACCGCCTGGCTGGACCACCTGGCCGGACCGGTCGAGGCCACCATCGCCGACCCGGCCGTCACCACCGACATGACGGCACTCCGGGACGGGCTGTCGGACACCGACCCCACCTCGGAACCCCGCCCCCGCTTCCTCTCGGGCGTCGACCACTGGCGGCACGACCCGTCCTTCGCCGCCTTCGCCACCGCATCGCCACTCCCCGCCATCGCCGGCGCCCTCCTCGACGCCCAGCGGATCCACCTCTACGAGGACTCGGTGCTCGTCAAGGAGCCCGGGACCACCGAAGCCACCGTCCTGCACCAGGACCTCGGCTACTTCCACCTCGAGGGCGAGCGGATCTGCACCACCTGGGTCCCCCTCGACGACGTCGACGCCGAGACCGGTGCCGTGTCCTACCTCCGCGGCTCCCACCGGACCGGCCTCGTCCACCGACCCAACTGGTTCGTGGTCGACGACCCGCTCCCGGGCGCCGACGGCGAGCCGGTCCCCCACGTGGCCGACGACGACCCCCGCTTCGTCCGCTTCGACGTCCGACCCGGCGACGTGGTCGTCCACCACGCCGCCACCCTCCACCGAGCCGGCCCCAACCGGTCCACCGACCGGCGACGCCGCGCCGTCTCGGTCCGCTACTGCGGCGACGGCACCACGCACCTCCTCCGACCCGGATCGCCCGGCAAGCCCCACCACGACGGGCCCCTCCACGGAGCTGACAGCGCCGTCCCAGTCCGGTCCGGCGACCCCGTCGTCGACCACCCCGGGTGTCCGATGGTCTGGGAGCGAACCGTAGGGTCGATCCGATGACCGCCCCCTGGGACACCATCCCCCGCCTGGTCGACGACGCCGCCGAACGCTTCGGCGACCTCGAGGCCTTCGTCGACGAGGACCGCCGCTGGTCGTTCGCCGACTACCGCGACCGCATCCACGAGGCGTCCCGGGCGCTCATGGCCCGCGGCATCGGCCCCGGCGACCGGATCGCCGTGTGGGCCCCCAACCTGGCCGAGTGGGCGGTCGCAGCGCTCGGCGCCCACTGCGTCGGCGCCGTCCTCGTCCCCGTCAACACCCGCTTCAAGGGCCGGGAGGCCGCCGACCTGCTGGCCCGCTCCTCGGCCCGCATCCTGTTCACCGTCACCGACTTCCTCGACGTCGACTACGTGGCCCTGCTCCACGACGCCGGTGCCGGCCCCGACAAGCTGGCCAGCCTCGACGAGGTGGTCGTCCTGCGGGGCTCGGTCCCCGAGGGCTGCACCGCCTGGAACGACTTCGTGTCCGCCGGCAACGCCGTCGACGACGCCGAGCGAGCCGCCCGCTCCGCGGCCGTCACCGGCGACGACCTGTGCCACGTCATGTTCACCTCGGGCACCACCGGTGCTCCCAAGGGGGCGATGCTCCGCCACTCGGCCGTCTGCCGCGGGTTCCTGTCGTGGAGCGACGTCATTGGCCTGGTCGAGGGCGACCGCTACCTGGTCGTCAACCCGTTCTTCCACGCCTTCGGGCTCAACTCGGGGATCCTGGCCTGCCTCATGAAGGGCGTGACCCTCGTGCCCCACCTCGTGTTCGACGTCCCGTCGGTCATGCGCCGGGTCGCCGAGGAACGGATCACGATGCTCCCCGGCCCGCCGGCCATCTACCAGACCATCCTCGGCCACCCCGACGACGACCTCACCGACCTGTCGACGCTGCGCCTCGCCGTCACCGGCGCGGCGGCCATCCCGGTCCAGATGATCCACGACATGCGGGACCGCCTCGGCTTCGAGAAGGTGGTCACCGGCTACGGCCTCACCGAGGCCTCGGGCATCGCCACCATGTGCCGCCACGACGACGACCCGGCGCTCATCGCCGGCACCTCGGGGCGGGCCATCGACGACGTGGAGGTCCTCGTCGTCGACCCGGACGGCACCCCGTGCGAACCCGGCGAACCGGGCGAGGTGGTGGTCCGGGGCTACAACGTGATGGTCGGCTACCTCGACGACCCCGAGCAGACCGCCGAGGCGATCGACGCCGACGGCTGGCTCCACACCGGCGACATCGGGGTGATGGACGCCGACGGCTACCTGGACATCACCGACCGGGTCAAGGACATGTTCATCAACGGCGGGTTCAACGTGTACCCGGCCGAGGTCGAGGGCCTGATGCTGGCGCATCCCGACATCGCCCGGGTGGCCGTGGTCGGCGTCCCCGACGAGCGACTCGGCGAGGTGGGCGCCGCCTTCGTCGTCCCGGCCGCCGGCGCCGAGCCGGACCCCGACGAGCTGGTCGCCTGGTGCCGGGCCGAGATGGCCAACTACAAGGCGCCCCGCCTCGTCGAGGTGGTCGACGACCTGCCCAGCAACGCCAGCGGCAAGGTCCTCAAGTTCGAGCTGCGCGAGCGGGCCGCCGCGCTCCGCTCCACCTGACCCCGCCCGGGAGGGCACCGGTAGCCTTCCCCCGGTCATGAGCGACACTCCTTCTTCTGAGGCCCCCTACCCCGAGGTGGGCCGGCCCGACTTCCCGGCCATCGAGGAGCGGGTGCTGGCCCGCTGGGCCGACGAGGGCACGTTCGCCGCCTCGGTCGAGGGTCGCCCGGTCGACGACGAGTACGTCTTCTACGACGGTCCACCGTTCGCCAACGGCCTCCCCCACCACGGCCACCTGCTCACCGGCTACGTGAAGGACGTCGTCCCCCGCTACCAGGCCATGCGGGGCCGCCGCGTCGAGCGCCGCTTCGGCTGGGACTGCCACGGCCTGCCCGCCGAGATGGAGGCCGAGAAGGAACTGCCGGTGTCGGGGCGGGCCGACATCATCGACTACGGCATCGACCGCTTCAACGAACAGTGCCGCACCTCGGTGCTGCGCTACACCGAGGAGTGGGAGAAGACGGTCACCCGCCAGGCCCGCTGGGTCGACTTCCGCGACGACTACAAGACCATGGACCTCTCCTACATGGAGTCGGTCATGTGGGCCTTCAGGCAGCTGTGGGACAAGGGCCTCGTCTACGAGGCGTTCCGGGTCATGCCCTACTCGTGGGGCGCCGAGACGCCGCTGTCCAACTTCGAGATTCGCCTCGACGACGCCACCCGCCCCCGCCAGGACCCGGCCATCACCGTCGCCTTCGACCTGGACCCGGCCGACGGCGACCCGGGGCCGATGCGGATCCTGGCCTGGACGACCACGCCGTGGACCCTGCCGTCCAACCTGGCCGTGGCCGTCGGCCCCGACGTCGAGTACGCCCTCCGGCAGGACGCCGACGGCACCGTTTTCGTCCTCGGCGCCGACGCCGTCGAGCGCTACGCCGCCCAGCTGGAGGACACCACCGAGGTGGGCACCTGCCGGGGCTCGGAGCTGGTGGGGCGCACCTACCGGCCGCTGTTCGACTTCTTCGCCGATCGCACCGACGCCTTCCGGGTGCTCGGCGCCGACTTCGTGGACGCCTCGGACGGCACCGGCGTGGTCCACATGGCGCCCGGCTTCGGCGAGGACGACCAGGTGGCCTGCGAGGCCGCCGGCATCCCCATCGGCACCGTCGTCCCCGTCGACGACCGCGGCTGCTTCACCGGCGAGGTGGCCCCCTGGGCCGGCCTCAACGTGTTCGAGGCCAACCCGGACATCATCCGCCACCTCAAGGAGGCCGGCCGGGTCGTCCGCCACGACACCTACGAGCACAACTACCCGCACTGCTGGCGGACCGACACGCCGATCATCTACAAGGCCATCTCGTCGTGGTACGTGAAGGTCACCGACCTCACCGACCGCCTCCTGGCCACCAACGCCCAGATCAACTGGGTGCCCGGCCACATCCGGGACGGCCGCTTCGGCATGTGGCTGGAGGGGGCCCGCGACTGGTCGATCAGCCGCAACCGCTTCTGGGGGTCGCCCATCCCCGTGTGGCGCAGCGACGACCCCGCCTACCCGCGGATCGACGTCTACGGCAGCCTCGACGAGATCGAACGGGACTTCGGCGTGCGGCCCGACGACCTGCACCGGCCGTTCATCGACGAGCTCACCCGCCCCAACCCCGACGACCCCACCGGCGGGTCGACGATGCGTCGGGTCCCCGAGGTCCTGGACTGCTGGTTCGAGTCGGGCTCCATGCCCTTCGCCCAGGTCCACTACCCGTTCGAGAACCGGGAGCGCTTCGAGGAGCACTTCCCGGCCGACTTCATCGTCGAGTACATCAACCAGACCCGCGGCTGGTTCTACACGCTGCACGTCCTGGCCACCGCCCTGTTCGACCGGCCGGCCTTCCAGAACGTCATCTGCCACGGGATCCTGCTGGCCGAGGACGGCACCAAGCTGTCCAAGAAGCTCCGCAACTACACCGAGCCGACGGCCATCTTCGACCAGCAGGGGTCGGACGCCCTGCGCTGGTACCTGATGTCGTCGAACATCGTGCGCGGTGGTGACCTGCGCATCGCCGACGCGGGCATCGACGACGTCGTCCGCCAGGTGCTGCTCCCCATCTGGAACGCCTACAGCTTCTTCACGCTGTACGCGAACGTCGACGGCCACCGGGCCGGGATGCGGACCGATTCGACGCACCTGCTGGACCGGTACCTGCTGGCCAAGGCCCGTCGCCTCGTCGAGGACGTGCAGGACCGGATGGACGCCTACGACCTGCCGGGCGCCACCGCCGAGGTCCAGGGCTTCCTCGACGCCCTCAACAACTGGTACATCCGCCGCAGCCGCGACCGCTTCTGGGCCCGGGCCGACGCCTCGCCCGAGACGGCCGCCGACAAGCGCGACGCCCACGACACCCTCTACACGGTGCTCGTCACCCTGTGCCGGGTGTCGGCCCCGTTCCTCCCCATGGTCATGGAGGAGATCCACGGTGGGCTGGTCGGCGGCGACAGCGTGCACCTGGTCGACTGGCCGGACGCCGACGACCTGCCGTCGGATCCCGACCTGGTGGACCGCATGGACCGCCTGCGTGACGTGGCGTCGACGGCCCTTCGCCTCCGGGAGGACCACGGTCTGCGGGTCCGCCTGCCGCTCACGTCGTTGACGGTGGCCGGCGCCGACAGCGAGGGCCTGGCCGACCTCGTCGACCTGCTGCTCGACGAGGTCAACGTCCGGTCGGTCGAGTTGACCGACGACCTGGAGCGCCACGCCCGCTTCGTGCTCCGACCCGACGGCCGGGCGCTGGGTCCGCGTCTCGGCGGCGACGTCCAGGAGGTGTTCGCCGCCGCCCGGTCCGGCGCCTACGAACGCAACGACGACGGCACGGTGACCGTGGCCGGGCACGTGCTGGCCGCCGACGAGTTCGAGCTGGGCCTCGAGTCGCCCGACGGCGTCACCGCGGCGGCCCTCGGCAGCGGTGACGCGGTGGTCGTGCTCGACACCGAGGTGACCGACGAGCTGGCCCGCGAGGGGCTGGCCCGCGACGTGGTCCGCCACGTCCAGCAGGCCCGCCGCGACGCCGACCTGGTGGTGACCGACCGCATCCGCCTGGCCGTCGACGGCGACGGCGACGGGGCGGTGCTCGACGCGGTCCGGGCCCACGAGGACCACGTGTCCGCCCAGGTGCTGGCCGTCGAGGTGGTCGTCGGGCCGCTCCCCGACGGAGCCGACGTCGTGGAGGCCACCATCGAGGGCCACGCCCTGCGCTTCGGGATCTCCCTGGCCTGAGAGCCGGGCTCCCCGACCTGACGGCGCGGCTCCCTGGCCTGACGGCGCGGGCCCCGACGGCGGATCAGTCGTCGATCCGGCGGCCCTCCTCGACGAGGTTGATCTCCCAGATCACCTGCTCCAGGCGGTCCGAGGCGGTGATCGTCGGATAGCGCAGCGGGTTCTCGGGCGTGACGCAGGTCGGGATGGGGGCCAGCATCGTCCACGGCGTCGGGTGGCAGAACTGGACGACCGAGTGCCGCTCACCGGGCCCGTCGGCCACCACCCGGTGGATGCCCGGGGAGATGACCCCGTTGGTCAGGTGGTCGAGCATGATCCCGGTGTTGGCGATCACGTAGCCGTCCGGCGGGGCGGCATCCACCCAGGCGTCGTCGACCTTCACCTGGAGGCCCGGGGCGGTGGCCCGGGGCAGCGCGGTGATCAGGTTGATGTCGGCGTGCTCGGCGGCCCACACGTGCTCGGCGCCGGGGGCGGCGTCCATCGACGGGTAGTGCAGCGCCCGGGTCAGCGCCGCCCCGTCGCGCAGCATCACGTCGAAGAACCCCTCGTCGACGCGGAGGCCCACCGCGAGGATGCGGAGCACCCGGCGCTGCAGGTCCAGCGTGGCCTCGTGGAAGGCCATGAGGACCTCGGTGGTCCCCGGGATGTCCTCGTCGGGCAACGTCGGGTCGCCGTACCGGTGCGGGAAGCGCTGACGCAGCGGGTGCCCGTCGGGGACCGGGGCGCTCCAGTTGAGCATCTCCTTCCAGTCCGGCACGTCGGAGATGGCGGCCGTCTCGACCAGCAGGCCCGTGTAGCCGGTCTGCCCGTTGGCGCCGGGCACCGTGTAGCGGTCCTTGCGTTCCCGGGGCAGGGCGAAGAACTCGGCAAGGCGCCCGTACGTGTCGTCGAGCAGGTCCTCGGAGAGGTCGTGGCGGACGTACACGAAGCCGGTGGCCAGGCTGCGCATCGTGCCGTCGACCACGGCGCGGCGGGCCGCGGCGTCGCCCGACTCGAAGGCCGGCAGGTCCACGTCGAGGATGGTCGGGGCGTCCACCCGGTCCACGTTAGGGCGTGACCCTCCCCGGCGGCCGGGTCGAAGGTCCCGACCGATCCGCCACCGTGCGCGCGATTCGACGCTCCAGAGGCCGCGAACCGGCCACCCGTCGCGCGACTTTCGAGGAATCTCCCGGGCGGCGCACGAATCGCTTGACACGGTTGTAATTACATGCGTGCAATTCAGAACCCGGGGTGCACGCCCGGCCCACCCTTCGACCGGCACCGGACCACCCGATCGCCGGCTCCACGATGGGGGCCGCGCGCTGCGAATCGGGGACCAGGGGGATCCGCCGACATCCGGCGGACCGGCAGGAACCGGCGGGACACCGGGACGGAAGGACAGGCAGGGAGATGGCACTCACCGAGGACCGGGTCGGCGGCACCGACCTCGACACCAGCGGATCCACCACCATGAGGGTCCGCAAGCGCAACGGCGACCTGGAACCGGTCGACGTCAACAAGATCGTCCGGGCCGTCGAGCGGTGCGCCGACGGGCTGGGCGGCGTCGACCCCATGCGCGTCGCCACGCGCACCATCTCCGGACTGTGCGACGGCGCCACCACCGAGGAGCTCGACGAGCTCTCGATCCGCACGTCGGCGGCCTTCATCGTCGAGGAGCCCAACTACTCCCGGCTGGCCGCCCGCCTGCTGGCCACCGTCATCGACAAGGAGGTCCGCAACCAGGACATCCACTCCTTCTCCCAGTCGGTGGCCATGGGCGTCGAGCAGGGCCTCATCGGCCCCGAGGTGGCCGAGTTCGTGGCCACCAACGCCCGCAAGCTGAACGACACCATCGAGGCCGACCGCGACCACCTGTTCGAGTTCTTCGGCCTGCGCACCGTCTACGACCGCTACCTGCTCCGCCACCCCGAGAACCGCAAGGTCGTCGAGACGCCCCAGTACTTCTTCCTCCGGGTGGCCTGCGGCCTGTCGACCTGCCCCGACGAGGCCATCCGCTTCTACCGGCTCATCTCGTCGCTGCAGTACCTGCCGTCCAGCCCGACCCTGTTCAACTCGGGCACCAGCCACCCGCAGATGTCCAGCTGCTACCTGCTGGACTCGCCGGAGGACAGCCTCGAGGGCATCTACAAGCGCTACACCGACATCGCCATGCTGTCGAAGTTCGCCGGCGGCATCGGCGTGGCGTGGCACCGCATCCGGGCCAAGGGCTCGCTGATCCGCGGCACCAACGGCCTGTCCAACGGCATCGTCCCGTGGCTCAAGACCCTCGACAGCTCGGTGGCCGCCGTCAACCAGGGCGGTCGCCGCAAGGGCGCGGCCTGCGTCTACCTCGAGTCGTGGCACGCCGACATCGACGACTTCCTCGACCTGCGGGAGAACACCGGCGACCCGCAGCGCCGCACCCACAACCTGAACCTGGCCAACTGGGTCCCCGACCTGTTCATGGAGCGGGTCGAGAAGGACTGGCAGTGGTCGCTGTTCGACCCGGCGAAGGTCCCGCACCTCACCGACCTGTACGGCCCGGAGTTCGAGGCCGCCTACCTCAGGGCCGAGGAGGAGGGCATCTACGAGCGCCAGGTCCCGGCCCGCGAGCTGTACAGCCGGATGATGCGCTCCCTGGCCCAGACCGGCAATGGCTGGATGACCTTCAAGGACGCCTCGAACCTGAAGTGCAACCAGACCGGCACCGACGGCCGCGTCGTCCACCTGTCGAACCTGTGCACCGAGATCCTCGAGGTCACCGACCAGGACGAGACGGCGGTGTGCAACCTCGGCTCGGTCAACCTCGGCGCCCTCGTGGCCGACGGTGCGTTCGACTTCGAGCGCCTCGCCGAGGTGGTGCGCCTGGCCGTGCCGTTCCTCGACCGGGTGATCGACATCAACTACTACCCCACGCCGGAGGCCTCCACCTCCAACTCGGCGTGGCGGCCGGTGGGCATGGGCCTGATGGGGCTCCAGGACGTCTTCTTCAAGCTGGGGCTGGCGTTCGACTCGCCGGAGGCCCGCGAGCTGTCGGCCCGGATCTCCGAGGAGATCTACTTCAACGCCCTGTGGGCCTCGACCGAGCTGGCCGAGGCGGCCGGCCCGCACGACAACTTCGCCCTGACCCGGGCCGCCAAGGGTGACCTGCAGTTCGACCTGTGGGGCGTCGAGCCGACCGACCCGACCCGGTGGGACGGCCTGCGGGCCCGCATCGCCGAGCACGGGCTGCGCAACTCGCTGCTCATCGCCATCGCCCCCACGGCCACCATCGCCTCGATCGCCGGCTGCTGCGAGTGCATCGAGCCGCAGGTCTCGAACCTGTTCAAGCGCGAGACGCTGTCCGGCGAGTTCATGCAGATCAACCGCTACCTGGTGCGCGAGCTCCAGGAACGCGGCCTGTGGAACGAGGCCATGGCCAACCGGGTGAAGATGGCCGAGGGCTCCATCCAGGACGTCGAGGGCATGCCCGACGACCTGAAGGACGTCTACCGGACCGCCTGGGAGGTCCCCATGCGGTCGCTGATCGACATGGCCGCCGATCGGGGCGCCTACATCGACCAGAGCCAGTCCCTGAACCTCTTCATGGAGTCGCCGACCATCGGCAAGCTCAGCTCCATGTACCTCCACGCCTGGAAGTCCGGCGTGAAGACGACGTACTACCTGCGGTCCCGTCCGGCCACCCGGATCAACAAGACCACCACCGGTGGGCCGTCGAGCCCGACGGGAGGCGGCGAACCGGTCGAGAAGCCCACGTTCACCGACGCCGAGGCCGTGGCCTGCTCGTTGGAGAACCCCGAGGCGTGCGAGGCGTGCGACTGATGGCGCTGGCAGAGGTCCCCTTCGACGAGGGCGCGTTCGAACCCGCTCCGGAACAGGCCGCTCCGGCCGCCGGCGCCCGTCGGGCGAACATCCTGGACCCGGGCTTCGACCTGACGCTCCGGCCCATGCGGTACCCGGTCTTCTACGAGATGTACCGGGACGCCATCAAGAACACCTGGACGGTCGAGGAGATCGACTTCTCGGACGACATCCCCGACCTGGACCGCAAGCTGGTCCCGGCCGAGAAGCACCTCATCAACCGGCTGGTCGCCTTCTTCGCCACCGGCGACTCGATCGTCGCCAACAACCTGGTGCTGAACCTGTACCAGCACATCAACGCCCCCGAGGCCCGGATGTACCTGTCGCGCCAGCTCTACGAGGAGGCGCTGCACGTCCAGTTCTACCTGACGCTGCTCGACAACTACATCCCCGACATGGCCGAGCGCGAGGCGGCCTTCGCGGCGATCCACAACATCCCGTCGATCGCCAAGAAGGGCGAGTTCTGCTTCAAGTGGATGAACTCCATCGAGGGCGTCGGCGAGCTGGACACCGACGAGAAGCGGAAGTCGTTCCTGCTGAACCTCATCTGCTTCGCCGCCTGCATCGAGGGCCTGTTCTTCTTCGCGGCGTTCGCCTACGTGTACTTCCTGCGCTCCAAGAGCCTGCTCAACGGCCTGGCCGCAGGGACCAACTGGGTGTTCCGCGACGAGAGCTGCCACATGAACTTCGCCTTCGAGGTCATCAACACGGTGCGCCGCGAACAGCCCGAGCTGTTCGACGACGACCTCGGCCAGCGGGTCTACGAGATGCTGGACGAGGCCATCGAGTGCGAGTACCAGTTCGCCGAGGACCTCCTCGGGCAGGGCGTGCCCGGCATGTCGACGGCCGATACCCGGCAGTACCTGCAGTTCGTGGCCGACCAGCGCCTGGCCCAGTTGGGCATGGAGCCCCGCTACCGGACGACCAACCCGTTCGGGTTCATGGAACTCCAGGACGTCCAGGAGCTGACCAACTTCTTCGAACGCACCGTCTCCGCCTACCAGGTGGGCGTCGAGGGCGACGTGGCGTTCGACGAGGAGTTCTAGGACCCAGCCGGGGCCCCTTCCGCCGGGGCCCCTTCCGCCGGGGTCCCCTCCCCCGGTTCAGCGCCCCCGGCGTCGCCGCAGGGCCACCAGCGCTCCGCCGGTGGCCAGCACCGCCGCTCCGATCCCCCACGTCGCGGTCCCCGTTCCACCGTCGTCCCGCGGCCCGGGTGCTCCCGCGCCGGTGATCGTCGGAGGCGGACCGGTGGTGGTCGGCGCCGTGGTCGACGGGGCCGCGGTGGTCGCCGGTGCCACCGAGGTCGTGGTGGCCGGCACCGTCGTGCCGGGTGCCGCCGAGGTGGTCGTGGCCGCCGCCCCGTTCCCGTCGGACACCACCTCGGGCGGGCGGAACGGACCGGTGACCTCGTAGGTGACGCCCACGTGGCGTCCTTCGACGCCGTCGCCCCAGTCCAGTTCCGGGACCACGTCGCGGACCAGCGCCTCGCCCCGTCCCCGCAGCGAGCTCACGTACATCCGGGCGCCCGACGGGTCGAAGCAGGGTCCGGTGACCGCCGAGAGCCGGTGCCCGTCGCCCACCAGGCGACAGAACGGCCAGGCGGTCGTGCCGGCTCCCCCGTCGGCCGCCGGTCCGAGGAGCACCACCTCCATGTCGCCCCGGTCCTCCACCACGTAGACGTCGCCCGACGGGGCCACGGCCAGGTCGCCGATCCCGGCCAACGGCCGGCGACGACGGGTCCCGTCCCAGGCCACCCGGTGGCGACCGGCACCCAGGTCCACGGCGTGGACCCGGTCGTCGATGCCGGTGGTGAACCAGAGCGTCCCGTCGTGCACGGCCACGCCCCCGCCCATCGGCGTGACGGTGGCCGCCGCGGCCTGCACCCTCGTCGGCGCCACGGTGCCCGTCGGGTCGGCCACCGGCAGCCACGACACGCCGCCGTCCGGACCGACGACCATCGCGTCGAGCGCACCGGCGGCCAGTGGGTCCGTGGCGGGGCCACCCTGCGACGGCGTGAACCGGTAGAGGCGACCGTCCCGGTGCGCCTCGGTCAGGTAGCAGCGGCCGTCCACCGGATCGACGGCCACCGAACCGTGGGTGCGGATCCCGAGCGCCGGACGGGGGACCGCCGGACGCTCCCCCGTCGGGTCGCACTCCCACACCAGGCCCGCGCCGTCGCCGCTGCTCCCGGCGTGGACCTCCTGGCAGGACAACCAGGTCCCCCACGGCGTCATGGCGCCGCGGCTGTTGGAGTGGCTGTCCTCGAGGATGGGCCACGACCCGGTGATCCGTCCCTCGGCGTCGAAGGCCACCGTCGAGGCGCCCCCGCGCGGGGTGCGCGACGCCTGGAAGTCGAAGACCTCGTGGTTGCAGGCCAGCAGCCAACCGCCGTCGGCGGTCGCGACGGTGCCCTTGCCGTCGGGGAACAGCGGCCACGGCCGGTCGGCGCCGGCCACCGGAGTGCCGCCCTCGGCCACCACCCGGGCGGTGAACCCCTCGGGCAGGACCAGGCCGTGGGCGTCGGGCGGTCTGCCCTCCAGACTCCCGTAGGGGCCCTCCAGACTCCCGTCGGGGCCGTCCCCCGACGTGGTCCCCGCGTCGGCACGGCGGGCCGGCACGGCCAGGCCGGTGGCGGTCAGGCCGGCCGCCGCGACGCCGAGGCCGGTCCGCATTCCGGCCCGGAGGAACGCCCGGCGGTGGATCGTTCAGCTCCCGCCGTAGGCGTCGAAGAGCCGGGCCGCGGCGGCCGACGGGGTGGTCCGGCCGTCCAGCACGTCGGCCTCCTCGGCGGCCAGGCGGTCCAGCACCACCGGATCGGCCCGCAGCGAGGCCAGCAGGCGGTCCTCGACCATGGCCCACATCCAGGCCAGGCGCTGGGCCCGGCGGCGGTCCTCCCACTCCCCGGAGGCCGTCAACGCCCCGCGGTGTCCCACGACGTGCTCCCACAGCTCCGGCAGGCCGTCGCCGGACAGGCCGGCGCAGGTCACCACCGGCGGGGTCCACGACGGGCTGGCCGGCTGGGTGAGGCGCAGCGCCGCCGAGTAGTCGCGGGCCGCCGTGCGGGCCGCCGCCTCGTTGGGCCCATCGGCCTTGTTCACGGCGATCATGTCGGCCAGCTCCAGCACGCCCTTCTTGATGCCCTGGAGCTCGTCGCCCGCGCCCGGCAGCATCAGGACGAGGAAGAAGTCGACCATCCCGGCCACCACGGTCTCCGACTGGCCGACGCCGACCGTCTCGACGAGGACCACGTCGTGGCCGGCCGCCTCCAGCACCAGCATCGACTCGCGGGTCGTGCGGGTCACCCCGCCGAGGGTCCCCGAGCTGGGCGACGGCCGGACGAAGGCCGCCGCCTCGTTGGCCAGGCGCGGCATGCGGGTCTTGTCGCCGAGGATGCTGCCGCCGGTCACGGTGCTGGTGGGGTCGACGGCCAGCACGGCCACCCGGTGCCCAGCGTCGACCAGGTGCATGCCCAGCGACTCGATGAAGGTGCTCTTGCCCACCCCGGGCACGCCGGTGATGCCGACCCGGTGGGCCTCGGCGGCGTGCGGCGCCAGGGCGTCGAGCAGTGCCGTGGCCCGTTCGCGGTGGTCGGGCCGGTTCGACTCGACCAGCGTCAGGGCCCGACCCACCGCCGCCCGGTCGCCGGCCACCACGCAGTCGACGAGTTCGGTGGTGGTCACGGTCAGTCGCCGGCGGGGTCCGTGCCGCCGATGGCGTCGAGCAGCTCGACGGCCGCCTCGGCCACCACGGTGCCGGGCGGGAAGACCGCCGAGGCACCGGCGGCCAGCAGGGCGTCGTGGTCGTCGGGCGGGATGACGCCCCCCACCACGATGGCCACGTCCGGTCGACCGTTGGCGGCCAGGGCGTCGCGAAGCTCGGGGACCAGCGTCAGGTGGCCGGCGGCCAGCGAGCTCACGCCCACCACGTGCACGTCGTTCTCCACGGCCTGGCGGGCCACCTCGTCGGGCGTGGAGAACAGCGGACCGATGTCGACGTCGAAGCCCAGGTCGGCGAACGCGGTGGCGATCACCTTCTGACCCCGGTCGTGGCCGTCCTGGCCCATCTTGGCCACCAGGATCCGGGGTCGCCGGCCGGCGTCGGCCTCGAAGGCGTCGACCCGGATCCGGGCGGCCACCACGGCCTCGCCGTCGCCGACCTCGCTGTTGAAGACCCCGGAGATGGTGCGGACCTCCGCCACGTGGCGCCCGAAGACCGTCTCCAGAGCGTCGCTGATCTCCCCGACCGTAGCCCTCGCCCGCGCCGCGTCGATGGCCTTGGCCAGCAGGTTGCCGTCGCCGGTCTCGGCGCACCGGGTCAGGGCGTCGAGCGCCGCCCGGCAGGCCTCGGGGTCCCGTTCGGCGCGGAGGCGTGCCAGCTTGGCCAGCTGGTCGGCGCGGACCCGGGCGTTGTCGACCTTGCGGACGTCGATCGGGTCGACGACCTCGGGGCGGTAGCGGTTGACGCCGACCACCGTCTGGCGGCCGGAGTCGATCCGGGCCTGGGTGCGGGCCGCGGCCTCCTCGATGCGGAGCTTGGGGATGCCGGCCTCGATGGCCCGGGCCATGCCGCCGGACTCCTCCACCTCGGCCAGGTGGACCCGGGCCCGTCGGGCCAGGTCCCGGGTCAGGCGCTCCACGTGGTAGCTGCCGCCCCACGGGTCGGCCACCCGGCAGGTCCCGCTCTCCTGCTGCAGGAAGAGCTGCGTGTTGCGGGCGATCCGGGCCGAGAAGTCGGTGGGGAGGGCCAGGGCCTCGTCGAGTCCGTTGGTGTGCAGCGACTGGGTGTGGCCCTGGGTGGCCGCCATGGCCTCCACGCAGGTCCGGACCACGTTGTTGTAGACGTCCTGCGCAGTGAGGCTCCAGCCCGACGTCTGCGAGTGGGTCCGCAGCGACGACGACCGGGGGTCGGTGGGGCCGAACTGGCGCATCAGGTCGGCCCACAGCAGGCGGGCGGCCCGCAGCTTGGCCACCTCCATGAAGAAGTCCATGCCGATGGCCCAGAAGAAGCTCAGCCGGGGGGCGAAGGCGTCGACGTCGAGGCCGGCGTCGACGCCGGCCCGCACGTACTCCACCCCGTCGGCCAGCGTGTAGGCCAGCTCCAGGTCGGCCGTGGCCCCGGCCTCCTGCATGTGGTAGCCGGAGATGGAGATCGAGTTGAAGCGGGGCATCTCGGCGCTGGTGAAGGCGAAGATGTCCGACACGATCCGCATCGACGGGCCCGGAGGGTAGATGTAGGTGTTCCGGACCATGAACTCCTTGAGGATGTCGTTCTGGATGGTCCCGGCCAGCTGGTGGGGGGCGACGCCCTGCTCCTCGGCCGCCACCACGTAGAGGGCGAGGATGGGCAGGACGGCCCCGTTCATGGTCATCGACACCGTCATCTGGTCGAGCGGGATGCCGTCGAACAGGGTGCGCATGTCGTAGATCGAGTCGATGGACACCCCGGCCATGCCGACGTCGCCGGACACCCGGGGGTGGTCGCTGTCATAGCCGCGGTGGGTGGCCAGGTCGAAGGCGATGCTCAGGCCCTTCTGGCCGGCGGCCAGGTTGCGCCGGTAGAAGGCGTTGCTCTCCTCGGCGGTGGAGTACCCGGCGTACTGCCGGATGGTCCACGGCTGGCTGGCGTACATGGTCGGGTACGGGCCCCGCAGGTAGGGGGCGGCGCCCGGCCAGGTGTGGAGGAAGTCGAGGTCCGCGTGGTCCGCCGCGGTGGCCAGCGGCGGCACGGCGATCTGTTCGGGGGTGTCGCGGGCCAGGTCGTCGGGAGCGTGCCCGGTCTCGGCCTCGACGGCCGCGGCCCAGCCGGCCAGCGCCCCAGCGCCGACGGCCGGGGACGGGTCGTCGACGGCCGGGGACGGGTCGTCGACGAGGGGGACGTTCGAGAAGTCGGGGATCACCGGGCACCCCCGTCAGCGGCTCCGTCGGTGGCCCCGTCAGCAGCTCCATCAGGGGCAACAACGCCGCCGATCCCGAGGCCGGCCAGGGTGCGGGCCAGCAGGTCGACGACGTCGCTGCGGGCGTGGACGAACTCGTCGACGCCGGCCTCGCGGAGGGCGTCGGCCACCTCGTCGCCGAGGACCGAGGCCCGTCCGGCCAGGTGGATCGCGCGAGCGCCGGCGGCCCGCAGCGCGGCCACCGCGGCGACGCCGTCGGCGGCGTAGCGCTCGTCGGACCCGCAGACCACCACGACCGCTGGCACATCGCCCGCCGGCACGTCGCCGGCCGGGGCGTCCACCGACGTGGTGCGCAGACCGGCGATGGCGTAGAGGTTGGCGGCGAAGGTGGTGCGGGCGGTGTGCTCGGCCAACGGCCCGAGGGCCAGGACGCCCACGGTGCCCGCAGCGGCCTCGCCGGCGTCGCGTAGGGCCTCGAAGGCGGCCGAGCGGCGGCGCAGGGGCAGTGGGCCGGTCGGCCCGGCCGGTCCGGCGGGGCGGGACGGCCGCTCCTCGTCGACGTCGGGGAACTCGGAGACCCCGGTGACCGCCTCGACACGGGTGGCCAGGCGTCCGGCACGGTCGGCCCAGCAGGCCTCGGCCTCGGCACCGATCCGGCCCGAGGCCAGCGACGCGGCCATCCCGCCGTCGGCCTCCACCGACTGCAGGTGGGTCCAGGCCACCTCGGCCAGGCGGTCGGTCAGGTGCTCCACGTACCACGAGCCCCCGGCCGGGTCGACCACGGCGGCCAACGAGCTCTCCTCCAGCAGGAGGAGGTGGGTGTTGCGGGCCGTGCGGCGTCCGAACTCGTCGGACCGCCCCAGCCCGGCGTCGAAGGGGCGGACGGTGATCGCATCGGCGCCGCCCAGTCCAGCGGCGAAGGCGGCCACCGTGCCCCGCAGCAGGTTGGTCCACGGGTCGCGTGCCGAGACGTCGGATGCGGCGGCCAGGGCGTGCTGGACTTGGCCGAAGCGGGCCTCGTCCGCACCGCTGGCCTCGGCCACGCGGGCCCACAGGCGGCGAGCGGCGCGCAGCCGGGCGATGGTCGCGAACTGGTCGACGTCGGCCGACAGGGTGAACGACACCTGGTCGAGCGCCTCGTCGACGGTCAGGCCGTGGTCGACCAGGGCCCGGAGCGCCTCGACGCCCGTCGCCGTGGCCCAACCCAACTGGCGGGCGTCGGTGGCGCCGGCGTCGGCGTAGGGGGTGGCGTCGACCACCACGGGGCGGACGCCCGGCAGGTCGCCGCAGCGGTCCACCAGGGCGAGGGCCTCGTCCCACGACGGGGTCCCGCCGTGACGGGCGGCCACGCCGATCGGGTCCAGGCCGAGGACGCCCCGACGATCGGCGGGCGCCACGCCGTCGGCCTCCCAACGGTCCAGCAGCCAGCCGGTCACCGCGGGCGTGGTCGGGCCCGGCAGCAGGGCCACCGTCGTCATCTCGAGGTGGACGCCGTCGAGCGTGCGGGCCAGGTCGTCGGCCGTGCCGATGCCGATGGCCTGCGGGTCGAGCAGGACCGAGGTGGAGCCCCGCAGGAGCTCGTCGAGCACGGTGGCGTTGGCCGCCGCGGGACCGTCGTCGGCCACCAGGGCGCGCACGTCCCAGCCGCCGTCCAGGTTGCCCGCCGCCCGGCTGCCCCGGGTGCGGTCGCCGGTCCCCGGCAGGCCGGCGGGGTCGCCGGACGAGTCGTGGGTGTCCGATCCGTGGACCGGGACCAGTTCGATGCCGTCGGCCGTGGTCGTGGTCAGCGAGGCCAGTGAACGGCCGCGCAGACCCGCGGCGGCGAGCTCTTCCCAGTCGGCACGCGTCAGGACGTCGAAGCCGTCGGCGAGGGGTGCGTCGTCGGGCCGCTGGTCGACAGGCATGCCGTCGATGGTAGGTGACGGTCCGTCAGGCCCTCCGGGCCATGTGACCCATGACCCCGGGCGCCCGAGCACCATGGGAGGCCGTGGCGGCTGGGAGGCTGTCGGCATGTCGACCGATGCCCGGGCCCCGACCGATCCGACCGCGGAGGGGGCCGGCCATCCCCGTCGTTGGCTGATCCTGGCCATCCTCACGCTCTCGCTGGTGCAGGTGGTGGCCAGCGTCAGCTCGTTGAACCTGGCCCTGCCGTCGCTGCACGCCGCGCTGGACGCCTCGGCGTCGGAGCTGGTCTGGATCAACACGTCCTACGCGCTGGTGCTGGCCGTGCTGCTGCTGCCGTTCGGCGCACTCGGCGACCGGTTCGGCCGCCGCGGTGCCCTGCTGGTCGGCCTGGCCATCATCGTGTTCGGTGCCGTCATGGGCGCCACCAGCGTCTCGGCCGCCCAGGTCATCCTGTGGCGCTGCACCATGGGCATCGGTGCCGGCCTGGTCATGCCGGCCACCCTGTCCATCCTCACCTCGGTGTTCCCCGCCGAGGAGCGCAGTCGGGCCATCGCCATCTGGGCCGGGTTCGCCGGTGCCGGCGGCGCCATCGGGATCCTGGCCGCCGGGGTGCTGCTGGAGTTCTTCTGGTGGGGCTCGATCTTCTTCGTCAACGTGCCCATGGCCGTGCTGCTGTTCGTCCTCGTGGCGACCCTCGTGCCCACCTCCCGGGACACGCAGGGCCATCCACTCGACCCGCCCGGCAGCGTCCTGTCGGCCGTCGCCCTCGGCGGCCTCGTCTTCGCCCTCATCCAGGGCCCCGAGTACGGGTGGGGCCACCCGGCGGTGGTGGGCGGCTTCGTGGCCTTCGTCGCGGTCGGTGCCGCGTGGGTGGCCGTCGAGAACCGGCGGGCCCACCCGATGCTCGACCCCGGGCTGTTCCGCATCCCCCGCTTCGGCCTCGGCAGCCTCGGCATCGGCACCGCCTTCGCCGTGATGTTCGGCATGTTCTTCGGCCTCGCCCAGTACATGCAGTACGTGCTCGGCTATTCGGCGCTCGGCACGGCGGTCCGGGTCCTGCCGTTCGCCGTGTCCATGGTGTTCGTGTCGCCGATCGGTCCGAGGCTGGCCCAGCGGTTCGGCGTCCACGCCGTGATCGGCGGCGGCCTGGTGGTCACCGCGCTGGGCCTCACCGGCCTGGTCACCGTCGACGGGAACAGCGGCTACGTCCAGGTCCTGGTCGGCCTGTGCATCGCCTCGGCTGGCATGGCCCTGGCGTTCCCGGCCGCCACCGAGGCCATCGTGACGTCGTTGCCCCAGGACAAGGCCGGCGTGGCATCGGCCGTCAACGACACGACACGCGAGGTCGGCGCCGCGGTGGGCATCGCCCTGCTCGGCAGCCTGCTCAGCCTCGGCTACCGGCGCAGCGTCGGCGACGCCTTCGAGATGGCCGGACCCGAGGCCGCCGAGGCGGCCCGCGACTCGGTCGGCGCCGCCCTCCACGTGGCGTCGATGGCGCCCGGCGACGCCGGCGGTCCGCTGGCCACCATGGCCCGGGACGCCTTCGCCTCCGGCTTCTCGCTGTCGATGGGCGTCGGCGCCGGGCTGCTCCTGGTCATCGCCGTGGTCGTGCTGCGCCGGTTCCCCCGCGACTGACCGACCCTGCGAGGATCGCGCCATGCGTATCTCCACCTCGCTCAACTACGCCACCGACCCGTCCACCGCCGCCGCCCAGGCCCGCGAGCTGGAGGCGGCCGGCGTCGACCGGATCTGGATCCCGGAGGCGTACGGCTTCGACGCCGTCAGCCTGCTCGGCTACCTGGCCGCCTCGACGTCGACCGTCGAGTTGGGAAGCGGCATCCTCAACACCTACAGCCGGACCCCGGCTCTGCTGGCCCAGACGGCGGCCGGCCTCGACGCCCTGTCCGACGGCCGCTTCGTCCTCGGCCTCGGCGCCTCGGGCCCCCAGGTCATCGAGGGCTTCCACGGCATGCCGTACGCCAAGCCGCTGACCCGGACCCGGGAGATCATCGACATCTGCCGGGCGGCGTGGCGCCGCGAGCGCCTGATTCACGACGGCGACGTGTTCACGCTGCCGCTGCCGCCCGACCAGGGCACCGGCCTGGGCAAGCCGCTGAAGATCATCAACCACCCCAAGCGGGCCGACATCCCGATCTACATCGCGGCGCTGGGCCCGAAGAGCGTGGAGGAGACCGCGGCGACGTGCGACGGCTGGCTGCCGTTCCTCGTCTACCCGGAGCGCATGGATCGGGTGTGGGGCGACGCCGTGTCGGCCGGTCTGGCCCGCCGCGACGGCGCCCTCGGCGCCCTGGACGTGGTGGCCGGCGGCCTGGTGGCCATCGGCGACGACGCTGCGAAGTACCGCGACATGTCACGCCCCATGGCCGCCCTCTACATCGGCGGGATGGGCGCCCGGGACAAGAACTTCTACAACGAGGTGTGCCGCCGGTACGGGTTCGAGGACGAGGCGGCCGCCGTGCAGGACGCCTACCTCGACGGCCGCAAGGACGAGGCCGCCGGGCTGCTGCCCGACGAGCTGATCGAGAACACGACCCTGTGCGGCGACGAGGGCTACGTGGTCGAGCGCCTGGCCGCCTACCGCGAGGCCGGGGTGACGTCGCTGAACGTCACGCCGGTGGGCGGCGAGGCCCACCGGGTGCTGGGGCGCCTCCGGGAGCTGGCCGAGCACGCCTGACCCGGCCGTCGGCCCGCCCGTTCATCCACCGACCGGCCATCCACCGAACGGCCATCCACCGAACGGCCAGCCGGCCCGTCCCTCAGGGGGCCCGCCGGTCGGTGGGGTCGAGGCGGACGCCGGCCAGCAGCGAACCGGTGAGCCGGTGCGGCGCCTCGGCCAACAGGAAGTTGCCCATCAGGCGTCGCGGGGTCCGCACGTGGCGCCGCCCACGCTGCGTGGCCCGCACCACCCGCCGGGCCAGTCGCTCGGGGTCGGCGACGGGCAGCATTCGCACGGCGTTCATCCGATCCAGGACCCGTTGGCCGCTGGGCGACGTGGCCTCCACCGCGTCCCACATGCGGGTGGCCACCGGTCCGGGCGCCACCGTCGTGGTCCCCACCGGCGAGCCCCGGAGCTCGAGGGCCAGCGTCCGGGCGTAGTTGGACACGCCGGCCTTGGTGGCGCAGTAGGTGGACATGGTCGGGAACCCGGCCGTGCCGGCGATCGACGACAGGAACACCACGTGGCCCCGCCCCCGGGCCAGCATCCCGGGCAGGGCGTGGCGGGTCAGCACCATGGGCGCCTCCAGGTTGAGGCGGGTCGCATTGCGGACGTCCGACGGGTCGATCACGGCGGCCATGTCGGTGGTCTCCACCCCGGCGTTGTTGACGAGCACGTCGATCGGCCCGTGGGCGGCCTCCACCTCGGCGACGAGGCCGTCGACGACCTCCGCGTCGGCCAGGTCGGCCACCACCGCTATGCCCCCGACCTCGGCAGCCACGGCGTCCAGCTCCGCCGAGGCCCGGGCGGCCACCACCACCGTCGCACCCGCCGCCGCGTAGGCCCGGGCCAGCGCGGCACCGATCCCCTTCGACCCGCCGGTCACCAACACCCTCGCCCCGTCCAGGTCCATGGTCCGTCCCACGGCCCGACGGTACCCGAGGCCCCCGGACCGGCTTCCCAGTGGCCGGTGGCCCACGGGTACGGTCGTCCCGGACCCGACGCCGTTCGCCACGACCCCCGGAGCCCACGTGTCCGACCCCCACGACCTCCAGCCGTTCGCCGTCGACGTGCCCGACGCCGCCATCGACGACCTGAGGCGCCGCGTGACCGACGCCCGCTGGCCCGACCAGATCGAGGGCACCGGCTGGGAGTACGGCTGCGACGGCGCCTGGCTCCGCGTCCTGGCCACCCACTGGGCCGACGGCTTCGACTGGCGGGCCGCCGAGGCCCGCATCAACACCCTCGACCAGGTGGTGACCACCGTCGACGGCCAGCGGCTCCACGCCGTCCACCACCGTTCGCCCGAACCCGGGGCCCTGCCGCTGCTCCTCAGCCACGGCTGGCCCGGCTCCATCGTGGAGTTCCTGTCGGTGGTCGGTCCCCTGACCGACCCGGCGACCCACGGTGGCGACCCGGCCGACGCCTTCCACGTGGTGGCCCCGTCGCTGCCCGGCTTCGCCTGGTCCGGCCCGACCACCGAACGGGGCTGGGGTCCGCACCGCATCGGCGGCGCCTTCGCCTCGCTCATGGCCCGCCTCGGCTACGACCGCTACGGCGTCCAGGGCGGCGACTGGGGATCGATCATCTCCCAGCACGTGGCGGGACAGGCCCCCGACCACGTCGTGGGCTGCCACGTCAACATGATGAGCGCCTTCCCCCCGGGGAACGACGACGACCACGCCGACATCACGCCGGCTGAGCAGCAGCACCTCGACCGGTCGGCCTGGTACTTCACCGAGGACCGGGGCTACTTCCTCCAGCAGCAGACCCGGCCGCAGTCGCTCGGTGTCGGCCTGCACGACTCGCCGGCCGGCCTGCTGGCGTGGATCGGCGAGAAGTTCCACGGCTGGACCGACCACGACGGCGACGTCCTCGACGTGGTCGAACGCGACGACCTGCTGGCCAACGTGTCCGCCTACTGGTTCACCGGCACGGCCACCTCGTCGGCCCGCATCTACTTCGAGTTCGGGCGCGACCTGGCCGAGGGACGGATGCCGCCGCCGAACCCGGACGTGCCGTTCGGCGTCTCGGCGTTCCCCATGGAGCTGATGGTGGGGCGCCGACGCTGGGTGGAGCCGGACCGCAACGTGACGTTCTGGCGGGAGCACGACCGGGGCGGCCACTTCGCCGCCATGGAGCGCCCCGACGACCTCGTGGCCGACGTCCGCGAGTTCTTCCGACCGCTGCGGGAAGCCGCCTGACCATGACCCCTCCACCCACCGACATGACCCCGACCGACGGAACCCTGACCGCGCCCGACGGCGTGGCGTTGGCCACCTCGTCCGCCGGCCCGACCGACGGGGACGCTCCGCCCATCGTGGCCACCACCGGCTGGGCCAACGACCGGTCCGTGTGGGCGCCGATGGTCGACGACCTGTCGGCCGACCACCGCATCGCCACCTGGGACCTCCGCGGCCACGGCGCCAGCGATGCCCCGCCCCCCGGCAACTACACCCGCGACCACGCCCTCGGCGACCTCGCCACCGTCTGCGACCACGCCCGGGGCGGCGCCCCCGAGGGCCCCGTCGTCCTGATGGGCCACAGCTTCGGGGGCTTCCTGTCGCTGGCCCACGCCGTCCAACGCCCCGACGACGTGGCCGCCCTCGTGCTGGTGGCCGCCGGTCCCGGCTTCCGGAAGGCCGAGGCCCGGGAACAGTGGAACGAATCGGTCCGGGCCGCGGCCCAGAAGATGGACCAACCGCCGGGCGTCGAGGAGATCTCGATGCACCACGACTCGTTCGTCCTCGACCACCTGGCCGACATCCGGTGCCCGGTCCTGGTCCTGCTCGGCGAGCGGGACAAGCGGTTCGCCGCGTCGGCGTCGCTGTTCCAGCGCGACCTCGACGTCCGCGCCTCGGTCGTCGTGCCCGACCAGGGCCACATGGTCCACCTCAAGGCCGCGGAGGCCTGCGCCGCCGAGGTCCGCCGCTTCCTCGCCGGCGTGTTCCCGGGCACCTGACCCCACCCGCGATGGCCCCCCACGTGGACCCGCTGGCCCGCCTCGTCGACCTGCCCGGCGGCGAATTCCGCATGGGCAACGAAGTGGGCGGCTACCCGTCGGACGGCGAGGGTCCGGTCCGCACCGTCCGCCTGTCGCCCTTCTCGATCTCGGCCACGGCGGTGACCACCGCCGAGTTCGCGGCCTTCGTGGACGCCACCGGCCACGAGACCATCGCCGAGCGGGACGGCTGGTCGTTCGTGTTCGGCGGCCACCTCCCCGACGACTTCGACGAAACCCGGGGCGTGGTCGGCGCCGAGTGGTGGCGCCAGGTGTTCGGTGCCGACTGGCGGCACCCCGAGGGCCCGCACAGCGACCTCGACGGGCGGGCCGACCATCCGGTGGTGCACGTGTCCTGGTTCGACGCCGTGGCCTTCGCCGAATGGACGGGGGGACGCCTTCCCACCGAGGCCGAGTGGGAATACGCGGCCCGCGGCGGCCTGGAGTCGAAGCGGTTGCCCTGGGGCGACGACAACCAGCCGGACGGGCCCGACGCCC
Organism: Acidimicrobiales bacterium; assembly: GCA_016845305.1. Classification (GTDB taxonomy): domain Bacteria; phylum Actinomycetota; class Acidimicrobiia; order Acidimicrobiales; family MedAcidi-G1; genus UBA9410. The sequence continues at coordinate 120,069 of JAERSW010000070.1, forward strand.
ACCGGTTCAACATCTTCACCGGGACGTTCTGGCACGACGACGACGCCGCCGACGGGTGGGCGGGGACCTGCCCGGTGGACTGGTTCGCCCCCAACGGCTTCGGCCTCCACGAGTGCTCGGGCAACGTGTGGGAGTGGACGGCCGACTGGTTCACGGCCAGCCACCGACCCGACGGGCCCGACGGTCCGACGCTGGACCCGATCGGCCCGTCGATGGGCGTGAACCGGGTGCTGAAGGGCGGTTCGTTCCTCTGCCACGACAGCTACTGCCACCGCTACCGGCTGGCGGCACGGACGTCGAGCACGCCGGACAGCACCACCGGCCACCAGGGCCTGCGCATCGTCGGTCCGTAGCCCCCGGGGCAGTCCGTAGCCTTGGGGAATGGGCCTGCGCTCCGAGGTGAACCACGGCGTCGCTCCGGCGTCGCCCGGCGAGTTCGCCGCACCGCACGTCGGCCCGCTCGAGGTGTGGCCGCCGGTGGTGCTGGCCCCCATGGCCGGCGTGACCAACGCCCCGTTCCGCCGGCTGTGCCGGGACTTCGGCGCCGGCCTGTACGTCAGCGAGATGATCACGGCCCGGGGCCTGGTCGACGGACACCTGAAGACCAACCGCCTGTCGCACTTCGACCCGGACGAGACGCCCCGCAGCATCCAGCTCTACGGCACCGCCCCCGACGACATCGGCCGGGCCGTCGAGATGTTGGTCGGTGGGGAACGAGCCGGCGAGGGCCGGGTCGACCACGTCGACATGAACTTCGGCTGCCCGATGCCCAAGGTGACCCGCAAGGGCGGCGGCGCGGCCATCCCGCTCCGGCCCCGCCTGTTCGAGTCGATCGTGCGGGCCGCGGTGGACCACGCCGGCGACGTGCCCGTCACCGTCAAGTTCCGCATCGGCACCGACGACGACCACCTGACCTTCCTGGACGCGGGCCGGATCGCCGAGGCCGTCGGCGCCGCAGCGGTGTCGCTGCACGCCCGCACCGCCGAGCAGCTGTACTCGGGCGAGGCCGACTGGTCGGCGGTCGCCGAGCTCAAGGCAGCCGTGACCACTATCCCGGTGTTCGGCAACGGCGACGTGTGGGAGCCGTGGGACGCCCTGCGCTTGATGCGGTCCACGGGTTGCGACGGCGTCGTCGTGGGTCGGGGCTGCCTGGGTCGCCCGTGGCTGTTCGGCGACCTGGCCGACGTCTTCGGGCCCGATCCGTCGTCGGGCGGTGCCGAGCCGGGCGATCCGCCGACGCTGGGCGACGCGGTGGCCGCCATGGCCCGTCACGCCCGCCTGCTGGTCGACTGGGCCGGGCCGCACGGCATCCGCGACTTCCGCAAGCACACCGGCTGGTACCTGAAGGGCTACCCGACCGGCCCGGCGGTACGAGACGCCCTCCAGAAGGTGCGCGACCTCGACCACCTCGACGAGCTGTTGGCCGGCCTGCTGGTGGCCTGCGACCCGTCCATGGCCCTGGACCCGGCGTCGCTGCGGATCCCCCGCGGCCACCGCAACGGCCCGAAGCCGGTGGTCCTGCCCGAGGGGTGGCTGGACGACCCCGAGGACGCCACGCCCCCGGTGGATGCCGGCGAGCTGGTGCCCTCGGGCGGCTGACCCCTCCCGGAGTCGGCCGCCCGTGTTCTCGCTTCCCGTCGTCCTGGCCTCGGCGTCGCCACGGCGCCTCGACCTGCTGCGTTCGGTCGGGCTCGAACCCGAGGTCCGGCCCGCCGACGTGGTCGAGGCCCGTCGCCCCGGCGAGGACCCGGTGGCCATGGTGGAACGCCTGGCCCGCGACAAGCGCGACGCCGTGGCCCGGGCCGGCGAGCTCGTCCTGGCCGCCGACACCGTGGTGGTCCTCGACGGCACCGTGCTGGGCAAGCCGGGCACCCCGGAGGTGGCCGTCGACATGCTCCGGCGCCTCTCGGGGCGTCGCCACCACGTCGTGACCGGCGTCGCGGTGGCCGGGCCCGGAGGGACGGCCTCGACCGCGGTGTCCACCGAGGTGGCCTGGCGGACCCTGGCCGACGACGAGGTCGACGCCTACGTGGCCACCGGCGAGCCGTTGGACAAGGCCGGCGGGTACGGCATCCAGGGTGGTGGCGCCGACTTCGTGGAGTCGCTGGTCGGCAGCCGGGACAACGTGGTCGGCCTGCCGGTGGCCACCGCGCTGGAGCTGCTGGCGTCGGTCGAGGTGGCCGACGACCCCTGGCGCCGCTGACCCGGTCAGTTCGGGGGCGGAACGAACCGTCCGTCGACGAGGAACGGACGGACCCCGGCCACCACGACCACCAGGCCGGTGACGGCGGCCGTCCCGAGGATCAGGAAGAGCAGTGCCGCCTGGATGAGGACCGCCTCCATCGGGTCGACGCCGGCGAGGATCAGGCCGGTCAGGGCCCCGGGGAGGAACACCATCCCGACGCTGCGGGTGGTCTCCAACTGCGGTCGCACGGCCAGCCGGAGGGCGCCCGACGCCACGTCCCGGACGGCTCGACCCGGGCCGAAGCCGAGGGCCAGCATGGCTTCGACCTCCCCGGCATGTTCCCGGAGGCCGTCGACCAGGCGGGTGGCGGCCACCACCACGACCTTCAGCGAATTGCCGACCACCATGCCCGCGACCGGGACGAGGACCCGGGACTCCAGTGGGAGGATCCCCAGGCCGAAGACCACCGCCAGCGACGAGCCGAGGCCGAGCGCCCCGCCCACTCCCGTGCTCCATCCCAGGCCGGGCAGGCGCCGTTCCCGACGGCGGGCGGCGTCGGCGGCCACCGGCACCATCGCCACCACCCAGGCCCAGGCCCACCAGACCGAGGTGTCGCCGTCGAGGATCAGGGTGAGCGCCCAGCCCGCGACCAGCAGCTGGACGATGGCGCGGGCGGCGGACACCGCCAGGTCGCGTTCGAGGCCGAGCCGGCGGGCCCGGGAGATGCCGGCCACCAGGAGGAGGGGGACGAGGGCGGCCGCCAGCCCCCACAGGGCACCCCATCGACCCATCTCCACGGCGGCCACCGCCGAACCGTAGCCACCCACCACCACCGCCCATAGCCTGTTAGGCATGCTGAACAAGCGGGTGGACCCGGCCCGCCCATCCGCCCAGGACCGCGCCGCCGAGTACCTGGCCGTTCAGGACCTGACGGTGGCCTACGACGGCCCGGCCGTTCTCCACCAGGTGTCGCTCGAGGTGGCGGCCGGCGAGGTGATGGCCCTCCTGGGACCCAGCGGCTGCGGGAAGACGACCCTCCTCCGCACCATCGCCGGGCTCGAACGCCAGGTGGCCGGCACCGTCCGCCTCGGGAGCCGCGTCCTCGGCGATGGCCGGGACTTCGTCCCGCCGGAGCGACGGCGGATCGGCATGGTCTTCCAGGATGGGGCGCTGTTCCCCCACCTCGACGTCGGCCAGAACGTCGCCTACGGGCTACCCCGCTCCGAACGTCGCTCGACCCGGGTGGCCGAGACCCTCGAGATCGTCGGCCTGGCCGGCCTCGAGGGTCGACGACCGGGCTCGCTGTCGGGCGGGCAGCAGCAGCGGGTCGCGCTGGCCCGGGCCCTCGCCCCCCGACCCGACGTCCTGCTCCTCGACGAGCCGTTCTCCAGCCTCGACACCTCGCTGCGGGTCCAGGTCCGCTCGGAGATCCACCACCTGCTCCTGGAGCTGGGGGTGACGACGGTGTTCGTCACCCACGACCAGGAGGAGGCGTTCGTGCTGGGCGACCGAGTGGCCGTGCTCAACGAGGGACGGGTGGCCCAGGTCGGGAGCCCGGACGAGCTCTACCGGCGACCTGCGAACCGGTGGGTGGCCACCTTCGTGGGCGACGCCAACCTGCTCGCCGTGACCGACGCCGTCGGAACCTGCCAGACCCCGGTGGGGCCGATCCCCGTGGCCGACGTCAACGCCACGGGTCGGACCGCCGGCGGGCCGGCCGAACTCCTGGTCCGCCCCGAGGACCTACGCCTGGCCGAGGGGTCCACGGGGACCGTCGAGTTGGTCGAGTACTACGGCCACGACGCCATGGTCCGGGTCCTGCTCGGCGACGGCTCGACCGTCCACGCCCGGACCGGCGCCGACGTCCGCTGGCAGCGCGGCGACCCCGTCGGTGTGACATATGTCGGCCCCGGAGCGGTGCCCCTCGGGGTGTGAACTCCCCGACGAGGTTGTTAGGTTTCCCTCACATTCAGTTAGGGCTACCTAACAACCACTCCACCAGAAGGCGAACCCGCAGATGCGAGACCTCCCGAACAACGCCCCCCGCCCATTCCGCCACCTGGCCCGCGCCGCCGCGGTGGCCCTCGTCCTCCTCGGGGTGACGGCCACCGCCACCGCGTGCGCCGGCGACGACCCTGACTCGCTGACCGTCTACTCGGGCCGGAGCGAGAAGCTCGTCGGCCCCATCTTCGAGGCGTTCACCGCCGAGACCGGCATCGCCCTCGAGGTTCGGTACGGCTCGTCCAACGACCTCGCCCTCCTCCTGGCCGAAGAGGGTGACAAGAGCCCGGCCGACGTGTTCCTCTCCCGGAGCCCCGGCCCGGCCGGCTTCCTCGACGACCTCGGCATGCTCGCCACCATCGAGGACGAGGTGCTCGAGAGGGTGGCCGACACCGACCGGTCGCCGGACGGCACCTGGGTCGGCTTCGCCGGCCGCGGCCGGGTCCTCGTCTACAACGTCGACGAGGTCGACCCCGCCGACCTCCCCGACTCGGTGTTCGACCTCACCGGCCCCGAGTACGCGGGACGGGTCGCCGTCCCCGGGAGCAACTCCTCGTTCCAGGACTGGTTCACCCTGTTCCGCCTCCGGAACGGCGACGACGTGGCCATCGAATGGCTCGATGCCATGGTGGCCAACGGAAGCCGCTTCTACCCGAAGAACGGCGCCATCGTCGAGGCCGTCGGCCGCAACGAGATCCAGTTCGGCCTCGTCAACCACTACTACAACTTCCAGAAGGTGGCGGCGAACGGCGACGCCCAGCGCTCCGCGAACCACGGCTTCGCCGCCGGCGACGACGGTGGGCTCATGATCATCGCCACGGCGACCGTCCTCGACTCCAGCGACGAGCAGGACGCCGCCAACCGCCTCCTCGCCCACCTGCTGAGCGACGAGCAGCAGGCCTACCTGACCGGCAAGGTCTACGAGTACCCGCTGGCCCTCGGCGTGGCGCCCGCAGCGGTCCTGCCGCCGGTGCCGGCCGACCGGGTGGGTGCCGTCGACATCGACGACGTGGCCGCCGAGTTCACCCGCACCATCGAGATCATCGAAGCCAGCGGCATCCTCGACCAGTGAACGCGTGCCCGTGGTGAACGGGCCCTCCGGGGTCGGCCCCGTCCGGGCGGGACGTGGCCGACCCCCAGTCCTCCTGCTGACGGCGGCCGTCCTCGTGGCGGCCGCCTTCGCCCTCCCCGGCGGCTACGTGACCTGGCGGGTCATCGGAGGCACCGAGTCCCCGCTGGCGCTGCTGGCCAGCCACCGGACGCTGGCCCCGCTCTGGCGGACCGTGCAGCTGGCCGTCCTCGTCTCGGCGTCCACCGCGGTGCTCGGCACCGCCCTGGCCTGGATCACGACCCGCACCGACCTGGCCGGACGGAGGTTCTGGCGGATCGTCGTCCCCCTGCCGCTCGTCTACCCGAGCTTCGTCGGCGCGGCGGCCTTCATCTCCGGGCTCAGCCCGGGCGGCATCGTCCACGACCTGGCCGGCGACCTCGGGTTCGACCTCGCCATCCGTCTCCACGGCCTGACCGGGGCCTGGCTGGTCCTCACCCTGTTCACGTACCCCTACGTGTACCTCCCGGTCGCCGCCCGCCTCGCCTCCCTCCCCACCGCCTTCGAGGAGAACGCCCGGCTCCTCGGCGACCGCCCGGCACGCGTCTTCACCCGGGTGGTCCTCCCCCAGGTCGGCAGCTCGATCGCCGCCGGCTCACTGCTGGTCTTCCTCTACACGGTGAGCGACTTCGGTGCCGTCCACCTCATGCGGTTCGAGACGCTCACCCAGACCATCTTCCGGACCCGGCTGTTCGACCGGGACCGGTCCTTCGCCCTCGCCCTCCTCCTCCTGTTGCTGGCGCTGCTCGTGGTCGCCGCCGAACGGACCATCGCCCGGGCCGGCGCCCGGCGGGGAGCCCTGCTGGCCGGAGACGGCACCGTCGGCGACCGACGCGCCCTCACCGTCGGGTTGGGCCGCTGGTCCGTTCCCGCCACCGGCCTGGTGGCCGGCGTGGTCGGCCTCGCCCTGGTGGCACCGGCCGTCTCGCTGGCCGACTGGGGGCTCTTCGGCTGGATCCGATCCCGGCGGGGTGGGGCATCACTGCGACTGGACTGGGGCGACGTCCTCGGACCGACGTGGAACACCGTCTGGATCGCGGCGGTCACCGCCGTCGTCGCCGTGGCCGTCGTCCTCCCCGTGGCCTACCTCACGACCCGCCACCGGAACCGCCTGGGTGGTGTGGTGAACGCCGTCGTCGTGGCCGGGTTCGCCATCCCCGGCCTGGTCGTCGCCCTCTCGCTGGTGTTCTGGACCCTGCACGCCTCCCCGTTCGACGCCCTCGTCGGCTCGATGCCGGTGCTGGTCTTCGCCTACGTGGTGCACTTCGGCGCCCAGGCGGTCCGGACCGCCCAGGTCGCCGTCGACACCATCCCCCGCCGCATGGAGGACGCCGCCCGACTGCTCGGCGCCGGCCGGGTCCGTCGCCTGGCCACCGTGGAGCTCCCGCTCATGCTGCCCGGACTGGCCGCCGGCGGCGGGCTGGTCATGCTGTCGACGATGAAGGAGCTTCCGGCCACCCTGTTGGCGTCGCCGATCGGGTTCCGCACCCTGGCCACGCAGGTCTGGGACACCTACGAGGCGCTGTTCCTCCCCGAGATGGCCATCCTGGCCCTCGTGCTCCTGGGCATCAGCGCCGTCATGACCTGGCTGCTGGTCGTCCGCCGCAGCGACCACCTTCGCTGACCCGGGCCGTCGGCCGTCGGCCCCGGGTTCCGAGGGACCCGGACCTCAGCGGGTGGTGACCAGGATGCGATCGGCGGCGAACGGTTCCACGTCGACCCGGCCGCCACCGATCTCGACGGTCATCCCGTCGTCCCCCGATGCCGTCACCTCACCGTGCTCCCCGGGGACCAGGCTGGCGTCCTCCAGGAACTGGAGCAGGCCGTCGGTGAACTCCAGCTCCTCCGGGATCCGGCTCACGACGAACGACTCGCCCACGCCCACGTCGGACAGGTTCCGGGTGTCGGGCTCGCGGTAGGAGCTCCCGGGGATCGGATTGCCGTGCGGACAGGTCGTGGGCTCGCCCAGCAGGCGGTCCAACGCCGTCTCCACGGCCGGCGAGATGACGTGCTCCCACTTGCCGGCCTCGTGGTGGGCCTCGGTCCACGTCAGGCCGAGGACGTCGGTGAGGAAGCGTTCGGCGAGGCGGTGCCGACGAACCACCGCGGTGGCCAGCTCCCGACCCTCGTCGGTCAGCGCGATCCCCTCGTCGTCGGCGCTGACCAGCCCGGCCTTCTCCAGGCGCTTGACCATCTCCGAGACCGCCGGACGGCTCACCTCCAGGCGCTCGGCGATCCGAGCCTGGATGACCTCGAGGCCGTCCTCGGCCAGCTCGAAGATCGTCTCGCAGTACTCCTCGAAAGCCGGGTGGTACTCGGGCGTCTGGTAGGCCACGGGACCGATCCTATGCGGCCCGGTGGCCGAGGTCCCCGGGGGTCCTGGGCCGGTTCGGGCACGACCGCCCCCGACGACGATGATGGCGCCATGTTGCAGGAAGCGCGGTCGCAGGACACCCGGTCCCGAGAAGCGCGGCCCCTCGACCCGCGCACCCCGGTGATCGTCGGCGTCGCCCAGGTGACCGACCGGGCCGGCGACCCGACGGTGGCCCGCACCGCCGTCGAGCTCATGGTCGACGCCTGCCGTTCGGCGGCCGTCGACGCCGGGCACCCCGGGGCCGCCGCCGGCGTGGACGTGGTGGCCGTGGTCGGCGGCCTGTGGAGCCATCCCGACCCGGGCCGCCAGGTGGCCGCCACCCTCGGCGCCGACGACGCCGCCACCCTGGTCACCGGCCTGTCCGGCACGTCGCCCCAACGCCTGCTGGACCACCTGTCGGCCCGCATCGCCACCGGCGACCTCGACGCCGCGCTCATGGTGGGCGGCGAGGTGTTCCGGACCCGCCGCCGCGCCCGACGCCTCGGCGTCGAGGTCCGCCGCGACGTCGACCCGACGCTGCCCCCCGCCGAGCACTTCGGCGGCCCCCTGGTCATGGCCACCCCCCACGAGGAGTCCCGGGGACTCGTCGAACCGGGCGGCTTCTACCCGATCGTCGAGACGGCCATCCGCCACGCCCGTGGCGAGACCGTCGAGGACCACCGACGTCGGGTGGGCGAACTGTGGTCCCGCTTCAACGCGGTGGCCGTCGACAACCCCCACGCCGCGGTCCGCACCCCCATGGACGGCAACGCCATCACCGTGCCGTCGGCCGACAACCGCATGGTCGCCGCCCCGTACACCAAGGCGATGATGGCCAACAACAGCGTCGACCAGGCTGGCGCCACCCTGCTCATGTCGGCCGGACGGGCCACCGCCCTCGGCGTGCCCCGCGACCGGTGGGTGTTCCCGTGGGTGGGCACGACAGCCGACGACCCGCCGTCGCCCAGCGTCCGCATGCACCTCCACCGCTCGCCCGGGGTCCGGGCTGCGGGTCGCCGGGCCGTCGAGGCGTCCGGCGTCGGGCTCGACGACGTCGACCACCTCGACCTGTACGCCTGCTTCCCGTCGTCGGTCCAGGTCTGCGGCACCGAGCTGGGTCTCGACGTGGACGCCGAGACCCGACCGCTGACCGCCAACGGTGGCCTGACCTTTGCCGGCGGACCCCACTCCAACTCGGTCGGCCAGTCGCTGGCCGCGCTCGTCGGGCGCCTCCGCGAGCAGCCCGGCACGGCGCTGCTGTACGCCAACGGCGGCTACCTCGGCAAGCACGCCTTCGGCGTCTACTCCACCGAACCCCCGGCCGACGGCTACCGGTCAATCGACTGCGGCGCCGACGTCGCCTCCGAACCCGTCCGCACCCCGGACCCGGACTTCGCCGGCACGGCGACGGTCGATGGCTACACCGTCCGCCACGACCGCGACGGCCGCCCCGCCGACGCCCTCGTCGCCGCGCTGTCCCCCGGCGGCGCCCGGGTGTGGGGCGGGACCGACGACCGTGCCACGCTCGACGCCCTGCTGGCCGACGACCTCGTCGGTCGGCCGTGCGAACTCGACCCCGACGGCCTCGTGGCCCTCTGACCCCGCCGACCCACAGGGAGCGACCCACCGTGCAGACCCCCGTCACCGAGATGTTCGGCATCGAGTTCCCGATCGTGGCCTTCACCCACTGCCGCGACGTGGTCGTCGCCGTCTCCAGGGCCGGCGGCCTCGGTGTCCTCGGCGCCGTCGCCCACAGCGACCAGCAGTTGGAGATCGACCTAGCGTGGATCGAGGACGAGCTGGGCGACCTCCCCTACGGCATCGACCTGATCGTGCCCGCCCGCTACGCCGGCTCCGAGCAGGGCGGCCTCACCGTGGCCGACCTCGCCGAGGCCATCCCCGGCGCCCACCGCGAGTTCGTCGACGAGATCCTCGAGCGGTACGGCGTCCCCGAGGACCCCGACGCCCACGCCGGCTGGGCGGCACGCGACGGCGACGCCGCCTTCTCCGCCAACCGGGCCAGCCGCCAGCTCGACATCGCCCTGGCCCATCGGCCCGTCCTCGTCGCCAACGCCCTCGGCCCGCCACCGGCCGAGATGGTCGAGCGCTGCCACGACGCCGGCGTGAAGGTCGGCGCCCTGGCCGGTTCGAAGGTCCACGCCGAACGCCACGTGGCCGCCGGCGCCGACGTCATCATCGCCCAGGGCACCGAAGGCGGCGGACACACCGGCCTCATCGGCTCCATGGTCCTGCTCCCCGAGGTCGTCGACGCCGTGGCCCCCGTGCCCGTCCTCGGCGCGGGCGGGATCGGCCGGGGCCGCCAGCTGGCCGCCGCCCTGGCGCTGGGCGCCGCCGGCGTGTGGTGCGGCTCGGTGTGGCTGACCACCGAGGAGGCCGAGACCCACCCCACGGTGAAGGAGAAGATGCTGGCCGCCGGCTCCGGCGACACCCTGCGGTCGCGGTCGATGACCGGCAAGCCGGCCCGGATGCTGCGCACGGCGTGGACCGAGGAGTGGGACCGCGACGACACCCCGGACCCGTTGGGCATGCCCCTGCAGCCCATGCTGACCGGCAACGCCATCGACCGGATCAACCGGGCCGCCCACCACGAGGGCTCCGGGGCCGAGGCCCTGGCCACCTACTTCGTCGGCCAGGTGGTCGGCACCATGAACCGCAGCCGGGGCGCCGGCCAGGTCGTGATCGACATGGTCGAGGAGTTCATCGACGCCACCCAGGCGCTCGCCGCCCAACTGGAGGTCTGACCCGCCCCCCAGCGGGGTCGGAGCCGGGGTCGGCGGTCCGCCCGGGAATCAGCCGCCGCCCGGCGATCAGCCGCCGACCGGGATGCGGTCCAGGTCGTCGGGCAGCAGGACCTCGCCGTCGAAGTGCTCGGCGGCCATCGCCAGCCACTCGTCCCGACCGTTCGGCCCGGCCGGGTCGACCCCGGGTGCGGGCACGCAGTGGTTCAGCACCAGCGTCCCCACCCCGGCCCGGGCCGCCGTGCGGGCGGCGTCGGCCACCGTCGAGTGGTAGTCGAGGACGTCGTGGAGCCGCCGCACCGGCAGCGCCGAGATCAGGTCGTCGCGGACCACCGTCTGCACGTACACGTCGGCCCCGGCGCACAGGTGGTCGAGGCCGGGACACGGCACCGTGTCGCCGCCGAGGACCACCGACGCCCCGTCGGCGTCGAAGCGCCATGCCACCGTCGGGTGCACCGGGCGGTGCTCGGTGGGCGCGGCGGTGATCCGTACGCCGTCGTCCATGACCACGGCGCCGAGGGCGTCACCGGTCCGGCCGTCGGTCTCGGTGACCGGCACCTCGGGTGCCGCCTCGAGGTCGTCGTGGTGGGCGATCCGCCAGCCCACGTCGGCACCGAGCATCCGCAGGGTGTCGTCGATGAACGCCGCGGTGCCCGGCGGCCCGACGACGGGCAGCGACACCGGCGGGAAGCCGCCGATCCAACGGGTGGTGACGACGTCGTTCACGTCGGTGACGTGGTCGCTGTGCAGGTGGGTCAGCAGCAGGCGCTCGATGGCCGCCGGCCCCAGCCCGGCACCGGCCAGGCGCATGAGGGCGCCCCGTCCGGCGTCGACCAGGAACCACCGACCGTCGACGCCGACGGCCTGGCACGGTCCGGCCCGGTTCGGGTCGGGCAACGGGCTCCCCGTGCCCACCATCACCAGCTCCATCGCCACCGACGGCCTCCTCCGGGTCGGGTCGGGCTAGCTGATGTTGATGAGCTGGCCGCCGTCCACGAGCACGGCGTGGCCGGTCATCCACGACGCCGCGTCCGACGCCAGGAACAGCGCCGTGTTGGCGATGTCCTCCGGCTCGCCGAGCCGCTTCATGGGCAGGGCCTCGGCGATGGCGTCACCACGGCCGTCCTCCCACAGCGCCCGGGCGAAGTCGGTGCGGATGAGGCCCGGGCACACGGCATTGACCCGCACCCCGGGGCCGACCTCGGCGGCCAGCTGCTCGGTCAGGTGGATGAGCGCCCGCTTGGTCAGGTCGTAGACGCCGAGGATGGCGTTGGTCCCGAAGGCGCCGACCGACGAGACGTTGACCACGGCCCCGCCGTGCTCCTTCATCCAGCGGTTCCAGCACGCCTGGGTCCACACCAGCGGCGTGGTCAGGTTGGTGGCGAACGTCTTGTCCCAGCGGGGCACGTCGATGTCGATGACCGGGCCGGCGTACGGGTTGGTCGCCGCGTTGTTGACCAGCACGTCGATGGCGCCGAAGGCCTCCAGCGTGGCGTCCAGCACCCGGTCCATGTCCTCGACCTTGCCGACGTGGCCGGCCACGTACGCCAGGTCGCCGCCCGTCTCGGCCCGCAGCTCGTCGACGGTGGCCGCGCACGACTCCTCGCTGCGGCTGGTGATCATCACCTTCGCGCCGGCCGACGCCATCGCCGCGGCGATGCCCCTGCCGATTCCCCGTGAGCCACCGGTGACGATGGCGACCTTGCCGTCCAGTCGGATGTCCATGGCCGGCGACCCTAGGGGCGCATCCCGGGGCGGCCCGAAGCGGGCCTGCCGGCCCAGCGGCGCGGCCAGCCCCGCGGGCGGCGGCGCTACCCGACCCGTCGGTCGTGGCCCTCCCAGTACGGCTCGCGCAGGATGCGCTTGAGGATCTTGCCGGTCGGGTTCCGGGGGATCTCGTCGATGAACTCCACCGAGTGCGGGACCTTGAAGCCGGCCAGGCGCTCCCGGGCGTGGCGCAGGATCTCGTCGCCGGTGGCGTCGGACTCGGGCGTCCGGATGACCAGGGCCTTGCCCACCTCGCCCCACTTGTCGTCGGGCACGCCGATCACGGCCACGTCCGCGACGGCCTCGTGCGACATGAGGGCGTTCTCGATCTCGGCCGGGTACACGTTCTCGCCACCCGAGACGATCATGTCCTTGACCCGGTCGTGGATGTACAGGTAGCCGTCCTCCAGGTAGGCGGCGTCACCGCTGCGCAGCCAGCCGTCGCCGGGGAGCGCCTTGGCCGTCTCCTCGGGCAGGTTCCAGTAGCCGAGCATGTTCCCGCCGTGGCGCATCCACACCTCGCCGACCTCCCCGTCGGGGAGCTCCTCGCCGGTGTCGGGATCCACGATCTTCATCTCCATGCCCCGGATGGGCTTGCCGGCCGACCGCAGCAGCTTCGGGTCGGCGTCGCCCCCGTGGTCCTCGGGCGGCAGCGTCGTGCCGGCGCCGGTGGACTCGGTCATGGCGTACACCTGGAAGTACCGGCACCCGAACTGCGCCATCGACTTGACGAGCACGTCCTCGGTGATCGGCGACGCCCCGTAGGCGATGTACTGCATGGACGAGAAGTCGAGCTCGTCGGTCGGCACCAGCAGGAAGAACTGGAGCATGGCCGGCACGAAGATGGCGTGGGTGATGCGCTCGGCCTGGATCGCCTGCACGATCGCCGCGGGGTCGAACTCGCGGGTCGTGTAGGTGGTGGCGCCGTTGACCATCCCGAACAGCGCCCAGCCGCCACCACCGATGTGGAAGAACGGCAGGACGGCCAGGTTCCGGGAGTCGTCGTCCATGTGCCAGTCGACGGTGGCGAACAGGGCCTGGAAGTTGGCGTTGGTGCTCTGCACGCCCTTGGGGTGGCCGGTGGTCCCCGAGCTGTACAGCTGCGAGCAGACGTCCTCGTCGGTGCCCCGGATCTTCTCGCAGTCGGGGCCGTGGGCGTCGCGCCAGTCCGAGTACGCCACGTCGTCGCCGGCGTCGCCGATCACCACGACGGTGGTGACGTGCTCGAGGTCGCCGCGGAAGGCGGCGAGGTGGTCGGCGAACTCCTCGTGGACGACCAGCACCGTGGCCTGCGAGTCGTTGACGATGTACGCCATCTCGGGCGGGGCGAGCCGCCAGTTGACGGCCACGGTCACCGCGTTGCGGTAGGCGCACCCGTACAGCACCTCGAAGTACTCCACCGAGTTCTTGTCGATGAAGGCCACCCGCTCCTGGGAGCCGACGCCCACGGCGGCCAGGGCGTTGGCCACCCGGCCGGCCCGTGCCTGCATCTCGTTCCACGAGGTGCGGTCGTCGCCGATGACGAACATGTCCCGGTCGCCGTGGGCGGCGGCGCCGAGGTCGAGGACGTCGGCGAAGGTCTTGGCCAGTGTGGAGTCCATGGGGTCGAACCTACCCCACCCCTCCGGCCCGGATTCCAGCCACCGGCGGGCCGCCACTACCGTCCGCGGCATGCCGATCCCGTTGGACATGATGGCGTCGCCGCTCCCCCTCCGACAGGTGGGGGACCTGGCCCGACGGGCCGAGTCGGCGGGCTTCGGGACCCTGTGGTTCACCGAGGGCGGGCGCACCGCGTCGTTGTCGTCGGCGACCGCCGCGCTGGCCACGGAGCGACTGGGCCTCGGCACGGCCATCGCCGTGGCCTTCCCCCGCAGCCCCATGCTGACCGCCCAGATGGCGTGGGAGCTGGCCGAGGCCACCGGCGGCCGCTACGTGGTCGGCCTCGGCACCCAGGTGAAGGCCCACGTGGAACGGCGCTACAGCAGCGACTACGCCCCGCCGGGCCCCCGCCTGCGCGAGTACGTGCGGGCCGTGAAGGCCATCTTCCGGGCCTTCCGGGGCGAGGAGAAGCTGGCCTTCGAGGGCGACCACTACTCGTTCACCCTGCTGCCCCGCATGTGGTCACCCGGACCCATCGACGTGGACGACCCCCCGGTGTACGTGTCGGCCGTGCTGCCGTGGATGAGCCGCATGGCGGGCGCCGAGTGCGACGGCGTGCACATCCACCCCATGCACTCGCCGGGCTGGCTGGCCGACGTGCAGCTGCCCCTGGTCGCCGAGGGTGCGGCGTCGACCGGGCGGTCGATGGACGACGTGACCGTGGTGTGCCCGGTGATCGCGGCCGTCGGCGACACCGACGAGGAGCTGGCCGCCGGTCGGGAGGCCAACCGGGCCACGATCGCCTTCTACGGCTCGACGCCCAACTACGCCCCGGTGCTCGAGCACCACGGCTTCGACGGCCTGCAGGGCGAGCTGAACGCCTGCCAACGGTCGGGCGACATGGCCGCCATGGTCAGCCTCGTCACCGACGACGTGCTCGACCACTACACGGTGACCGCCACGTGGTCGGACCTCGGCGGCGTGCTGGCCGAGCGCTACCGGGGGCTGGCCCCGAGGACCCGGGTCATGACGTACACGGCGTTGGACCACTGGCGGCGCGACCCGGACCTCCTGGACCGCTGGACCGACGTGGGCCGGCACCTGGCCGACGCGACCTGAAGCCCGAGGAGCCGGGTTGCGGCCGGATCAGTCCCCGTCCCAGATGACGGTGCCCGGGTGGTACGCCGACCAGCCGTACCACTCGGTGACGAAGCTGGTCACGTAGTCGAGGTCCGACGAGGCGCCGTCGGTGGCCACCCCCTCTCGGGTCCACGTGGCCCCGGTGTCATCGGCGATGCCTCCCCCGGCCGAATAGAACGTCGGGCG
>JAERSW010000071.1 GCA_016845305.1 Acidimicrobiales bacterium
CGGGATGACGTTGTACCACTGGGTGGGCATCTCGGATTCCTCGAGCAGCACCTTGGAGTAGTCGTCGGACATGGTGGGCCTCGCCTTCCTGGTCGTCCCGCGCCCCGGGCCGTTCGGCTCCGGGGCACGCCATTCCACCACGCGGGCCATGGCTCGGCCAGCCCGCGGGCGGATGCGTGGGCCGGAGCGGTCGGCGGCGAGACTCCGGCGATGATCGACTCGGCGGGACGGCATGGGACGTGAGCGCAGCCTCGCCGTGGCGGACCTACGCCCTGCTGGCAGGGTCGGTGGTCGCCGCCTCCATGAACTACTCGGTGACCTTCGTGTCGTTCGGCGAGATCGAACGGGACTTCGGCGCCGGGCCGGCCGCCACCTCATGGGTGCTGAACGCCTTCGCCATCACGCTGACCGCCCTGCTGGTGCCGTGCGGGTGGATGTCGGACCGGTACGGCCGGCGGCGGATGTTCCTGGCCGGGGTGACCCTGTTGGGCGCAGGCTCGGTCCTGGTGGCCGTGGCGCCGACCCTGCCCCTGCTGGTGGCCGCCCGGGTGGTGCAGGCCGCCGGTCTGGCCCTCGAGGGTCCCGCGGCCATGGCCATCCTGCTGGCCGCCTTCGGGGAGGAGCGGCGCAGCACCGCGGTGGGGGCGTTCGGGGGCCTCGGAGGGATCTCGCTGATCCTCGGACCGGTGGTGGGCGGCCTGGTCATCGACGCCGTGGGCTGGCGCTGGACGTACGGCTTCAACACGCCGATCGCCCTGGTCACCGTGGTCCT
The DNA here is from genome assembly GCA_016845305.1 of Acidimicrobiales bacterium. GTDB lineage: Bacteria > Actinomycetota > Acidimicrobiia > Acidimicrobiales > MedAcidi-G1 > UBA9410. The sequence continues at coordinate 773 of JAERSW010000071.1, forward strand.
GGGCCTCCTGTACCTCCCGGCGGACCCACCGGCCGACCGTGGAGACGACGGGTCGCCCCGCCCGGACCTGCTGGGCGCACTCCTGATGGTGGTGGGGGCTGCGGCCCTGGCCACCGGGATCGTGCAGGCGGAATCATGGGGCTGGACCAGTCCCGGCACCGTCGCGTCGCTGTTCGCAGCGCCGCTGGCGCTGGGCCTCCTGGTGCTCCGGTCGGTCGACCGGCCGTCGGCCATCCTCGACCTCACCCTGTACCGGGTCCGGTACTTCCCCCGGGGCAACCTGCTCGGCTTCCTGGTGGCCGGGAACTTCGCCGGCACCTACCTGGCCCTCATCACCCTCCTCACCGGCGCCTGGGCGATGAGCCCTTCGCGGGCCGGCGCCACATTGGCCATCGTGCCGTTGATCGGCGGCCCGATGAGCTTCGTGAGCGGGCGCCTGGCCGACCGGTACGGACACCGCCGCCTCATCGTGCCCGGCGGCCTGGCCATGGTGGTGGGCGCCCTGGCCTTCCGGTCCGGCGTGGGCGACGAGGTGGACCTGGCGCTCTGGTTCCCGACCATCGCCGTCTACGCCCTGGGCATCGGCCTCGCCCACGCCAACTGCGCGTCGCTGGCGCTGCGCTACGTGCCGTCGGGGTCGCTGGGGCAGGCAGGCGCCACCAACCGGATCATGCACGAGGTGGGGACGGTGGTCAGCGTGGCCGTCGCCGTGGCCCTGCTCGTCGGGGCCGCCGATCCGGTGGAAGGGGTCCGGCGGGTGATGCTGATGCTGGCTTTCGTGGGCCTGGCCTCCGCCATGATCGCCGCCGGCGTCGACACCCGACCCGGCACCACGTCGTCGCCGGCACGACGCTGAGCGTCGGCGAGGCCTCCGTTCAGTCCAGGCCGAGGTGCTCCGGCGTCTCCTCCAGGAACCGCAGGACGGCCTCGGCCCAGCGGCCGTCCGGGGCGCCGGCCAGGTCACGGTGGTCCCGGACCAGGACGAGGCGCTCGACCCCGAGGTCCTCGTAGCGGCGGACCAGGTCGCGGTCGATCGGCTCGCTCGGCGTCACCGAGACCCTGACCTCGCCCAGCTCCGCAGGTCGTTCGACCCCGGCCACCGCCCGCCGGATCTTCGCGATGGCCGACCCGGTGGAGGCCGGGGTGGTCATCCATCCGTACCAGCCGTGGGCGCGGTGGGCCACCCGACGCCAGGTGGCGGGTGAGGCGCCACCCACGAGGACCGGGGGTCCGCCGGACTGGACGGGGCGCGGGAGGGCGCTGACTCCCTCCCACGAGCTGAACCGACCCTGGAACGACGTCTGGCCCCGCCAGATGGCCCGCATGGCGTCGAGGTGGTCGTCGCTCCGTGCGCCGCGTTCGGCCATGGGCACGCCGATGGCGTCGAACTCGGCGGGGACGTAGCCCACGCCGACCCCGGCCTCCAGGCGCCCGCCGGACAGGACGTCGACCGAGGCCAGCTCCTTGGCCAGGACCACTGGGTTGCGCTGGGGGAGGATCACGACCCCGGTGCACAGACGGATGGTCGAGGTGTGGGCGGCCAGGTGGGCCAGTGACGCCACCTGGTCCACAAAGTGGGTCCCGGGGCTGACGGGGGATGGGGGGCGTTGCGGGTCGGCGACCACGACGTGCTCGCCGGTCCAGATCGACTCCCACCCGGCGGCCTCGGCCGTGCGCGCCACGGTGATCATCGTGTCGGGGTCGGCCAGCACCCCGCTGTTGACGCCGAAGAACCCGAGTTTCACGTGGCGCCGCCGCCGGCGGCCTGTCGGAAGGCGGCCACCACCTCGGCCAGGACCTCGGTGGCCGCATCGACGCCGTCGGGGACGGGCACGGCGATCCGGCAGTCGGTGACGCCGGCCTCGAGGAGGTCCGGCACGGCGGCCATGGTGCGTTCGAGGTCCAGGTCGCCGTCGTCGTCCCGGACCAGCGGGAGCGTGCCCTGGACCTCGAAGCCGCCCGGTTCGAACCCCAGGTCGACCAGGAGGTCGTTCATGCGGGTGATCCCGCCGACCACGTCGGCCCGGTCGTCGCCCCACGGGATCCATCCGGATCCGAAGGTGGCGAGGCGGCGGGCGGTGCGGTGGTTCACCGTCCCGCTGACCCAGATGGGCACGCCCCGGTCGGCCACCGGCTTCGGCTGGGCGTGGATGCCGTCGAAGGCCGTCGTCGGACCGAGGTGGGAGGCACGTTCCTCGGTCCACAGCGCCCGGCAGATGGTCAGGCACTCGTCGAGGGTCCGACCCCGTTCCGTGAACGCCAGGCCGGCCGCCTCGTACTCGGCGGCCTGCCAGCCGACGCCGACGCCGAGGTCGAGCCTTCCGCCGGACAGGACGTCGAGGGTGGCCGCCGCCTTGGCCAGGACGACGGGGCGACGCAGTGCGGCGAGCAGGATTCCCGTCTGGAGGCGGATCCGTTCGGTCCGGGCGGCCAGCCAGGTGAGCGTGGTGAGCGGTTCCAGCCAGGCGCCGTCCGGTCCGGTGGGTTGGCGGCCGCCGGCCGTCCCGCCCGCCTTCGGGTCGGCGTAGGCCGACAGGTCGTCGCCGAAGGCCACGTGGTCGGCCACGGCCAGGCGGTCCACGCTGGCCCGGTCGGCGGCCACCGCGTGGTCGGACAGCTTCCGCCAGTCGCCGGGCGGTTCGGCGGCGAAGTTGACGACCTGGATCGACAGGTGGGGGAGGGGTGGCCCGGTGGGGGCGGGTGCGGTCATCGGCGGAACCTCCGGAGTGCGCCCCGGCGACGGCCCCGGAGGACCTCCCGGCGTTCGTCAGCGGTGATGCGGGCCCACCGGTCGTCGAGGTGGTCGTCGAGTTCGGTGAACGGGACGAGGCGACAGGTGGGAACGGGCTGGCTGGTGGCCTGGTTCCAGCGGTACGTGATACAGCCCTGGGTGGAGCCGGTGGTGTCCAGCCAGTTGGCGACGCCCGGGTCGTGGTGGCTGATGACCGCCCGGAACACCCCGTCGTCGGAGACCACGGCCTGGTGCCCGTTGAGGCTGGACTGGTGGTTCCACCAGTCCAGGGACTGGTACCAGACGTCGCCCAGTTGGATGCCCCAGTAGGCGCATTCGGGGACGTCGACCTCCAGCAGCAGGGCCTCGTCCGGGGCGATCCGGTACCACGCCTGGCCGTAGCCCTGGTCGAGGCTGCCGCCCTGGTGGGCGGTGGCGCCGGGGGCGGCCTGGACGTGGTCGAACGAGTTGACCTGGTCCCGTCGGAGGTGCGCCTGGCCGAAGTCGGCCCAGAAGGCCGTCATGTCGACGACGTTGTCGGCCAGCGGGTGCAGGGCGGCGACCAGTCGGTCGGGGTCGAGGCGGCTCGGTGCGTCGGGTGCGTCAAGGCACTCGAGGTGGAGGTCGGCGGGGACCTCGCCCTCCCAGTCGTGGAAGAACTGCCGGACGATGAGTGTGCAGCGGCGGGGAGGGAGTTCGTGGAAGCAGCCGTCGGGCGTGCCGTCCGGCGCGGGGCCCGCACCGAAGACCACCTCGAAGGTGCCGTGGGGTTCGTCGGCCAGGTCGCTGCCGTTGAGGCTCAGGAACTGTTCGATGGCCGCCTCGGCGAAGTTCGTGGTCATGGCGGTCACGCCGAGGTACCGGACGGTCCCGACCGATCCGGACAGGCGGTAGGTGCGGGACAGGTCCAGTTCGGCCATCTGGTAGAGGGCGTCCGGGTTGTCCTGGCCGTTCTTGAACGGGTGGATCCAGGCCAGTTCGGGTCGTTCGACGCCGCCGCCCTCGACGGTCCGGCTGACCTCGTTGGCGATGCGTCGCAGCAGGGCACGGATGCCCTCGGCCCGGTCCACCTCGTCTCCGGGTCGGTCCGGGTCGAGGGCCACCTCGGCACCGTCCTTCAGGCGGTCGCAGAAGGCGTGCCACTCGACCCGTAGGTCGACGGCCGGAACGGTGGCTGCGTCGTCGGGCATGGCTGGAACCTAACGAGGACGACTCCGGTGGGGCGGATCGGCGGGACTACGTTCGGTCCATGGGGAAGAGGGGAGCGTTCCGTCGCTGGTTCGGGTGGCGCCGTCAGCCGGGGTCCGTCGAGCCGGCCGCCGAGGACCGGACGCCCAGGACGGTGTTCGTCCTGTCCGGCGGGTCGGTCCGGGGCGCGGCCCAGGCCGGGATGCTGCGGGTCCTGCTGGAGGCCGGCGTCCGCCCGGATGCGCTGGTGGCCGTGTCGGCCGGGGCGCTGAATGCCACCTTCCTGGTCGCCGATCCGACCGTGGACCAGGCTCGGCGCCTGGAGGACGTCTGGCGGGACGTCGCCGAGCGCAAGCCCATCCGGGGCAGCGTCGTGCGCAACGTGGCGGCCATCGTGCGGGGAAAGCCGAGCTTCGACACCGGCGACCGCCTCCGGTCGGTCATCGCCGACCACGTCCCCATGGACGACCTGTCCGAGGCGGTGCTGCCCTGCCACGTGGGGACGACCGATGCCTCGACCGGGCAGGTGGTGTGGTGGACGAGCGGACCGCTGGTCGACCTGCTGTGCGCCACCACCGCGGTCCCCGGCGTGCTGCCGGCCGTCGACCTGGGCGACGGCACGCTGCACATCGACGGTGGGGTGGTGTCCAACATCCCGCTGCGGCGCGGCCTGTCGCTGGAGCCCACCCGGCTCGTGGTGCTGGACGTGGCGGCCAAGTTCGCCCCGGCCGAGAAGCAGACGGCGCTGTCGCTGATGATGGTGGGCGTGCGGGCCGCGGCGGCCGAGCTGACCCGTCAGCAGTGGCTGGACGTGCCCGCGGAGCTCGACGTGCTTCACGTGGAGCTGCCCACCGAGGACGACGCGCCCGACTTCGAGTTCGACCTGGTGCCCGACCTGCTCGAGCAGGGGGCCGAGGTGGCCCGCCGGGCCCTCGAGACGGCCGACGGGACCGCTACGGCCTGACGGTGACCAGGGTCGGGACGTCGGCCGTGAAGTCGGCGGCATCCACCGTGGCGATGGTGCCGTCGTAGCCGACGGTCTCGACGCTGCCGGTGATCGACGACGGGAGGCCGGCGCCGTCCCAGAGGACGTGGACGTCACGGCCGTCGGGCATGTCGAAGCGGACCGAGGCGTTCGAGGTCCACGTGGCCGAGGTGAAGTCGGACACCGTGGTGGCCAGCAGGAGGTAGGCGGCGTCGGACTCGGGTCCGGGTCCGCCGGTCGGATCGTGGGGGCCGACGTTGAAGATGCGCGAGGCGCCGTCGGCGAAGGCGGTGGCGAATCCGGTGAGGGTCGAGCGGGCCAGCTCGTCGGCTGTCGGGAACGGAAGACCGGGCGCGGGCATGGTCGGCACGAGGGCCTCGGTGATCCAGTAGCCCGTTCCGGCGTGACCGGTCTCGTCCAGGAAGGCCCGGTAGTCGTCGCTGAAGAACGAGTGGTCGGACCCGATGGAGTGGATGTTCCCGAGGTGGAAGGACCCTCCGGCCTGGGTGAGGACGGGGCGCCAGAAGTCGGCGAAGACGACCTGCATGCCGGCCTGGCCGCCGGTCAGGACCGTGGCGGCGTCGTCGGCCGCGGTGATGGTGTCGAAGGCCAGGCGCAGCATGCCCAGGTAGTCCGACGAGGAGCCCTGGAAGAAGTGGCCGTGCCCGCCCTGCATCGCCGGCTCGTTGGCCACCTCCCAGTGGTGGATCGGGTAGGCGAGACCGGGCATGTCGTCGACGCCGTCGCCGTCGTAGCGCTCGACCACGTCGGTGAGCCAGGCGACGAAGGCGTCGTCGTCACACGGGGCGAAGAGGCGGGTGGGCAGTTCCCAGAGGACGGGCTGGACCTCGGGGTCCGAGCCGTGGCAGGTCCGCTGGTCCCAGTCGACGAACGGCCAGATCGTGCCGATGACGGCCAGGCGGTCGGCCTGCCACCGTCGGACGTGCCAATCGGCCATGTCCCAGCGACGGTCGCCCGGAGCGCGCTCGATCTCGGAGCGGAGGAAGACGCCCGGGTGGGGGCGGATCCAGCCTCCGGCGACCTCGAAGGACTGCCCGAGGACGCCGAACCGGCTGGTGCCGACGTCATCCGGCCACGGGAGCGGAACCGGGGCGGCCTCCGTCGTGGTCGTCGGTGGGCTCGTGGTGGTGGGTGCGGCTGTGGTGGTGGGTGCGGTTGTGGTGGTGGGTGTAGCGGTGGTGGTGGGTGCGGTGGTGGTCGTGCCCTCGGTGGTGGTGGCCACAGTCGTGGTGGGCGCCGCGGTGGTGGTGGGTGCGGTCGTGGTGGTAGGTGTGGCCGTGGTGGTTGGTGCGGCCGTCGTGGTGGTTGGTGCGGTGGTAGTCGTGGGTGCCGCCGCCGCCGTGGTGGTTGGTGCGGCAGTGGTCGTCGTCGCCGGTGCGGCGGTGTCGTCGGTGGTGCCCCCACCGCAGGCTGCGGCGAGGAGCGCGAGGCCGATCAGGGTGGGTGTGGCCCGCATCAGCGTCGTCGCCGGCGCCGTTCGCGCCCACGGTCGCCACTGACGGTGGCCGTGGCCACGGGGGGCGCGATGTCGGGTACCGGCAGGGTGCCGTCCAGCACGCCCCGGATGTGGGCGATGTGCTCGGGGGTGCTGCCGCAGCAGGCGCCGATGAGGCCGATGCCGGCCTCGCGGAGGCGGTGGGCATGGGCGGCCAGCACCTCGGGGGTGGCGTCGTACTCCAGCACGTCGCCCTTCCACACGGGGATCCCGGCGTTGGCCTTGGAGACCACGGGGATGTCGCCACAGGCCGACCGGATGGCGACCACCGCGGCCTCGGTGTCGGCGAGGTTGGCGCCGCAGTTGGCGCCGATGGCCGAGACGCCGAGTTCGGCCAGACGGGCGCCGGCCTCCTCGCCGGTGATGCCCATCATGGTGCGCCCCGCGGTGTCGAAGCTGAGGGTGACCACCACCGGCAGGTCGGCCCCCTGCCGGGCTCCGGCCACGCCGGCCTCCACCTCGGGCAGGGCGCTCATGGTCTCCAGCCACAGGACGTCGGCACCGCCGTCGGCCAGCCCGGCCGCCTGTTCGGCGAACGCTTCGGTGGCTCCGGCCGTCGACAGGTCGCCGAGGGGCTCGATCAGTTCGCCGGTCGGTCCCATGGATCCGGCCACCAGGACCGGGCGCCCGGCTTCGTCGGCCACGGCCCGGGCGTTGGCCGCCGCGGCGGCGTTCAGCTCGTGGACCCGTCCGTCCAGGTCGTGGAGCTTCAGGCGATGGCGGTTGCCGCCGAACGAGTTGGTGAGGACCACGTCGGACCCGGCGTCGACGTAGCCGCGGTGGATGGCGCGGATCCGGTCCGGATGGTCGACGTTCCAGATCTCCGGCGGGTCCCCGGCGGTGAGGCCGGCGTCGAAGAGTTGGGTGCCCATGGCCCCGTCGAGGACCAGGGGGCCGTTGGAAGCGATCAGTTTCCGGAGATCCGCCATGGGTGGACCGTAGCGAACGTGACCTGCTCAGTCCGAAGCGAATCGCTCCGCACAGGTCCGCCCGGCGTTGGTGAAGACCACGTCCATGGTCTCGTCGCCCATGAGGGTCAGGTCGCTCACCGAGTAGTTCTCGGCCACGACGTCCAGGGCGCAGGTGCAGGCGTCGTCGACCGTCTTCCCGGCCGCCTCGAGGTGCGTCCGGGAGTCCACCTGCGTCTCCAGTCCGGCCACGCAGCGCCCGTGGATGATGGTGGCCACGTCCGCCTTGAAGGTGGGCTTCGAACCGCACCCGGCGGCGAGGAGCAGGACGGCGACGACGGGGATCAGGGCCTTGGCGCGCATGGTGCGGAAGGGTAGGGGGTTGCGGGCGTCAGCGGTGGGAGGCGGTCGTCTCCGCTCGGCACCCTTGTCTCGACCCCCTTGTCTGGGGTCGGGAACGGCGCGAGGCTTGCCGTGACGGATCCGCCGGGCGGACGTGTCCGACCGATACTCGGGCGACGCCGGTAGGGGGTGGTTCCGTTCGGGACGTCCCGGGATGCACCCGCCTCGAGTTGGAGGCGGGTGTTCCGCGTGGGAGGAGGGCGACGCCCCGCTCGGTGCGCCTACGCTGCGCCGGTGCCGCGACGGACCGACGCCCTCCAGGCCGAGTTGGCTGCCCGAGGTGACCGACTCCGGCCGCCGTCGCTCGCCATGCGTCCCGACGTCCTGGGCGCGGCCCGCCTGACCCGCTACAGCTTCAGCCGCACCATGCTGCGGCGCGCCGTGGCCGAGGGGTGGACGGCCAGCCGGGTCCACCAGGACCTCGACGCCGAGGGGCGCGGCGAGTCGATCTACCGGGTCGACACCGGCGACCACCGCTTTCACTTCGTGGCCTTCACCACCACGATCGACGAGTCAGCCCACACCGACCGGGTCATCGCCGAGCGGTGGGAGGTCGCCGCCGTGCTCGTCGAGGGCGAGGTGGACGACGCGCTGCTGGCCACGCTCCGCACCGAGGTGCCCGAGCAGGAGAAGGGTCGTCTCGACCCGCGGGTCCTCAGCCTGACCCGGGGCAACCGAAGCGTGCGCTTCTTCGGGTCGCTGGTCGACGACCTGGCCGCCGGACGCCAGCCCGACCCCGCCGGCGTGGGCGACGCCGGCTACATCCTCCGCAGTACGGCCTTCTATGCCAACGGCAAGTTCGGCATGCGGTCCTTCGACGGCTACGACGACGACCACCCGTTCCGGGTGCCGTACCGGGCCCAGTTCGTGGCCGCCTGGCTGTTCCGGGAACTCGGCTACGACATGGTCGAACACTGTGCCCGGGTGAAGGGAGGCGACGCAGCGGTCGCCTTCGACGATCGCTGGCGCCGGTTCTTCGGGCTCGGCAACGCCACGGGCCTGGGCCTGGTCCCGTATGCCTTCAAGCACCCCCGGGTGCTGGACGCCTGGGTGGGGGTGCGCGAGGTGGCGCTGGCCGACGTGCGGGCCCGGGCCGGAGATCCGGAGCGGTCGGCCGTCCTCGCGGGCTGGATCGACCGGGCGCGCCGGCACTTCGCCTCGGGGTCCGACGACGACTGCACGCCGTTCCTGAGCTCGAGGGCCCTCGTGCCGGTGGTCGACGCCGCCGCCGAGGCGTGGGAGCACTGCGCCGCCGACGACCGCCCCTACGACGCCCTGTACCGGTGGGCCGAGGAGCAGGGCCCGGAGACCTCGGAGCTGGTGGTGTCGCTGCTGGTCGAGCTCCACGACGGCGACGACGACCTGTTCGACGACCTGTTCCTCGTCGACGAGCACGCCTCGGTGGATCCGGCGACCACTGTCGACGATCTGCGGGTCCTGCTCGACGAGCGCTTCGGCTGGCTCGACGACCTCGACCTCGACGCGGACGAGGCGGTCACCTTCTGGTGGGTGGTCTCCGACAACACCGAGGAGCCGCGCCGGGCGCCGTGGGCGCGCCTCGAGCCGGAGGGTCGGGACGTCGCCGTTGACGTGGCCCTCCGGATGTGGCGCCTGACCGGGGCGTTGGCGGGGCAGCCGGGAGACCGGACGGTGGCCGACCTGCTGGCCGAGTGCCCCGAGCACCGTGCCGCCGTGGGCCGTCTCGTGGCCAGCGACCGCCGCTACGGGGAGCCGCGTGACAACACGTGCGCGGCGGGCTACCTGCCGTTGCAGATCCAACGCTTCCAGCTGGCCCAGTACGGCATGGACGAGTTCAAGCCCAAGTCGACCGACTGGCTGCGGGTCACTCTCTACCAGGGGGCGCCCCGCCTGGCCGACCTCGGCCCCGACCTGACCGACGACTGGGCGCTACCCGTGCGTCCCACCGACTGACGATCGCCCTTCCGGAGGACCGAACCATGATCATCGACGGCCTGCAGATCAACGACTGGTCCCGCGACGTGGTCGCGGAGGTGCGGTCCGGTGGGGTCGACGTGGTGCACGCCACGGTCGGCGTGTGGGAGGACATGGCCGGGACCATGACCCGCATCGGCGCCTTCCGGCACCTGTGCCGTCACAACGCCGACGTGATCCGGATCGTCCGCTCGGTCGACGAGATCCACCAGGCGGTCGCCGACGACGTGCTCGGCGTGGTCCTCGGCTTCCAGAACAGCTCCATGCTGGGCGACGACCCGGAGATGGCGGGGATCTTCGCCGACGTCGGCGTCCGGGTCATCCAGCTCACCTACAACATCGCCAACCACCTCGGGTCGAGCTGCTGGGAGCCGCACGACGGCGGCCTGACCCGGGCGGGCCACCGCATGGTGGCGGCCCTCAACGACGCCGGGGTGCTGGTCGACATCTCGCACGTCGGCAACGTCACCGGCCGGGACGCGGTCGACGCCTCGTCGCAGCCCATCGCCATCACCCACGGCAACCCGGTGTCGTTCTGCGATTCGCCCCGCAACAAGCCCGACGAGCTGGTCGCCGCGGTGGCGGACCGGGGTGGCGTGATTGGCTGCACCCTCTACCCGCTGTTCATGGGTGGGGCCGACGTGACCCGGGCCGAGTACTGCGGCATGGTCGGCACGCTGGCCGAGCAGGTCGGCGTCGAGCACGTGGCCATCGGTTCCGACGCGGTGCTGGGCTGGGCGCCCGACGCCCTGGGATGGATGCGCAGCGGCCGGTGGGACCGACCCACCGAGCCGGCCGAGGCACCGTCGTTCCCGCCGTGGCCGACGTGGTTCGATGGTCCGAAGGACTTCGGCAGCCTGTCCGAGGGCCTGGACGAGGCCGGCTTCTCGCCCGACGAACGCGACCTGGTGCTGGGCGGGAACTGGTTGCGCCTGTTCGGCGAGGTCTTCCCGTCGTGACCCCGGGTCCGGGAACCGACACGGTGCTGGCCGCGCCGCGCGAGCTGGTGGACGTGGCGTCCCGGTGTGGTCGGGTGGCCGGCCTGGATGCCGGTTCGGCCGACCGGGCGGCCCACAACGTCACCGCGGCCGAGGTCGGCTACGGCGGTGCGCTCGTCGCCTTCCTCGACGCCCTCGGCGACCCGGCCCGCCTGGTCGCCGAGTTCGTGACCGGTCCGGATGCCCTGGCCGCCGCCGAGGTCGGGGCCCGCCGATCCGGGTCGGCCGAGGTGGTCTTCCCGGGGCCCGTCCCGGTGGCGGCGCTGGGCCTGGCCGTGGACGAGGTGCGGGGCCGCGGGCAGGGGGTGTCGGGCATCCCGGACGGTGCCGACGGGTCCACGACCGTGGACCGGCTGGTGGTCGGCGGTGCGCCCGAGCCTCGGGCCGTGGACGCGGCGGCCCACGCCGCGGTGGCCCGGGACGGGGTCCGCGTCGACGCCGCGGCGTTCGGCGGGCTGACCCGGTTCGCCCACGCCTTCCTGGTGTCCGAGGCGATCCTCGACGCCGCCGACGCCTGAACCGGATCGTCCGGGTTCGGTCGTCGTCCCGACCGCCGGCTGGACCTCAGCCTCCGGCCAACTCCAGGACGCGGGCCCACAGGTCGTCCTCGACCTCGACCGGATCGGTCGGGGACTTGCCGGCGCCGGGCAGGCGCGCTCCGGGCTGGCTGGCGATGTTCTCGCCGAGTGCCCGCAGGCGGTCGTGGAAGCCCGCGCCGCTGTACCCGTCGGGGTCGACGACCACGTAGAACTGGCCGAGGTCGTGCGGCGGCCCATCGGGGGTCTTGAGCGGGGGCACGTCGACGCTGAGCCGGCAGCCGGTCATGGCGCCGGCCAGCACCTCGACCATCAGGCCGATGCCGTAGCCCTTGTAGCCGCCGGCCGACACCAGCGACCCGGCCAGCGCTGCCTGCGGGTCGGTGGTGGGGTTGCCGTCGGCGTCGACGGCCCAGCCGAGGGGGATGTCCTCGCCGGTAGCGGCGGCCATGGTGATGTGCCCGAGGGCCACGGCGCTGGTCGAGAAGTCGAACTGGAAGGCGATGCCGCCGTCGCCGTCGGGGACGGCCATGGCGATCGGGTTGGTACCCAGCACCGGGACCGACCCGCCGGGTGGTGACACCCGGGGCGAGGCGTTGGTCATGCCGATGGCCAGCAGCCCGGCACGGGCGAACTGCTCGGTGAAGTAGCCGAGCGACGTGCACGTGTGGGTGTGCTCGACGGACAGGCCGCAGATGCCGTTGGCCCGGGCCGAGGCGACGGCGGTGTCGAAGCCGGCGGCGAACGCCGCCTGGGCGAAGCCGAGGCGACCGTCGATGCGGACCGCTCCCGGCCGATCCACGGTGACCACCGGTTCGGCGTGCCCGTCGATGCGTCCGGTGTCGAGCTGCAGGCAGTAGCTCTCCAGGTAGTAGAGGCCGCAGATGCGGTTGTCGTTGCCCTCGGCGACGCGCACGGCTCGGGCCACCTCGGCGGCGACGTGTTCGGCGGCGCCGTGGTGGACGAGGCAACGGTGGGTGGTGGTCTCGATCTCGTCGAGGCTGAGTTCCGGCATGGGTCCGCACCGTAGGGGATCCGGGGACCCGGTCGGGCCTAGGGTGCGCGCCCGTGGACCGACCCCGTAACGTGCTGCTGCTCCTGTCCGACGAGCACTCGGGACGGTTCCTCGGCTGCGGTGGCCATCCGGTGGTGGCCACGCCGCACCTCGATGCCCTGGCCGCACACGGCACGCGCTTCACCCGGGCCACGACCCCATCGCCGATCTGCGTGCCCGCCCGCGGTGCGTTGGCCACCGGACGGTGGGTCCACGACGTGGCCGCCTGGCACAGCGCCCAACCGTGGACGGGGTCGCCGCGGGGCTGGGCGCACGCGGCGCGTGACGCCGGGGCCCGCGTCGCCACGGTCGGCAAGCTGCACTTCCGGTCGTCCGACGACGACAACGGCGCCGACGAGGTGCTGCCCATGCACGTGGCCGACGGCGTGGGGTGGGTCCAGGGGCTCTTCCGTCGCGATCCCCTGCCGTACCCCGAATCGGCCGAGCTGGCCGACGAGGTCGGGGTCGGCCACACCACCTACACCCGCTACGACGAGCGGGTGACCGCGGCGGCCGAGGCGTGGCTGGCCGCCCACGGGGCCGGCCCCGAACCGTGGGTACTGCAGGTCGGGTTCGTCGCCCCGCACTACCCGCTGTCGGCGCCGGCCGAGTTCACCGCCCCCCTCGAGGGTGCCGACCTGTCGCCGGAGATCCCCGCCCATCCCCTCGTACATCCGGTGGTGGCGGCAACGGCACGGTTCTTCGCCTACCACGAGGGCTTCGACGAGGCCCGGGTGCTGGAGGCCCGCCGTGCCTACCTGGCCCTCTGCGCCTTCCTCGACCACAACGTGGGGCGGGTCCTGGCCGCCCTGGAGGCCAGCGGCGCGGCCGACGAGACCCTCGTGGTGTACGCGTCGGACCACGGGGACATGGCTGGCAACCACGGCCTGTGGTGCAAGTCGTACTTCTACGAGGACTCGGTCGGCATCCCGATGCTCGCCGCCGGACCCGGCGTGCCCGTCGGCGCCGTGGTGGACACCGAGGTCGGCCTGTGCGACGTGGCGCCCACGGTGCTCGACGTGGTCGGTGGCGGCTCGTCACCGGAGGCCGGGGCGTTCGTGGGCCGGTCGCTCCTCGACCTCGCCGGCGGTGCCGAGCCGGACCGCCCGGGCTTCTCCGAGTACCACGACGGAGGGTCGCCGACCGGGAGCTTCATGGTCCGGGTGGGCGACCTCAAGTACGTCCACCACGTCGGTGCCCCGCCGCAGCTGTTCGACCTGGCCGAGGATCCCGACGAGCTCGTGGACCTCGGCGACGATCCGGGTCGAGCGGCGCAACGGGCGGACTGCGAGGGGGTGCTGCGGTCCATCGTGGACCCGGACGACGCAGACCGGCGGGCCTTCGCCGACCAGGCAGCGCTGGAGGCGGCGATCGGTGGCCGGGGTGCCGTGGCCGGCTTCACCCGGTTCGACCACACGCCGGTGCCCACCTGACCGTCGCCGTAGGCTCCGCTCCGTGACCGCCGCCCTGCCGTCCGACCTGCCGTCTGACCTGGTCGAGGACCTCGGTCGTTGCGCCGGCGGGCAGGCGACCGCCCACAGCCTCCCGACCGCCTGCTACGTCGATGCCGACGTCGCCGCGCTCGAGGCCGAGGTGGTCTTCCGTCGTGGCTGGGTCGGCGTCGGTCGGGGAGACCGCTGGGCCTCGCCCGGCGACTACGCCGCCCTCGACGTGGGTGGGGTGCCGGTGGCGGTGGTGCGTGGCGACGACGGGGTGCTCCGGGCGTTCGCCAACACGTGCAGCCACCGCTTCGCCCAGGTGGTCGAGGGCGAGGGCTCGTGCACGCGGATGCGGTGTCCGTTCCACGCCTGGACCTACGCGCTGGACGGCCGCCTCGTGGGTGCGCCGTCGATGGCCCGGACCGACGGGTTCGACCGTACCGAGCACGGGCTGCACGAGTTCGTGGTGGCCGAGCGCCTCGGGTTCGCCTTCGTCAGCCTCGAGGCGTCACCGCCGTCCATCGACGCCTGGCTGGGCGACGCCGCCGAGGTCCACGCCCGCTGGGACCTGACGTCGATGGTGACCACCCGGCGGCGCGAGTTCACCGTGGACTGCAACTGGAAGGCCTTCGCCGAGGTCTTCAACGAGTACTACCACCTGCCCTACGTGCATCCCGGCAGCATCGACGACACCTACGACGACCCCGACGAGCCGGAGGCCGTCACCGGCGCCTGGGCCACCCACTTCGGCACCACGCAGGGCACCGGCGGGCTCCTCGAGGACGACCAGGACAAGGCGCTGCCGGTCATCGGTGGCCTCGACGAGCGGGAGGCCCGGGGCGTGCGCTACTCGTGGCTGTTCCCGTCGCTGGTCATCGCCACCGGTGCCGAGGGCCTGTGGATGTACGAGGTGTTCCCCGACGGGCCCGACCGGTGCCGGTGCGCCCAGGTGGTGTGCTTCCCGCCGGAGACGGTGGCCGCCGACGGGTTCGCCGAGGTGGCCGAGTCGTACTACGAACGGTTCGACGTGGCCATCGCCGAGGACATCCCGATGCTGGAGCGCCAGCGCCGTGGCATGGCCACGCCGTTCGCGCGGCAGGGCAGGTTCTCGTACCTGGAGCCCAACGTGGCCCGGTTCGCCGGCTGGTACGCCGAGCGGCTCCTCTCGGTGGGCTGAACGCCGCCGGCGGGTCCGGCGTCGACCGGCGGGTCGGCCCGGTCAGCCGCCTCCGCTGCGGGCGAAGCCGACCTCGCTGAGGCAGTCGCGGGCCCGCTGGTCGTCGCGCACGTCGACGTCGGCCGCGGCGAAGGCGCGCCGGAGGTCCAGTGCGCCCGTCTCGTCCTGAACCGGGTCGTCGAGGTCGAGGCCCTCGGCCCGGAGGCAGTCGACCACGGCCAGGACGACCTCGTTGTCGGCGCGGACCTGCTCGGGGGTCCGGGCGGCCCGGGACTCGGCGAACTCCTCGCGTAGGGCGGCGATGCCCGACTCGGTCGCGCACCGTCGGAGCGCGTCCTGGTAGCCGGGCTCCTCGATGACGGCGGCGTCGCCCTCGTCGCCGGCGAATCCCCGGAACTCGTAGCCGGCGTCGTCCAGGCAGGCGCTGAAGTCCTGCTGGACCGACCGGGCCCGGTCGCGCGGGTCGTCGTCGGCCAGCGGGATGGTGTCCTTGGCGGGCTCTCCGGCGACCGTCGACGATCCGCACGCCGACGCGAGGAAGGTCGTGGCGGTGATCAGGCCGATGATCAGGGCGAAGAGCAGGGTGGGACGGGTCCGGTGCATACGGGGCATCGTCGTGCCCGCAGGTGAGGGTGTGGCGACCCGACGGTGAGGGTCCGGTGAGGGGTCAGGCGGCGTGGCGACGCTGGCCGCCGCCCGGCTTCCGATTCTGTCCCTGGCCGCGCTTCTGGCCCTGCCCCTGGCCCTGGCGGTTCTGGCCCTGTGCGGGCTTGCGCCGTCGATTCTGGCCCTGACCCTGCCCCTGCCCCTGCCCCTGGCGGTTCTGTCCGGGCTTGCGGTTGCGGTTCTGTCCGCCGCCGGGCTTGCGACCGTTGGCCTGGCCTTGGCGGTTCTGTCCGGGCTTGCGGCGACGATTCCCGGATCGCCCCTCGCCCCGATGGTTCCCGGGGCGGGACGCACCCTGTCGTCGCTCTCCCTGTCGGTCCTCCCGGCGTTCCTCGTGCCGGTCGTCGGTCGGGGCCGGAGCGGCCACGGCGGGCGGGGTGAGGTCGCGGACCAACGCCAGATCGGGTGGCGTCATGGGCTCGTCGAGGCCGACGTCGCGCTGGAGGCGTCGGGAGTCCTTCTTCTGCTCGGGCTGGACCAGCGAGATGACCACGCCGTCCTGCCCGGCCCGGGCCGTCCGCCCGGAGCGGTGGACGTAAGCCTTGTGGTCCTCCGGCGGGTCGAAGTGCACCACGGACGCCACGCCGTCGACGTGGATGCCGCGGGCCGCGACGTCGGTCGCCACCAGGGCATGGACGCGGCCGTCGGTGAAGTCGGCCAGTGCCCGGGTGCGCTGGCTCTGGCTGCGGGCCCCGTGGATGGCGGCGGCCTTCACGTCGCCCCGTCCCAACTGCTTGGCCAGGCGGTCGGCGCCGTGGCGGGTCCGGCAGAAGACGATGGCAGGCCACGCCGCGCCGACCACCTCGGCGGTCAGGGCGACCCGCTCGGTGCGGTCGACCTGCCAGAAGAGATGGGTGGCGGCCGTGATGTCCGGCGTCTCCTCGCCGACCTCGTGGCGGACCGGATCGACCTGGTGGTCTCGGGTCAGCTTGGCGACGTCGCCGTCCAGCGTGGCCGAGAACAGGACCGTCTGGCGGGGCTGCGACGTCTGGTCGAGGAGGCGTCGGACCACCGGGAGGAAGCCCATGTCGGCCATGCGGTCGGCCTCGTCGATGACCACCCGGTCCACATCGGCCAGATTGACGGCGCCCTGGTCGATGAGGTCGACGAGGCGGCCGGGGCAGGCGACGAGGACGTCGACGCCGGAGCGCAGGGCCTTGAGCTGGGGGCCGTAGCCGACCCCGCCGTAGACGACGCCGATCCGGACCTTCCCGGCGAACGACCGCAGTTCGGAGGCGATCTGTTCGGCGAGTTCCCGGGTGGGGGCCAGCACGAGGCCACGGGGGCGACCGGGTTGGGCCCGATCCACGGCGGCGACCAACGGGATGCCGAAGGCGAGCGTCTTGCCCGACCCGGTCGGGGCGCGGCCGCAGACGTCGCGTCCGGCGAGGGCGTCGGCGATGGTGGCGGCCTGGATGGCGAACGGTGCCGTGATTCCCCGGGCCTCGAGGGCCTCGCAGATGGGGGTGGGGACGCCGAGTTCGGCGAAGGTGGGCGCGTCGGTACTGGTGCTGGTGGGGGACATCTCGTCTCCGGGCCCGCGGTTCGTGGGGCCTGCCCGGTGGGGCGTCAGATGGGATCGCCCGGCACGGATCGGCGGGGCGGGTGGTCCACGTCGAGCGGGGAACCATCTCCCGTCAGCGAACCCACCGGCGTTGCCGTCCCTCGGGGGGACCGCCACCGGCGTATCCACAGGCTACCGGCGGGTTGCCCCGGGTCCCGACGATGGTGACCGGAGACACTCCGAACATCTAGCGTCCCGCGATGCCCAGCGCAGCCCGACGTCCGGCTCCGACCTTCATGGTCGTCCTGGCGGTGGGCAGCGTCATCACCATGACGTCGATGGGGCTGCGCTCCACGATGGGCGTCTTCCTCGACCCGGTGACCGACACCCTCGGCGTGGGCGCCGGCACGTTCGGCCTGATGGTCGCCCTCCAGAACCTGATGTGGGGGATCGGTCAGCCGGTGGCCGGAGCGGTGGCCGACCGCTACGGGACCCGCCGGGTCCTCGTGGTGGGCGCGGCGCTGTATGCCGTGGGGCTGGTGGCCCTCGGCGGAGCGGACGGGGCGCCCGGTCTGCACGCCGGTGGCGTCCTCGTGGGGTTGGGGACGGCCGGCGCCTCGTTCACGGTGGTGTTGGCCGCCGTCGGTCGACTCGCCCCCGAGGAGCGACGCTCGATGGCGCTCGGCATCGCCACCGCTGCCGGTTCGGTGGGCCAGTTCGTGTTCGTCCCGGCGTCACGCCTGCTCATCGACGCCGTCGGTTGGCGGACGTCGTTCGTGGTCGGCGCCGTCGTTGCCGCGTCGATGGCCGTGGTGTGCGTGCCCATCCGGCTGGAGCCCGCCGGCACGGTGCGCGGTGGTGGCGTGGAGTCGCTGGGGTCGGTCCTGCGGCGGGCCAGGCGCCACCGCAGCTACGTGCTCCTCGTCACGGGATTCTTCGTCTGCGGATTCCACGTGTCGTTCATCGGGGCGCACCTCCCCAAGCACCTCGACGACCTCGGACAGTCCGCCGGCGTGGGGGCCATGGCGCTGGCCCTGGTCGGCCTGTTCAACCTGCCCGGGACGATCGGCGCCGGAGCGTTGGGCGCCACCCACAGTCGGGTTCGCCTCCTGGCGTGGATCTACGGGCTGCGGGGCGTGGTGTTCGTGGCGTTCCTGCTCATCCCCCCGTCCGATGGCCTCTCGATGGCCTTCGGGGCGGTCATCGGGTTGTTGTGGCTGTCGACGGTGCCGCTCACGTCGGGGGTCGTGATGTCCCAGTTCGGCGTCGACCACGCCGGGACCCTGTTCGGGCTGGCCTTCCTCAGCCACCAGCTGGGTTCGTTCATCGGCGTGTACGGCGGCGGACTGGTGCGCGACGCCACCGGCTCCTACGACGCCTGGTGGTGGACGCTCGCCGCCTTCGGGTTCGCCGGAGCGGTGCTCCACCTGTTCATCGACGAGGAGCCGGTGCCCGGGCCGGTGGAGTCGGCGTCGCCGGCACCGGCGGACAGGGAGGGATGACGTGGCGCCGCCGACGTTGAGTCGCTTCCAGGGGTCGATGGCCGTGCTGCTGTGCGGCCTGGCCTTCAGCTTCGGGCCGCTCACCTTCCGGGCCCTCCGTGAGGCCGACGAGTGGCAGTACCTGAGCCACCGGAGCTTCGCCGCGGCGCTGGTGTCGGCGATGGTGATCGTGGCCGCCGGGCGGAACCCGGTCCGGGCGGTGGTCGACGCCGGGCGACGCCAGGTCATGGCCGGCCTCCTGCTGGCTGCCATGTTCAGCCTGTTCGTGGTGGCCCTCAGCCGCGTCTCGGCGGCCTTCGTGCTGCTCATGCAGTCGACCAGCCCGTTCTACGCGGCGCTCCTCGGACGGATCTTCCTGAAGGAGCCGGTCAGCCGGGACACCATCGTGGCCATCGTCGCCGCGACCGTCGGGGTGGTGGTGATGGTCGGGGGCAACGTGGGCGACGGCGATGCGGTGGGGATCGCCCTGTCCGTCGTGCTGTCGATCGCCCTGGGGGCCTATGCGGTCCTCATCCGGAGTGCTCCGGCCCGCGATCCCGGCGTGCCGACGCTGGTGGGCGGGACGACGGCCGGGGTGGCCGCCGCGGTGGTGGCCATGGGCACCGGGGTCGGGGTGGCGGTCCCCGCCTTCGACCTGCTGATGGCCTTCGTGGCCGGCGGGCTCCTGATCGGGCTGTTCACCCCGATCTGGAACTACTCCCACCGGTTCGTCCCGCCGGCCGACGTGAGCCTGCTGCTCATCTCGGAGGTGGTGGCTGCCCCGGTCTGGGTGTGGGTGTTCCGCGACGAGCGTCCGACGAACGGGACGCTGCTGGGCGGGGCGATCACCCTGGCGGCGGTGACGTGGCTGACGGTGCGGGCGGCGCGGTCCGGTGACCACGACCTGCCGGATCGGATGGGGCGGGAGCGGGGCCTGCACGTGGGCGCCGTCCCCGGCTTCCGTCGATACCGCCGGGAGGATTGACCTCCGTCCGGACGCGAGAGAGCCCGCCCCGTGGGGCGGGCCCTGAAGCCGCCTCCACCCGGAGGTGGCGACGTTCAGCGGGTTGGGCTGTGGTCCCAGCCTATGGCCGGGCCACAGCCGACCGGCTCAGACCTTGCGGACGTTGAGGGCCTCGGGACCCTTACGGCCGGGGCCGACCTCGAACTCGACGGTCTGCCCCTCGTCGAGGCTGCGGTAGCCCTCGCCCTCGATGTTGGAGTAGTGGACGAAGACGTCGTCCTGGCCGGCGACGGTGAGGAAGCCGTAGCCCTTTTCGGCGTTGAAGAACTTGACGGTGCCGGTCGGCATGTTGCGGTATCGCTTTCTTTCGGAGAACACCGGGTCAAGGTCGACCCGGAGAGCCAAGCCTACGAGCGTCGGTCGAGAACCCGTCGGTCGATCAGCGATGGCGTTCGAGCCCCGGGACGCTCAGGCCTCGCCGGCGCCCCGCTGGCCGACGAAGTAGCCCATGCCGAAATCGTCGGTGGAGAAGGTGATCGTGCTCCCCTCCGGGAAGTAGAAGAGGTCGCCCTTGACGGCGGTGACCGTCTGGCCGGTGTCGTCGGCGATGGTGAGTTGGCCGTCGATGATGAGCTTCATCTCGTGGTACTCGTAGGTGTAGGTCATCGACTGGCCGGCCTCGAGGCGGAAGACGCCGGCGGTGATGGGCTTGTCGGCGTCGTCGGACACCGCGAAGTCGTCGAGGAAGGCGTTGGCGTCGAACTCGTCCATGGCCGGGAGGTCCCGGCCGATGATCGATCCCTTGGGTTGCATCGCAGGCATGGGGTGGTCCTCGTGGTCGCCGCCCGGATGTGGCGGGTGGATGGAGCGGACAGTCTGCCACGGTCGGGTGCCGGCCCCGGCGTGCTTCCGGGGCGACGGGTACGTTGGCGGGCGTGAGGGTTCGACTCCGACAGGTGGCCCTGGTCGTCCGGGACCTGGCCGCCGTCGAGGCCGAGGTGGCCCGAGCCCTCGGGGTCGAAGCGTGCGTGCGCGACCACGGCGTCGAGTCCTTCGGCCTGAACAACGTCCTGTTCCCGGTGGGGGAGTGCCTGGTGGAACTGGTGTCGCCGTTCCGGGGCGGCACGACGGCCGGCCGGTACCTGGACCGGCGGGGTGGAGACGCCGGCTACATGGTGCTCTTCCAGGTCGACGACCTCGACGGGGTGCGGCGTCGGGTGGAAGAGCTCGGCGTGCGCATCGTGCTCGAGGCCGTCGAGACGGGGATCGTCGGGTTGCACCTCCATCCCCTGGACATGGGTGGGGCGATCGTGTCGGTGGACCGGACCGACCGGTGGGAGGAGTGGCCGTGGGCGGGACCGTCGTGGCGTGACCACGTGCGGATCGACGTGGTGTCCGACCTGGTC
Source organism: Acidimicrobiales bacterium (assembly GCA_016845305.1). Classification (GTDB taxonomy): domain Bacteria; phylum Actinomycetota; class Acidimicrobiia; order Acidimicrobiales; family MedAcidi-G1; genus UBA9410. The sequence goes on from JAERSW010000071.1 coordinate 21,681, forward strand.
GCCCTCGACGTGGCCGTCGCCGATCCCGAGGGGGTGGCGGCCCGCTGGGCGACCGTGCTCGGCGTGGGTGCCGACGGGGCGACGCTGCGCCTCGACGAGGGGGAGGTCCGGTTCGTGCCTGCCGACGGCGGCACCGAGGGCGTCTCCGGCCTGGAGTTCCGCGCCGTCCGGCACGACGACCTGGTGCTCGGCGGCGTCGCCGTCGCTCTCCGGCCCGCTTGACCGACGGCCTGCAGGTCGGGGGAGACTGGCGCATGGCCCCGTACGCCACCGACCTGCCGCTGCGCCCCGAGTTGGCTGCCTCCCACCGGCAGGCCATGGACGACTTCGCCCGGGCCGGCACGTGGTGGACGGGCGCCGAACGCCTCGCCATGGTCGCCGAGGTCCGCCGGGCCCGCGACGCCGACGGGATGCCGCCCTGGCAGGCACCGCCTGACGTCGAGGGGGCCGACCCGGCCGATCGTCCGCTGCCCGCCGCCGCCGTGGACGCCGTGTGGCGTCTCACCAACCATCCGGGGACCCTCACCGCCGACTGGCACCGGTCGATCCTGGAGCGCGGCATCGAACCGCTGGCCTACGTCGAGCTGGTGTCGGTCGTGGCCCAGGCCAACTGCATCGACCGGTTCGCCGACGCCCTCGACCTCGAGCGGCTACCGCTCCCCGAGCCCGTCGACGGGGTGCCCGGCCGCGACGTGCCCGAGGCGGCGGCCGTGCGCCTCCACTGGGTGCCGACCGATGACGTCGGTGGCCCGAACGTCTGGCGGGCCCTGTCCGGGGTGCCGGCCGAGCTGGCCGCCCGGTCGCGCCTGTCGACGCCCCACTACCTGGAGGGCGCGGCGGTCTTCGGCGACGTGGTCTCCGACCGGTTCTCGTTGCAGCGGATCCAGATCGAGCTGGTGGCCGGTCGGACGTCGAAGCTCAACGAGTGCTTCTACTGAACGACCAGCCACGCGCTGCTGCTCGGTCTGAGCGGCGAACACCACGACGGCGGGGTCTCCCTCGACGGCGTGTCCGGTGTCCGGACCGGGCAGGGTGATGGCGACGGCGGGATCCCCCACGGGGCCGTCCTGGTGCGCCTCGTGGAGGCCATGTTCGATGGCGAACCCGGCGAGATGGCTGCGGCCCGCGAAGCCGTGCTGGAGGCGGCCGGTGCCGACGTGCTCGTCGACGCCGTGGCCGTCAGCGCCAACTTCCACATGATGACCCGGGTGGCCGACGGCACCGGGACGCCGTTGGATCCGGGTACCGACGAGATGTCGCTGCCGTGGCGGGCGTCGATCGGCGTGGACGACCTCGCGTCGCGCCGCCACGTGCCCGCCGGCGGCTGAGCGGGACTCAGGCGACCGGACGCTGGTCGAGGGCCCGGCGCATGCGGGCGATGTGCTCGGGGCCGATCTCGCAGCAGCCGCCCACGATGTCGGCGCCCATCTCGACCCAGCCCATGACCACCGCCGTGTACGGGTCGGCGCCGAGGTCGGTCCGCGAGCCGGGCAGTGGGCTTCCGTCTCGGCCCCGCCACCCGACCGGCATGTCGAGGAAGGCGTTGGCGTAGGCGCCGATCGGCCGGTCGGTGGCCGACCGCAGGAGCGGGAGCGCCTCGTCGACCTGTTCCGGCGGGCAGCAGTTCAGGAGGTACGCGTCGGCGCCGAGCACGTCGCAGGCCGCGTCGAAGGCCGTGCCGTCGAGCAGGTGCGGCCCGGTGCCGCCCTGGAGGGTGAACGCCGTCCACACCTCCTTCCCGGTGGCCCGGGCGGCGTCGGTGGCGGCCCGGGCCTCGTGGAGGGCGCCCATGGTCTCGCAGACGAACAGGTCGACGTCGCCGACGAGTTGGTCGACCATCTCGTCGTATTCGGCCCGCAGTTCCCCGTAGATGCCGCCGGGTGCCGGGTTGTAGCTGTGGCGGAGCGGCGGCAGCGATCCGGCGACCCGGACCGATCGGTCAGCGGCATCGGCGGCCTCGCGTGCCATGCGACCCGCCGTGCGGCACAGCTCCTCGGCCCGGTCGGCCAGCCCGAACGGACGGAGTCGGTCGGCGTAGGTGGCGTAGGTGTTGGTGGTCAGGACGTCGCAGCCGGCGGCCACGTAGTCGGCGTGGACGCCGCGGACCATGTCGGGTTCCTCGATCATCGCCCAGGCCGACCAGTACTCGGCCGTGCGGGGCGAACCCCGGCGGATCAGTTCCTGGCCCATGCCTCCGTCGAGCAGCGTGGCCATCTCGTCCTCCCGGTGGTGGTGCCGACGGCGGGACACTAGGGGAGGGGCCGGGGCGGACCTAGTGTCCCGCCGATGGGTGCGCTGCTGGGAGCCCTGAGCTCACTGTGCGTGGGCGGTTCCGAGTTCTTCGGACGCCGCAGCTCGCTGGTCACCGGGGTGCTGGCCGTGGCCGTGGTCGCCCAGGGCGTGGCCTGCCTGGCCTCGATGGCCACCGTCGTGATCGTGCCGAGCGCCTTCGTCGTGGACGACCTGCTGATCGGCCTGGCGTCGGGGATCGGGGTCGGCTTCGGGATGGTCCTGTACCTCGGCGGGATCCTGCGGAGCTCGTCGACCGTGGTGGCGCCGCTCGTCGCCGTGCTGACCGTCGTGATCCCCGTGGCGTACGCCTCGGTGGTCGACGAGATGCCGTCGTGGCTGGTGGTGGCCGGCGTGGTGGTCGCCGTGCTCGGCCTGGTCCTCATCACGACCGGCGTCCGGGCCGTCGGCGGGGTGCGCGCCGGGCTGCTGTGGGGGACGGGGGCGGGCATGGCCTACGGGTTCGGCCTGTCCGTGCTGATGGAGACCGACGGGGCCAGCGGGTCGTGGCCGGGCACCGCGCAGCGGTTCGCCGGGTTCCTCATCACCGTGGCCATCGCCCTGAGCAGCCGTACGGCGCTGGTCCCGTGCCGGGGTACCCGGATGTGGGCGGCGCTGTCCGGGGTGCTGGGTTCGGCGGCGACGCTGACCTACATCTTCGCCGTGCAGGCCGACCCGTTGCCCGCCGCGGTGACCGGGGCGATGTTCCCGGCCGTCAGCGTGGCCCTCGGTCGGGTCGTGTTCGGCGACGAGGTGCGACGCTCCCAGGGGTTCGGCCTCCTGCTGACGCTGGCCGGGGTGGGTGCCGTGGTTGCGGGTTGACCGGCCTGCACGCCAGCCGCGCCGCCGTGCGAGGCTGGCGGCCATGACCGACCAGGACCCGGTGCTGTACGAGGAGCGAGACGACATCGCCGTCATCACGCTGAACCGCCCCGAGAAGAAGAACACGCTGACCGATGCCGTCATCCAGGGCATCGCCGATGGCATCGACGCGGCGACGAAGTCCCCGGACGTGGCGGCCATCGTGCTGCGCGGCGCCGGCGATACGTTCACCGCCGGCTACGACCTCACCGCGGGGACGGGGACGGGCACGGCGGGCGGCGACGAGCCGGGCTGGTCGACCCCGTACGGGGCGAAGGGGCCCGAGCCTCGCGACGGCGCCTGGGACCCGGTGCGGGACTACCAGTTCATGGGCAACAACGTGCGCCGGTTCATGAAGGTCTGGGAGTGCCCCAAGCCGGTGATCGGCGAGGTCCGGGGCTGGGCGGTGGGTGGTGCCACCGACCTGGTGCTGTGCGCCGACCTGCTCTACATGGCCTCGGACGCGCACATCGGCTACGCCCCCAGCCGGATCTTCGGGACGCCGACCACGATGATGTGGGTGTACCGGCTCGGCCTCGAGCACGCCAAGCAGTTCCTGCTGACCGGCCGGGCCATCGACGCCGAGACCGCCCACCGGATCGGCCTGGTGTCGCACGTCTGCGAACCGGACGAGCTGTCGGCGGTGGTGGAGGCCGAGGCCCGGCGCTTCCGCCACATCCCCGCCAACCAGCTGGCCCTCAACAAGATGCTCGTCAACCAGGCCTTCGAGAACATGGGCCTGCGGACGTCACAGATGCTGGGCACCTTCTTCGACGGCGTGACCCGCCACACCGAGGAGGCCTACCGGTGGGTGGAGGCGTTCGACGAGAAGGGCTTCCGTGAGGTGATCCGGGAGCGCGATGCCCCGTGGGAGGACTACGGCGAGCGACCTCGCTGACCCGGGGCGTGGCCGACGCCCGCTGGGTCGGGCCGGTCAGTCCCGGCCGAACTCGGGGGCGCGCTTCTCGACGAAGGCGGCGATGCCCTCGCGGCCGTCCGGGCTGCCCATGGCGGTGGCGATGGTGACGCCCTCCACCTCGCCGGCCTGCTCCAGCGGGCTGTCGAACCCCTCGTAGACGAGGCGCTTGGCGTGGCCGAGGGCCCACGTCGGGCCGGCGGCGAGCGTCTGGGCCAACTCTGCGGTGGCGGCGTCGACCTCGTCGTCGGGCACGACCCGGTTGACGAGACCCCACGCCTCGGCCTCGTGTGCGCTCAGCACCCGGTTGGTGAGGGTCAGGTCGAGGGCCCGGCGGACGCCGACGTGTCGGGCCAGGAAGTAGGTGGACGTGCCGTCGGGGGTGACGCCGGCGCGGGTGTAGGCCATCGTGAACTTGGCCGACTCGCCGCACACCACCAGGTCGAAGGCGGTGACCAGCGACAGGCCGGCCCCGCCGGCGGCGCCGCGGACGCCGGCCACGAACGGCTTGGGCATCCGGTTCATCTTGTAGATGCCGCCGTGGAAGTCGGTGAGCATGTCCGAGGCGACGCGGGGGAGGGCGTCGCCGGCGGCGTGGAAGTGCTTGAGGTCGCCGCCTCCGGAGAACACCTTGCCGTCGGCGGTGACCGAGACGGCCCGGACGGCGTCGTCCCACTGGATCTCGAGCATGACCGCACGCAGGTCGCGGGACAGGTCGGGTCCGACGACGTTGGCGCCGTCGGCGTTGGTGAGGCGGACGTGGGCGACGCCGTCGCGCACCTCGTAGGACATCGTGGTCAGGTCCATGGCGGGGCTCCCTCGCGTCGGGTGGTGGCGATCCCCAGTGGGTGGTGCCTCCGTTGGGTGGCGCCTCAGTGGGTGGCGAAAGCCTCGCGGAGGGGGGCGTCCTCGAAGCCATCGGGGACGGTGCCCGTGGTGGCGTAGAGGTAGAGGGCGGTCTGGAAGACGGCGCCGAGGGCGATGATGACGACCACGGCGAAGGCGACCCACGGCACGGCGACGACCAGCCCGATCGGGCCGGCGACCACCACCAGTAGGACCGCCGGGACCATGGCGGCGAGGCCGAGGAGCCCGAAGCCCACCTGCGAGGCGAGGTTCTCGCCCCAGGTGCGCTTGAGCAGCGAGGCCGACGACTTCAGGCCGCTGATCGCCCCGTGGTCGTCGACGACGATGGCGGGGATGACGAGGAACGAGGCGGCCTCCCAGGCCATGCCGATCAGGCTGACGGCGAACTGGCCGAGCCGTCCGGCCCTGTCCCGCAGCGCCGAGAGGACGAGGCCGACCGTGGCCGTGAGCAGCGCCCACGGGAGCAGCCCGCCGAGGTGCTTCGTGGCCCGGGTGATCGCCGAACGCACCGTCGGGTCACCGCCGGACAACCGCTCGTGGGCACCGGCTACCAGCGCCGCCTTGAAGAAGACGCCGACGATGCTCAACAGCAGGGCGCTGGCCAGGCCGGAGAAGGCCACCACGGCGTCGACGCCGCCCTCCTCGGAGGCCACGCCGGACAGGTCGGCCACGGCCATGGTGGGTAGCCAGATGGCAAGCAGCACGCCGATCGACACGACGAACGAGAGGACCGGCAGCACCAGCAACTCCCGGTCGCGTCGCAGCACCTGCCACGACACCTTGGCCAACGTGATCGTCCTCGAGATGCGTCCCATGCGGCGACGGTAGCGGTGGGCCGGGACAACCGGTCCCGGGTCCGTTTCGAGCCTGGCTCCCTGCCCCCCCCCGGGGCCACGGCTACCGTCGAGCGCCGAGGCGACGGCGGGAGGTGCCGGACATGGGTTGGGAAGAGGCCGACAAGGGCTGGGGTGCACGGGCCAAGGACTGGGCCTATCTCATGGAGTCCACCTGGTGGCCGGAGTTCGACCGGGTGCTCCGGGACGCGGGGGTGGGCGAGGGTGGCCGGCACCTGGACGTCTGCTGCGGGTCGGGCCTGGCCGCGCAGATGGCGGCGTGGCGGGGCGCCGAGGTCTGTGCGCTGGACGCCTCGGAACGCCTGCTGAACATCGCCCGGGCCCGCACGCCCGAGGCCGACATCCGCCATGGCGACATGCACGACCTCCCCTGGGGCGACGGAGTGTTCGACACGGCGACGAGCTTCCGGGGGATCTGGGGGCCGAACCAGCAGGCCGTCGACGAGGTGGCACGGGTGCTGCGGCCGGGCGGCACCTTCGGGGTGTCGTTCTTCCCGATGGACGCCCCGTCGGCGTGGGACGACTGGTGGGTGGCCATCGCCCGGGTGTCGGAGCACGAGCAGGCGCAGTCGGCGGCGCTGGGGAGCATCGCCGAGTCGGGTCGCGTCGAGGAGATGTGCGAGGCGGCTGGCCTCGTGCCGGGCGAGCGTCGCCTGATCCGCTTCGAGATCGAGGGCGGCCCCGAGGTCGAGGACTTCGTGCGGGCCACCCTGTCGGCGGGTCCGACGTGGACGGCCATCAACGAGCGCGGCCAGGACGACGTCGAGGAGGCGACCCGCCGGCTCTTCGAACCGATGTGGGACCCCGAGGTCGGCCTGCGGATCGGTACCGCCGTCGAGTACCTCGTGGCCACCAAGCCGGAGTGACCCACCGGGTCCACCGGCCCGGTCACCAGCCGGCCTCCAGGTCGAACTGGACGTCGAGCAGGACGATGCTCCCGTCGGGTCCGAGGTGTCCGGTGACCACGAAGGCCGGGATGAGGAGACCGCCAACGACCGCGGTGCGGTAGTCCAGTCGGCCTCCATGCGAGATGGAGAGGTCGTCGAAGCGGGTGGCGAACTCCTCGATGGCGAGACCGAGGTCGACCATGGTGAAGTCAGCGGCGCTGGGTTCGCCGTGGGGACCGCGCTCGGGGCCGAACGCCTGGTCGATCTGGTCAAAGACCCGGGGATCGACCCGGACGGGCCGACGACCGGTCACCCGTCGTCGGGGTCGGTCGTCTCGTTCTCGGCGATGTGTTCGCGAATGAAGGTCCGTACCTTCTCGAGGACGTGCGGGGGCACGCGGTCGAGGTCGGTGATGAGGCGCTCCTGGAAGAGGCGTTGGCGCTCCTCCGGGCTGAGGGCCAGGAGTTCGTCCGCCGTCCAGATCTTCTGGTCTGCCACGGGTTCCACGGTAGTCATTCCGTCCCTTCGCCCTCGGTCGTCGTCACCCCACTGTCCCGGTGGGGTGTGACACTCGGTCGTGGCCGAGCGACGGCGTGCTCAGGCGAGGGTGGCGAGGATCACGGCGAGGTCGTCGACGGTGGTTCGGGGGTTGACGATGCAGAACCGCATGGCCGGCTCGCCGTCGAAGGTGGTTGGCGTCATGACCGCCACGCCGTCGGCCAGCAGTTGGTCGCACCACGCCTGGTAGTCGTCGACACCCCAGCCCCGACGGGTGAAGGCCACGACCGACAGCTCGGGCTCGACGAGCAGGTCGAGGTGGTCGGCGGCCACGACCATGTCCCGTCCGGCCCGGGCGACGGCCAGCGTGTGCTCGATGGCGTCGCGGTAGGCGTCGGTGCCGTGGACGGCCAGCGAGAACCAGAACGGCACGCCGCGGGCCCGTCGGGTCAGGACGTGGGCGTGGTCGCACGGGTTGAACACCGGATGGTCGGTGAGGGGATCGAGGTAGCCAGCGTGCTGGGTGTGGGCGAGACGGGCCGGTTCGGGGTCGCGGTAGACGAGCGCCGCGCAGTCGAATGGCGAGAAGAGCCACTTGTGGGGGTCGACGACCAGCGAGTCGCAGCGCTCGACGCCGTCGTACCGGTGCCGGACCGACGGTGCGGCGAGGCCGGCTCCGCCGTAGGCGCCATCGACGTGCATCCAGATGCCGCCGGCGTCGTCGCACGCATCGGCGACCGACGCCAGGGCGTCGACCACGCCGACGTTGGTGGTGCCCGCGGTGGCGACCACGGCGAACACCTCGGTGCCGTCGGGTCGGGCGGCGATGGCGTCGACGACGGCCGGGCCGGTGAGTCGGAGCTCGTCGTCGAGTTCGGCGTGGAGGACGTCGACGTCCATGACGCGGGCGGCCGAGTCGACCGAGGCGTGGGTGCTGGACGACGACACCACCGCCCACCGGGTGGGTCGATCCAGGCCGCGGTCGGCTCGGGCGCGGTTGGCGGCATCGCGGGCGGTGACCAGCGCTGAGAGGTTGCCCATCGTGCCGCCGGTGACGAAGCAGCCGCCGGCGGACGACGGCAGGCCGGCCAGGTCCGCGAGCCACCGCAGTGCCTGGTTCTCGGCGTGGACCATGCCGGCGCCGTCCATCCAATGCGAACCGCACTGCGATGAGGTGCTGACCACGAAGTCGAAGGCGTTGGCGGCGATCGACGGGGCACTGGCCACGAACGCCAGGTAGCGGGGGTCGTCGCACGGGATGCTGGCCGGCCGGAGGTGGTCGGTGTAGACGCGCAGGGCCCCGTCGGCGCCGAGTCCTTCGGGCGTGATGGTCGGGCCGACGGCGGCGTCGAGTTCCTCAGCCGTCGGCGCCGGGGTGATCGGCGGCTGGTCGTCCAGCCTGGCGAGGACGTGGTCGACCACGTCGCGGACGAGGGCCTCGTTGTCGGCGTCCCAGCGGTGAAGGTCCATCCGGCGGAGGCTACGGCCGTCGGCCCGTAGGGGGTCAGGCGAAGCCGAACAGGGGTGGGAAGACGAGGACGACGGCGGCCGCCCACGCGGCGTAGGCGGGGAGGAACCGGGCCTGGAGCCCGAGTAGGGCGTCGAGCGACCGGCGTCCCCGGAGCACGGACGTCGCCCACCATGCGGAGGCGGCCAGATGGGCCAGGAGCAGGAGGTTCAGGCCGACGGCGGCAGTCCGGTTGGCGGTGAAGCCGTCGTCGAGGAGGCGGCCGGCGGTCGCCCCGACGGCGACCAGGTCGACGAGGACGGCACAGGCCAGCGTGGCCAGCTGGATCCGGTCGAACCAGGTCGGGCCCAGGTGGGCGTCGCGGCCGGCCACCACCACCAGGAGGAGGGCCACCACGGCGAGGAGCAGGGCGTCGAACAGGAGGAGGGCATCCCGGTCGACGTCGAGGTCGCCACTGGCGGCCACGGCGACGAGGAGGACGGCGAACAGCAGCGCGAACAACGGGGTGAAGGCCCGGGCGATGGTCGGGGCGATGCCGTCGGAGTCAGCGAGGCGGCGGTCGGCCATCCAGGCGGCGACGACCGTGGCACCGGCGGCTCCGCAAGGGAGGACCCAGGCGGTGATGGGTTCCTCGAGGTCGACGTCGAGGCCGAGGACCTCGAAGGCGCCGGCGGTCAGGCCGGTGAGGAGGAGGCCGCCGAGGGCCAGCAGGGCGAGGTGGGCGATCCACTCGCCGGTGAACCGGACGAAGGCGAGGCGGCCGGTGGCGGTCCGCCACCGGTCGCCGGCGTGGGCGACGCCGACGGCCAGCCACAGCAGGACCGGCAGGTGGAGGACGGCGAGGACCTCCACGTCGCCGAGGGGCTCGCTCGGCCAGGCGTTGACGGCCACGACTCCGACCACGAACGGGACGGCCACCGAGATGAGGAGTGGTCGGACTTCGCGGTGCCGGCGGGCGAGGAGGACGGCGACGAACGGCAGGACGAGGGGAGCGACGTTGCGGAGTAGTCGGGCGGCCTCGTCCGCCTCGCCGTCGAGGGAGGCCCCGAAGAGCGCCGGGGCCTTGATGGCCAGAGCGGCTCCGACGGCGAGGACCAGCACGGACCGCAGTCCCGCTCCGGCGTCCGTCGCCGGGTCGTGCGCAGGAGCGGTGACGGCCCGGCCACAGTGGTGGCAGAACCGGGCCTCGTCGACCAGGACGGTGCCGCACGCACCACAGTCGGTCCGGACCGCTTCCACCCCCTGATGTTGTCAGCCGTCGCCCAGCGAACCCGACCGCCTCACCAGTCGGCCTCCAGATCTGCCTGGAGGTCCATGAGCAGGATTGAACCGTCGGGTTCCAGGTGACCGATCACCTGGATGCGGGGGACGAGTCGTCCCGCCACCAGGAGCACCCGGTAGTCGGGACGTCCGTCCACGGCCAGACGGAGTCGGTCGAAGCGGGCGGCGAACTCCTCGATGATCGGCGGAAGGTCGAGCACGAGGAAGTCGGTGGTGCTGGGAGCGCCGTCGACTCCCCGCTCTGACGCCAGGAGGTCGTCGATCTGGTCGAAGAGGCGGGGGTCGACCCGAACCGGGCGACGCCCGCTCACTGGTCAGCGGTGTCGGTCGATTCGTTCTCGGCGATGTGCTCGCGAATGGCGACTCGGGCCGCCTCCAGGAGGTGGGGCGGGTACTCGTCGGGGTCGGTGACGAAGCCCTGTCGGACGACCTCGAACCGTTCCTCGATGGGCAGGGCGAACAGCTCCTCGGCGGTCCAGACCCGACCGTCGGCGGGGCCCTTCTCCGATGGGGACTGCTCGGTCACGGGTTCCAACGTACTCGCCTCCTCGGGTCGGGGTCCGGCCTCTCCGGGCCCTCGGGAGGAGCATTCCGGCTGCCTGTGACAGCGTTCCGGCGGTCTCGTCCTGGTCAGGATCGGCGGAGTTCGTGGTGGCCGGCGTCGACGATCGGTTCGATCGTGGCGACGCCACCGGAGGCGGTGACCGGCCGGGCCGTACCGTCCGGGCCGACCAGGGTCCACGCTCCGTCCGCCGGGAGCCCGGTCACCCGCATCGACGTCGGCTGTCCGGCGAACGAGGCGTTGCGGGCCCGGGCCGTCACGTGCAGGGCCGCGCCGTCCCAGCAGGCCTCGCTGAGCGCCACGTCGGGGAAGTCGACGCCCTCGATCGTGGGCTCGGCGAAGCGGTCGTCGGGCGGCACGGTGAAGATGCGGCTCCAGGCGCCCGGCGAACACGCCCAACCGGCCATGACCCGGGCGTTCATCTGGCCCCGGGGATGCGGTTCGCCGAGGCCGAATCCGTAGACGTGCTCGCCGAGGTCGTCGTCGACGGTCGGCTCGTGGACGCCGTCGAGGACCGCCCAGATCCGGTCCTTCACGGCGCCGTCGTCGAACTCGGCGGTCTGCATGGCCAGCAGGGAGGCGAAGCCGGGGTCGGCCAGCAGCCCCGGCGCCTCGGCCGTCGGCGGGTCGTCCCCGTCGAGGCCGGTGACGGTCACGGCCAGCTCCCACGCCGCACGGGCCACGTCGGGTCGCTGTGGCGCCAGGTACCAGACGGGCGCCATGAGGCCCATGGGGCTGGCCACGTGCTCGTCGACGACGGGGTCGTAGTAGAGGTCCATGGCCACGGGACGGCCGTCGTGCCAGGTGACGTAGTTCTCGACGGCGTGGTCCCACCACGGGTCGAACACGGCGTGGTGGTCGGTACCGAGCAGGTTGTCGTGCAGCCTCAGACCGAGGCCGGCGCCGCTCAGTCAATAGGGCCAGATCTTGGTGTTCTCGCAGTGGACGCCGATGGGGCGGTCCCGCCACTGGGCGGCCAGGTGGGCGGCGATGCCCGAATGGGTCCACGTGAACGTGTGCTCGCCGTCCCGCACCATGTCGAACGGTTGGTTCCAGCGGTCGTCGCCGGTGACGTGGCGGTGCAGGCCGAGCAGGAGGCCGAAGAACCCCTTGAAGAACAGCATCCCGTCCGCCGCGATGGGGTCCATCTGGACGCCGTAGGGGGCGATGCCGTTGGCCGTCCAACCGGGCACGTCGTAGTCGCCCCAGAGGTCCTCGGGGACGAGCGGTCGCCAGGCGTCGGGGTACGAACCGCGGTCGGGGTCGGGGCCGAACTGGGTGAGCCAGTCCGACGCCGCCCACCAGCCGGTGTGGCGTTCGACGAGCTCGTCGAGGATGCGGGCGTAGGGCTCGCGCCACGCCGGGGTGCGGTCGGCCATCAGGGCCACCGAGTAGGCGGAGTCGACGAGGTCGAAGCGGTGCCACGACAGCATCGGCTCGCCGGTGCGGTCGTCCCAGTGGGGATGGGGCTGTCCCTCGCGGCTCCAGTCGTCGGGGGTGGTGGCCTTGCGGTGCAGGTACCGCAGCCAGCCCAGCAGCCGGTCGTCGAGCGGGGCGGGGGTGGTCATGCGGCGTCGCCGCCGATGAGCAGGCTGCAGCAGGTGAGGGCACCCTCGGCCCGGGCCAGCTCGGAGGCGTCGACGAGGCGGACGTCGAGGCCGGCGTCGGCGAGGCGTTCGGCCGTGCGGGGGAAGGCGGCGGCGGCCAGCACCGAGTCGCCGATCCGCACGACGTTGGCGGCGCCGGGCTCCGACGGGTCCACGGCGATGCACCGGTGGTCGGTGAACTGGTCGACGTCGACCCAGTCGGGATTGGCGACCAGCAGGCCGTCTCCGGCGACGGTGACGGCCGACTTGAGGTGGAGGCAGCCGGTGACCGTCGCCGCGTGGACCCGGTAGCCGTGGTCGGCCACCGCGGCCCGGAACTGGTCGACGGCGTGGTGGTCGCTGCGGCTGGTCAGCCCGATCCAGACGTCGCGGCCCGACACGAGGACGTCGCCGCCGTCGACGGTGCCCGGGGCCTCGATGGCCACGACGTCCCGGTGCGGGGCGAGTGCGGCGGCGATGGTGGACCGTTCGCCGCGGCGCGACTCGGCGCCGGGTCGGGTGAGCACGGCGACCTCGTCGAACACGACGGCGGTGTCCTCCACGAACACCGAGTCGGGTAGGTCGGGTTCGGCGGGGAGGCGTTCGACCCGGCAGCCCAGGTCGGCCAGAGCGGCCTCGTAGGCGGCGTGCTGGGCCCGGGCGACGTCGACGTCGATGGGCGTGCGTTCGAGGTGGGTCAGCTCGCAGTCGCCGATGGCGGGGCTGACCTCGCGGGTGATGGCGACCGGCACCCGGGCGACCGTAGTGCGGTCACCCGGGGCGGCCGGAGTTCCGGGTGACCGGAGTTCAGTGGCGGAGTCTCAGACGTCGGGGTGGGCGGCGAAGTAGGTGAACTGGGGACCGCTCCGCAGGACGGGAGCCAGCAGGTCCATCAGCCCGGTCTCGACGCGCCAGGCGAGGTAGGCCTCGTGGTCGGACCGCTGGTCGAACGTCTCCCACAGGACGACGTCGTCCGGCGCGTCGGCGTTGGTGTACACCTCGACGGACTGGCAGCCCTGCCATGCCCGGGTGTCGACCAGCGCCTCCTTCATCATCTCGACCAGCTCCGCCCCCTTGCCCTCCTGGCACGGGAACAGGACGTGGATCTTCTGGGACATGGCATCCGCCTCTCGTCAGGGCGGACCCGCCTCTCGACCCCGCCTGCCGTCGAGTCCACCCCGGCCGGGGGGGGGAGTCAAGTCCGGAGCGCTTTAGACGTCCGGGTGCTCCTCGAGGTAGGTGGAGCGCCACGGTCCGGTCATGAGCGCGCCGATCACCTCCGTCAGGCCCGCCTCGTCGAGGTAGGCCAGATAGGCCTCGCGGGAGGCGCGGTCGGCCCAGGTCTGGAGGTGGATGAGGGTGTCGGGGTCGTCGGCGTCGCTGAGGACTTCCACGCCCTCGTTGCCGGGGAACTCCCGGGTCGCGGGTACTCCACCCCGAAAGATCTCGAGCAGTTCCGGCCCCTTGCCCGGCTGGCAGGGGAACAGGACATGGATCTTCTGGGACATGGCATCCGCCTCTCGTCAGGGCGGACCCGCCTCTCGACCCCGCCTGCCGTCGAGTCCACCCCGGCTTGGGGGGGGTGTCAAATGCCGCGCTGATCAGACGTCGGGGTGGGCGGTCAGGTAGATGCAGGTGGTGGGGCCGGTGAGCATCTCGTCCCGCTCGGCGAGGTCACCGATGTCGCGGCGCCACTGGGCGTACTCCTGATGGTGGGAGCGGTCGTCCCACGTCTGCCACAGGACGACGTTGTCCGGCTCGTCGGTAATGGCGAACACCTGGAAGTCCACGCAGCCCGGCCGGGCACGGGTGTCGGGCAGCTTGGCTCGGAGCCAGTCCAGCAACTCGGGTCCTCGGCCCGGCTGGGCGGGGAACAGCACGTGCGCGGTCTCGGTCATGGCGGTCTCCTGGATCGGTGGGCAGGGTCAGAGTCGGTAGACGCGCTCGGCGGTGCCGGCGAACATGGCGTCCTGTTGGGCGTCGCCGAAGTCGGCCACCATCTTCTTGAAGGCGTTGTACAGCACCCGGTACGAGAGCGACAGGCGGTCGACTGGGAAGTTGCTCTCGAACATGCAGCGGTCCGGGCCGAAGCAGTCGATGGCGTGGAGGAAGTGGTCGCGGTGGGCGGCGACCACCTCGTCCGACGTCGGCGGGCGCTCGGCGGCGTGCCATCCGAAGCCGTTGTCGGGCATGGCCAGCCCACCCAGCTTGGCCACCACGTTCGGGCAGCGCGCCAACTCGGCGATGTCGGCCTTCCACTGTTGGAAGATCTCGTCCCGCCGATCGGCGTACGGGCCGACGCCCAATGGGGTGCCGAAGTGGTCCAGCACGATGGTGGTCCCGGGCGCCGCCCGGCAGAGGTCGACGAACTCGGGGAGTTGGTAGTGGTAGTGCCAGCTGTCGTAGGTGAGGCCCCGTTCGCCGAGGCGTCGAACGCCGGCCCGGAACGCCTCGTCGTGGGCCAGCCCGGCCGGTGCCCCACCGGGGATGGCCAGGACCTCCGGGTGGTGCGGGTGGGAGATGGCGTGGCGGATCCCCCGGAAGCGCCCGTTGCCGGCCGTCACGTGGGCGTCGAGGACCTCGTCCAGGCGCCCGTCGGCCGGACTGCCCAGGCGGAGGTCGGCGTGGGCCACGATCCCGGCGATGGTTGCCCCTGGCCCGGTCGCCGATGCCTCGGCGATGGTGGCCACGAAGTCGGTCTCGCCGACCGGTCGGAGGTGCTCGGGCCCGTTGTCACGGCAGGAGGCGTGGCACTCCACGAAGACCGTCTGTTCGACGCGGTGGCCCGACCCGGTGTCGGCCCACAGGTCGTCGAGCAGGTAGTCGGCGCCCGGCATCGTCCACAGGTGGTGGTGGGGGTCGACGATTCGGCGGTCGGGGTCGACGACCTCCTCGTGGACCTGCTCGTACCAGCCCGGCCGGTCGAAGCGGAAGGACGCCCTGGTCGACATGGTCGCCGAACCTACTCCCGGCGGTCAGACTGGTCGCCGGAACGGCACGGTTACCTGCCGGTCGGGAGGAGGCGCGTGGGGCCTGGAACGCATGGCGGCGGCCACGGGCACGCGTCGCACGCCTCGGCCGGTGTGCTCCGGTTCTCGCTGCTGGCCAACGTCGGGCTGCTGGGCGTCCAGATCGTCGGCGCCGCGGCGTTCTCTTCGTTGGCCCTGCTGGCCGACGCCGGCCACCAGGGATCAGACGTGGTCGCCCTCCTGGTGGCCGTCGTGGCCCAGGCGGTGGCCTCTCGCGGACCGACCGACGACTACACGTTCGGCCTGCGCCGGGTCGAGGTCGTGGGAGCGCTGGCCAACGCAGTGCTCTTGCTGGCCGCCGCGGCATGGGTGGTGGTCGAGGCGGTCCAACGGCTCGGCGATCCGCCGGAGGTCTCGGGGTGGGGAGTGGCCACCCTCGGTGTGGCCGGCCTGGTGGTCAACGGCGGGTGCGCCTGGTTGCTGCACCGGACAGGCGACCGGAGCCACAACGTCCGGGGCGCGGCGCTCCATCTGGTCGGCGATGCCGCCGGGTCACTCGGCGTGGTCGTCGCCGGAACGGCCGTGGCCATTGGCGGCCCCGACTGGATCGACGCCCTGGTGGCCTTGCCCATTGCCGGCCTCCTGGTCTGGACCGGGGGGGGGCTGGTTCGTCAGACGACCCGCATCCTGCTGGAGGGCACCCCGTCGGGCATCGACCCGGGTGCACTGGCCGAGGCGATCTCCGACCACCGACAGGTCGGCGGCGTCCACCACCTGCACGTCTGGTCGGTCGACTCGACGACGGTGGCCCTGAGCGCCCATGTGGTGGTCGACGTCGAGACGCTGCACGACGCGCAACTGGTGGCCGGCGAACTGGAGGGACTGCTGGCCGGGCACGGCGTGGCCCACGCCACCTTGGCCGTGGAGTGCCATCCGTGCGAGGACGACCACCCCGGTGGGGTCTGAATTGGTCCTCCCGACGGGGCCAGTAGCGGGGAACTGGTACCGAGGAGTCAAGCGCGACGGGGTCAGCGAGTCCGTGGTGCTGCTGTAGATGCGTGCGGCGTCAGCGGCGAGGATCCCGTGGGAGTCCGAGAACTCGTTCACCAAGGATGTTTCGCATCACGTTTGAGGTTCCGCCCATGATCGTGTAGCCCGGTGCGTAAAGCATTCCGTTGGTCCACTCTGTGAACAACATCATTTCGGCCCCGAGGGTTCTGGTAGCAAAGTCTGCGACACGAGTCTCGTGTTCGGTGCAGAACACCTTGGTCGCAGCACTGAAATTTGCCGGCGCCTGTCCGAGCACCTCGCGGTACACCAGCAATCGACCCAGTCGATACTCGGTCTCGAGACGCGCCAGTTCCTGACGAACCAGTGGGTCGGTCGTATCAGCGACAGAGGCGGCATGGTTGAACATGGCTCGATTCGAGACCAGTCGATCGATCCCGCCACGTTCGTGAATGAGTTGGACCATCGTCTGTTTGAAGGCGTCGCCCTCAATGCCCACAAGGTTCTCAGTCGGGACCCGCACGTCTGTGAAGTAGACCTCGCAGAAGTGCCGGTTGGTCGTCATGTCGGTGATGGGTCGGATCTCGATTCCTGCCGTATCCATCGGCACGATGATCTCGCTGATTCCCGCATGGGGCGGCCCCGCTGAATCAGTGCGACAGATCAGGTAGCAGTAGTCGGCAACGGCGCCGAAGCTTGTCCAGATCTTCTGGCCGTTGATGATCCATTCGTCTCCATCACGTTTGGCTGAGGTCCTCAATGCCGCAAGGTCGGACCCTGCCTCGGGCTCGCTCATTCCGATGCACCAGGTCGAGTCACCCGTCAGGATCTGCGGGAGGTACTTGGCCTTCTGGTCTTCGGACCCGTAAGCGATGATCGTCGGACCGAACTGCCGGTCGGCGAACCACATGGAGGCAATGGGGGCACCAGCACTGATCATCTCCTCGGCCACGATGAGGCGTTCGATTGGAGGCCGGCCCCGGCCCCCATGTTCAGGGGGCCAACCCATCCCGATGAAACCCTCTCTGGCCAGCAGTCTGGCGAACTCCTTCGAGTACCCGTTTATCCAGGAGTCGTTGTGCCGCCCATGGATCTCGACGCCGTCGGCGGCGATCTGGCGCGCCCTCTCCTGAAGCTCTTCGAGGTGGGGCGGAAGGCGGAAGTCGAGGCTCGAGTTCGGGGACGGTCCTTGTCGACCGTCTTGGCTATTCGGCATCTTCAATCCGGTTGGCCTCGACCTCGAGTACCAGATCGATCTGGTCGCCCAGGACGAAGACCCCCGGAGCGTCATCGATGGGGAAACTGGCGTCGATTCCGAAGTCGGATCGGCGAAAGCGTCCGGTTGCCGACAGGCTCATCGTCGCCTCCTGGGTATAGGGGTGGACGACGGCGCCGTGGAAGATGGCATGCAGTTCCAGCACTCGGGTCTGCCCGGTCAGAGTCAGATCACCGGTGATGGTCCATCCCTCCTGCTGGGTGCCGGTGATCCCAGTACTTTCGAAAGCCATCGCCGGGTAGTCGTCGGAGTTGAGCAGTGTCTCGCCCAATGCCGCCTTGGTGGCCTTGGTATTACCCACGTCGAGGCTGGATACCACGACCGAGACGTTGACCACGGAAGCGAAGGGGTCGTCTGCGATTGCGATCTCACCCTCGAACTCAGCGAACTTGCCGCGAATCGGGGTCAGGAGATGGTGTGTCACGAAACCAACATGGCTGTGACACGGGTCGATCCGCCAGGTGCCGGCGGCAGGCACGAGTCGTCCAAGGTGGGATCGAGTGAGGCCGTCTCTCTGGGACATGGGATGAGGATAGTGCCTGGTGGCGTAGATAGGTCGGTTCTATTACGACCGTCGACAGGCCGTGATATAGTGGCTGGATGCCACCCACCAGCAATCGTTCGGCGCCCCTTGAAGTCGCGTGTGTTGGCGGTGGCCCTGCTGGCCTGTTGCTTGGGATCCTGCTCCACACGGCCGGCACGGGCCGCATGACGGTCTTCGAGCGGAACCGGGCTGACGACACGTTCGGCTTTGGCGTCGTCTTCTCCGACGAGACATTGGAAAACCTTCGCGAGGCTGACCCAATGGTCTTTGACAGCATCGAGACGGAGATGTCGTACTGGACCACGATGGACGTCCGTCATGGGTCACGCACACTCCAGTCCGGCGGCCACGGGTTCGCAGCGTTGTCGCGCAAGCGCCTCCTCCTGATGTTGTCCGAACGTGCTCGTGAGGTCGGTGTCGATGTCAGGTTCGAGGCCGAGATCACGAACGTCGATGATGTCCTCGATGCCGTCCCAGAGGTGGATCTCGTCATAGGGGCCGACGGTCTCAGTTCGATGGTGAGGACTCAACTGGCCGATCAATTCAAGCCCACGCTTACGCCCGGTGATGCGAAGTACATCTGGTTCGCGACGAACAGGCGGTTCGAACAGTTCACCTTCCTCTTCGCGGAGACGGAGTGGGGCCTGTTCCAGGCCCACGTCTATCCCTTCTCGGACGACCAGAGCACCTTCATCGTCGAGACCCGACCAGAAGTGTGGGAAGCAGCCGGCTTGTCTCGAAGCGATCTCCAGCCGTTCAGGGTCGGAGAGACGGACGAAGCTGCCAAGAAGTTCTGCGAGGAGATCTTCCGGGAGCATCTCGACAGCAGCGGACTCGTTGGCAACAACTCACAATGGCTGGTCTTCAACACCATCAAGAACGCTTCCTGGAGTGCGAAGTATCGAGATCGTGATGTCGTCCTGCTCGGTGACGCTGCCCACACGGCTCACTTCTCAATTGGCTCGGGGACAAAACTCGCCTTGGAGGATGCCATAGCCCTTGCCGAGGAGATCGGGGCCACTGATGGACCGCTGAGTGATGTTCTCTCTGCGTTCGAGGAGAAGAGGCGGCCTCAGGCTGACAGCCTCCAGCGCGCAGCTGCCACCAGCCAACGCTGGTTCGAGCATCCTGAGCGATACGTCGACCTACCGAGTGAGCAGTTCACCTTCCAACTACTTACCCGAAGCCAGCGCATTACCTATGACAACCTCTTCCTGAGGGACGTCGACTTCGCACGCGAGACCCTCGAGTGGTTCCACACGTCGGTACCCGACAGCGTCCGCCCCGACGACCCGGCCACTCCGCCAATGTTCTACCCATTCGAGTTGCGTGGACTACGGCTCCAGAATCGGATAGCCGTCTCACCCATGGCGCAGTACAGCGCCGTCGATGGCCTGCCGACGGATTGGCACCTCGTCCACCTCGGAAGCCGCGCTGTCGGTGGTGCCGGTCTGGTCATGACCGAGATGACCTGTGTTTCCCCGGAGGGCCGTATCACTCCTGGCTGCCCGGGTCTGTGGAACGTTGAGCAGGAGGCCGCATGGAGACGTGTGACCGACTTCGTCCACCGGAACTCGGGTGCTGCGATTGGCTTGCAGTTGGGCCATGCCGGGAGGAAGGGCTCGACGAAGGTTGCGTGGGAGGGCATGGATCGCCCACTGGATCAGAACAACTGGGATCTGCTGGCCCCATCGGCCATCCCCCTCTACGACGTGAACGTCGTTCCGGCAGAGATGGGGTCCGAAGACTTTGACCTGGTGCTGACCGAGTTCGTCGATGCTGCCCAACGTGGGGCTGAGGCAGGGTTCGACCTCATCGAGATTCATGCAGCCCATGGCTACCTCCTCTCCAGTTTCCTGTCGCCGATAACGAACCACCGCACCGACTCATACGGCGGTAGTACCACCAATCGGATGCGGTACCCGCTCGCAGTCATCGAAGCGGTGCGCGATGTGTGGCCCGACGACCGACCGCTCAGCGTTCGGATCTCGGCCACGGACTGGGTCGAGGGCGGCTTTGGTGGTGACGATGCAGTGGAGCTCGCTGCAGCCCTTCAAGCGATCGGGGTCGACATCATCGACGTCTCGACAGGCCAGGTGGACCCGGCTGAGGATCCTGAGTTTGGCCGTCTCTACCAGACCCCGTACTCCGACCGCATCCGGAATGAGCTAGGTATCCCGACGATGACCGTGGGCGCAGTGTCGAGCATCGACGACGCCAACACGATCATTCTCGCCGGCCGAGCCGACCTGTGCCTCATGGCTCGGCCGCACCTGGTGGACCCGTACTGGACACTCAACGCGGCCATTGATCAGGGCTATGAACTCCACGACTGGCCAGTCCAGTATCTGTCGGGCCGCACTGCTCGGCGCCGCGAGCAGGAGGCAGTGAGCCTCATGAACCGATGAGTCGACCTTGACCCGACCAACGACTGACTGAGTTGGACGGAACCACGATGCTCCTGAGCGCCGAAGAATCAACGCTGTACGACAATACGCGAGAGATATGTCGAACGGTGCTCGGACCAATGGTCGAACAGTCTCCTCACGGAGAGCTGAATCGGCCGGTCATCAGGGAAATGGGTGCGGCCGGTCTGATTGCTCGTCTCTTTCCCAAAAGCATTGGGGGCGTTCATGACAGCGAGGTATCTGCCATCGACCTCTGTTTGCTTCGTGAAGCTCTAGCCCGCGAGAACACTGCAGTGGAGACAGCCTTGGCGATGCAGGGCCTCGGGTCATACCCGATCCTCCAGTCGGGCACTCCGATGATCGTCGATCGGTGGATGCCCGGAGTCTGTGCCGGGAGTGTCATCCCGGCCTTTGCCATGACCGAATCGACCGCCGGTTCGGACGCAGCAGCCATGAGTCTGCGTGCCGAAGCAGTCCCGGGTGGATATCGGATCAATGGTTCGAAAACCTGGATTTCGAATGCCCCCGACGCCGACGTATACACAGTCTTTGCCCGTACCAGCGACGACGGCGCCCGAGGAATTACTGCCTTCTGTGTGGCTGGCGGCACTGAGGGTCTCAGTGGCCGAGCGATCGATATGTTGTCTCCCCACCCCATCGGAGAACTCACATTCGATGATGTATTCGTGACGGACGACGAGGTACTCGGCGTGGCGGGGGGTGGCTTCAAGGTCGCAATGCAGACTCTCGACCTGTTTCGGCCGAGTGTCGGAGCGTTCGCTGTCGGCATGGCCCAGGCCGCGCTCGACGCGACCATCGCACACACCTCGCAGAGACAGGCCTTCGGGGGCCCCCTGGCCGATCTCCAAGCCGTGGCTCACAAGGTCGCATCAATGGCTGTGTCTGTCCATACCGCACGCCTCTCCGTGCGTGAGGCGGCGCGCGCCTACGACCGGCGAGGTCTGCGCTCTGACGATGGCTCGCCTGCCGAGGACCTCACGCTGTTGTCGTCCATGGCGAAACTCCATGCAACCGAGGCAGCACAGTTGGTAATTGACGCTGCGGTGCAACTTCATGGCGCCGCCGGTCTTCAGCGAGATCATCTG
Source organism: Acidimicrobiales bacterium (assembly GCA_016845305.1). GTDB lineage: Bacteria > Actinomycetota > Acidimicrobiia > Acidimicrobiales > MedAcidi-G1 > UBA9410. Next base: position 43,061 of record JAERSW010000071.1, read on the forward strand.
ATGGAACGGTTGTACCGAGATGTCAGGGCGCCTCGGATTTACGAGGGTGCCAGCGAGGTACAACTCACGATCATCTCTCGGGCGCTGTACCGCTCGTAGGTGGCGGCACGTACGCGGCTACTTTCGACGAGGGAGAGAGAACTCTCGGCTGAGGGTCAACCCGGTCGGCCGCCACAGCAACGTGAGGGCCATAAGGCTGGCGAGAACCATGTCGCTGGTGCCCCTGGGGAGAGTCAGGGTGAGCGGGCCAACCTCGATGCCGTTCTGGGCCTCGAAGAGGATCGAGTTGATGATGCTCACTGAGAGGCCGCCGACGACTGCGCCCCAGAGGCTGCCCATGCCGCCGATCACGAGCATTGCAAGCGTGAGGAACGTCAGCCTGATGTAGACCTCCTCGGTGGTCACGCTGCCAAGCAGGTGGACATAGACCCCGCCGGCAAAGCCGCACAGTGCGCCGCTGACCACGAAGGCGATCAGCCGCTCCTGGTATTGGGAGATGCCCGCTGCTGCGGCGGCTGGAGCGTCTTCGCGCGATGCGCGGAGTCGGCGTCCCCACCTGCTGATCTGGTAGGAGTAAGCAACAATGATGCAGAGGATCAGGGAAGCGGTGGCCTGCACCAGACCGGTGGACTGCTCGATGCCGGGGATCGCTTTTGCGCCGGGCCCCACGCGGTCCCAGTTCCGCAACACGTTTCGGGTGATGACCAGCAGTGAGAGCATGGCGATCCCTGCCCCGAGACCGCTCAATCTCACCAACGCAGATCCAGCCACCAATGCGAAGATCGCACCCAGAAGCGTCGCCAGCACCAACGTGCTGACGTTGCCGAGCGCGTTTTCTCGAATGATCGGGAACAACTCAGGAAAGACCGTGGCCTTCTGGGGCGATGGCATTGACGTGATGCCGGCACCGAAGGCGCCTATGGCGGTGAAACTGATCTGGCCAAAGCTGACCACGCCAGAGTTGCCGACGAAGACGTAGATCCCCACCACTATGGCTGTGCTCACGAGCGCCGCCAGCAACTGGAGTTTGATGTTCGCTGGGAACAGGTTGGACGAGAGCGCGACGGTCAACACGAGGAGTATCGGGCCCATCAGGGCCGGTTTCAGTAGCGACCGGATTCCACTCATAGTCGTGACGTTTTCCTCATTGATTCGAACAACCCCTGAGGTCGGAATAGCAACACCACAATGACCAGGCCGAATACGGCCGAGTCGAGGAAGACACGCTGTCCTCGTGGCAGCAGGCTGAACACCATCGAGCCGGCGAAGCCCACGGCGAACCCGCCGGCCGCCGAGGCCGCCAGCCGGTTCATACCGCCGACGACGATGCCGACGAGCGCAATCAGGGTGATGAGGAGCCCGTACTCCGGGGTGACGACTGGTCGTTGGGGGGCGAAGAGAAACAGCGCTGCAGCGGCCAACAGTGCCGAGAGCACCGTGGCGCCCCGTACGACCAGTTCAGCGCGGATACCAAGGGTCTGGGCCATGATCGGATCCATCGCAGTTGCGCGCATCTGTAGGCCGATCGGGGTCCTGGTCAGCAGCAGTGAGACTGCCACCAGTAGGCCTCCTCCGATGCCAATTGCCATGAGCGTGACGATGCTGACCTTGATGTCGCCGACCTCAAACGCTGGTCGTGCCATCCACTCGAACAGGGCCATCGATTTGCCCTGTGTGCTCCACTTCTTCTGAGCGATGCTCCGCAGAAGGAAACTGACGGCGAATGTCATGATGAGCGTGGTGGTCGGAGCAGCGCCGCGCAGCGGCCGCAGAGCGAGGCGCTCGATCAGCAACGCCAGGATGGTCACGACGAGGGCGACGGCGGCCAGACGTGTGGGCGTCGGCCACGACGCCGTCAGGAAGAGCGTGTAGCCGCCGGCCATCAGGAGTTCACCGTGCGCGAAGTTGACAAGGCGCATGACGCCGAAGACAAGACCGAGGCCGAGAGCGACAAGGGCGTAGAGGACGCCGATGCCCACGGCGTCGACCAGGTACTGGAAATAGATCATCCGTCCGCGTCCTGGCTGGAACTGTGATCGAAGTAGGCGGCGCGGACACGGTCCTGGTCGATCGCTCGACCGTCCCCGAACCTGTCAGCGATCAGACCCCCAGCCAGGACAAGGGAGCGATCGGCGAACTCCATTGCCTTCTGGGCCCTCTGCTCGACCAGGAGTACAGCTGTTCCTGCGTCGCGAATCTCCGCTATGGACTCAAAGACGGCATCGATGATCAACGGGGCCAGGCCCAGCGACGGTTCGTCGAGGAGCAGAAGGTCGGGATCTGCCAGGAGCGCCCGGGCGATAGCCAACTGCTGTTGCTGACCGCCTGACAACAACCCGGCATGACGGTTTCTCCCCTCGGCGATGACAGGGAAGAGGGAGGCCACCCACCCCCGTGCTTCGGCAAGATCTGTCGAGGAAGATGGGCGTGAGATGGCGCCGAGTCGGAGATTCTCCTCGACCGTGAGTTCCCCAAAAATATGGCGCCCCTCGGGTACATATGCGATTCCGGATCGGGCCACCTTGTCGGGGGTCGCAGGTATGAGGGAGTTCCCCCGCCAGATGATGTCGCCACTACTGAGTGGCTCTACACGCATGATTGCCTTGAGCAGCGTGCTCTTTCCAGCGCCGTTGGGGCCGACGATGGCCACTACTTCGCCGGGAGCGATGCTCAGAGACACACCGCTGAGGGCTGGGACACCGCCGTACTCAACAGCGACGTCCAAGACGTCGAGGATCGGGGGGACGCCTGACGTGGGGGACGGGGGCATGGACGGTCAGGTGACGCCGAGGTATGCCTCGACGACCACCGGATGAGTCCTGATCCCGTCTGGTGTTCCCTCGGCAATCGTCGTTCCCTGGCTGAGGACGTGAACCCGATCGGAGCACCGCATCATCAATGGGACGTTGTGGTCAATCAGAATGATCCCAAGATTACGCTCGGCCCGGATGCGTTCGAGCACGGAGGCAAATAACTCGCCCTCCACTTCGTTGAGGCCGGCTGCTGGCTCGTCGAGGAGGAGAAACGAGGGTTGGGTGGCAAGCGCTCGGCCTACTCCGACGAGGCGTTCCAGGCCGTGTGAGAGAGTCCCAGCAAGCGTGTCCTCCCAGTCGCCGAGATCAAGAAGCTCGATGATCTCGTCGGTCTGAGTTCTGGCCGCCGTCGGGTTGATTCTGACCCCGAGAGCGGCCACCTCGACATTTTCGCGTGCAGACAGCATCGGGAATGAGTGCCCGTGCTGAAACGTGCGGGACATACCTGCACTGGCCAGACGCCTGGGGGACCAACCCGTCACGTCCACGGAACCAAGAAGGATCCGACCCTCGGTCGGAGCATCGAAGCCCGTGATCAGATTTACGAGAGTTGATTTTCCGGCGCCATTCGGCCCCATCAATCCGACCAGCTCACCCCGACGCACCGTCAGGTCAATGCTGCTGAGAGCAAGGATGCCTTCGAATGCACGGCAGAGGCCGCGTACCTTCAGGGCATCAGCGTCGAGGTGAGACGATCGTGTTCCTATCACCGGGCAGGTGAGCTCGCTGCCATGAGTTCGACGAAGGCCGGAACGCCGTCTGTCACCGTGATGATTCGGTACTCGCGACCGGTGACGGTGTGGAGTTGGGGTGACAGGGTGATGTCGCCAGAAATGGTGGCGAGGCCGTCGAACGACTCGAATTGGTCGGCCAGGGCTTCGCCGTCGGTGGTGCCGGCCTGCTCGATTGCCGCGGCGATTGCTTGTATCGCTGCAGCACCAGTGAGGAACCCGCCAGTTCCGGGCGCTGAACCAGCATCCGTCATTGCCGCGATCAGGTCATTGACCTCGGCGCTCGGATCGTCACCGAAAATCGAGGCGTAGGCCGAGAAGGTGAAGTTTGTCAGACCCTCGGGGTGCCAGAAGGTCCCGTCACCGGACCAGGGACTGTAGATGGAGATGTCCACGCCGGCGCTGCGGATTCCGCTGACTGCCGTGGTGATGTCCGGCGGGAACGTGCACAGGGCGATGACGTCGGCGTCGCCCGCGCCGGTCACGACCGTGGCGAGGTTGTTGACCGACCCGTCGAAGGACGTGAACCCCTCATTGGAGGCGATCACACCACCGAGCTCCTCGAAGCGCAGGGAAAAGGCGTCACACACGTTCTGGAAGTACACGAGGAGGTTGTCCGGGACGACGATTGCCGTTCGCAGACCCTGTGCATATGCGTGCTCGGCCAGCACAGCACCCTCATCCTGGGCAAGATTGCCGATGGTGAATGCCAGCCGTCCGACGTCGCCAAAGCGAGACGGCCCCATCTGGTCGGTGCCGATGCAAGGTGCCACGGTCAACACGCCTGCGTTGATCCCCTCCTGGATAGCCGGAGTGGCGAAGTCGACATCGCAGGTGGTGATCAGGATCTCAGCGCCGCGATCAAGCAGATCCAGGGCAGCGGCCTTGGTCTGCGCAGGGTCAAGTTCGGTATCGACTACTTCGAGTTGAATCTGTCGACCACCGATGCCTCCGGCAGCGTTGATATTCGCGATCGTGATCTTGGCGGCTGCCAGCGCCGGTGCATCGAAAGGCGCCATGTTGCTGGTGAGATCGATCGCCGCCCCGATGATGATCGGCGAGGCAGCCTCCTCACTCGCAACGTCACCCCCGGCAGAGGCATCGGCGGACTCGTCGGGCTCTGCGGACTCGTGGTGCTCGGCGCCCTCGTCGGGCTCTGCCGACTCTCCGCCGCCTGTGGAGCCCCCCGTATCGGTAGTGATGGCCTCCGATGCGGTTGGCTCGCCGCTGTCGTCACCACATCCTGCCGCCGCCAGCGACAAGACAACTAGTACCGCTATCAATCGCCATCCATACTCACGAAGCCGCATGAGAACTCCCCTCCCGTTTCCTTGGCGTTGACACGCCATCGTGCTCCTGCACGTGCAGAGGCATCGGTCGGTATATCACGAAAGTATTACGGTCGTCAAGGATTAGGTACGCAGGCCATGGGTTGGCGACCTATCCGCCAGCAGAATCCAGTACCGATGCGAGGTACACCCTTGCGGGTCCCTCCAGGCGAGAACGCAGCCGGCTGAAGAGGAAGAAGGCGTCTGATCGTATTTCGGCGAACGGGGTCACGGCATCGGGCATGCCCGGGTCGCGGAAGACGATCTGTCGCCAGTCCTGCAGGAGGCGGATGTAGTCCACGAATGCCTCGGGCCAGTTCTCCTCGGCAATTCGACCACTGGGCGCCTTGGTCTGCCACCTCCCGAGTGTGCCCTGGTGGTGGCTGAAGAAATCCTGGTACTCCTCGCCGAGCGGCCCCATATCCCAGGTGCGATGGACCAATTCCTCAAGACTGTCGAATCCTGCGTAACGCCCTTCAAACATCGAGGCATATTTCGTCAACCCGTACCGCTCGAGCATGCGTCTGGCGTCAGGAGCGGCCTTCGCTGGAGCAAGCCAGGCTCCGGGGCTGGCTGGACCGAAGCCCAATGAGCTCAGGCGACTTCGCATGATGTGGCGCTTCTCGCGCTGGGACTCGGGGATGCTGAACAATATGATCGCCCAGTTGTCGATGTCATCTGTCGCTCCGGGTGCGTCGAACAACCGACGATCACCGTCGAGCAGCACCGCGAGAAGTTGGTCCGAGGCCTGGTAGCCCGCCCGGCCGCCACGTTTTTCGGAGACCAGGAGACCTGCCTTCTTGAGGCGAGCGATCGCTGACCGAGCGACCGGCAGGTCAACGCCGGCGACATCCAGCAGTTTGAGCAGATCCGCTACCGCCAGCCAGTCATCGAAGTCGCGCGCGAATGCCCCGTAGATGGTGATCGTGTAGTCGCGGGTGGTGTACGTGCGGGGAGTCGAGCTCATTGGAGCCGACCCAAGTCAGCCTTTGTCCGAAAAGTGTCGATAATTTGACGACCGCCACCATTTCTGCCATAGTGCTTCTGGGATGGCGTCATAGGGGCGTCACAGTACCTGCATGTACGAGCGGCGACAGGATTCTCCAGTCGTGCTCGAGAGTGTTGACACCGGAGGAGACATCGTGACTCAGGCTCTAACTGACGGAATCGGATTCAAGCTTGGCCTATTCTCGGCCAACTGTTCGGGCGGCTTGGCGGTGACGAAGGCACCGGACCGTTGGAGTGCTAGTTGGGAGGACAACCTCCAACTTGCCCAGCTTGCTGATGAGGTTGGCATCGACTTCCTGCTACCGATCGCCCGGTGGATCGGGTATGGCGGCGACACCAATTTTCATGGCAGCGTCCTCGAGACCATCACATGGGCTGGCGGCCTGCTCGCTGCCACCGAGCGCATAACGATCTTCGCCACGACGCACACGTTCTGCAACCACCCGATCGTGGCTGCCAAGCAGATAGCCACCATCGACCAGATCGGGAGCGGAAGAGCCGGAATCAACGTCGTTGCCGGGTGGAACAAGCCAGAATATGACACCTTCGGAATCGGTCTGCCCGAAGAACACGATGATCGCTACGCCTTTGCACAGGAGTGGCTGGACATCGTGAAGAAGATCTGGAGTGACGACGAGCCATTCGACTGGCAGGGTGATGCCTTCCAACTCCAGCACGTCGAGAGCATGCCAAAGCCGGTGGGCGGCGGCGTGCCAATCCTCAATGCTGGTTCCTCTGACCAGGGTCGGGACTTTGCGGCGCGCAACGCCAACTTCGTGTTCACGATCGTGGGTGCTCCCGAGGACGGCCTCGAGCTCGTCCCTGCCCTGAAGAAGAATGCTCTCGAGAAGTACGGCCGCCAGTCTGGAGTATTGACCCTCGGCCACTGCGTCGTACGCCCCACCGAGCAGGAAGCCCTGGACTTTCTTAACTACTACGCCGATGAGCAGGCCGATTGGGATGCCGTCGACAACCTGATGGAACTGCAGGGCTTGCATGCCCAGTCGTTCACTTCGGAGATGCTCGAGATGTTCCGCGGCCGTTTCGCTGCGGGACACGGTTCCTGTCCCGTGATCGGCAACCCCGATCAGGTCGCCGACGAGATTGAGAAGTTTGCGAAGGCGGGCTTCGACGGGATGACCCTGTCGTTCATGAACTACAACGCTGAACTGCCGTACTTTGCTGAAGAGGTGCTGCCGCGCCTCGAGGCCAAGGGCGTGCGTGTTCCCAGCCAACGGGCCGTCTGAGCCACCGTCTCACTAGCGTTTGCCCGAGGACCGGACGTATGGCCTCTGACGCCATTGTGATCGGTAGTGGGATCAACGGTCTCGTGGGTGCTGCACTGCTGGCGCTCGACGGATGGCAGGTCACGGTGATCGAGGCCGATGACCGGCTAGGTGGAGCGATCCGTACTGACGCCGAGGTCTTTGATGGCTACACCGTCGAGTTGCTCTCGAGTTGGCATCCGCTGTTCGTCGGTGGGCCAGCCTACGGTGAGCTCGAACCTGAGCTCACCAAGCGCGGCGTGAGGTATCTGAACACCGACAAGCCGACTGGCGTCGCCTGCCTGGACGGCTCCGCTGTGCTTTCGACGGACCCAGAGGAGACCGGTGCGATGTTCTCCCGGTTGGGGGATCGTGAAGCCTGGGATACCACCATGGCCGACTTCGGTTCAAAGGTGGATCTTGCATTCGGACTGCTTGGAACCGACTTCTGGCGAAGGTCGGCATTGAAGTTCGGATGGAAGGCGCTCCGACAACTCGGTTCTCGGGGAGTGGTGGCGAGCGGCGCCGAACTCCTCGAGCCCGCATCGGGGTGGCTCCGACGCGACTTCACTTCACCGGTTTCCCATGCGCTTCTGGCGCCGTGGGCACTTCACAACGGGCTCGGTCCGGATGATGCGTCCAGTGCCTTCATCAGCAAGGTGATCACGACAGCACTGCTCGGTGGCGGAATGCCGATCCCTCAGGGTGGCGGCATCCGACTCGTCGAGGCCCTGTCTGCCATCGTGATCGACAATGGGGGGGCCGTGATGACCTCTACCGAGGTCACGAAGATTAATGTCGTCAACGGAACGGCGACAGGCGTGGAGACGGCAGACGGTGAGACCCATTTGGCGGCCAGGGCGATCCTCGCCTCGGTCGGTCCGACGGCCCTGTACCGGGGACTCCTGGGAGCGGCTGCACCTGACCCCCGGAAGGTGGAGTCCGCAGACCGATTCTCCCCCGGGCGGTCCGCAATGCAGATCCATCTGGCGCTCAGTGAGCCGCCCCGATGGGTGGACGAGGAACTGGGTGAGGTCGCGATCGTCCATGTTCTGGACGGTCTCGACTCCCTGTCGGCATCGGTCAACGCTGCCTGGAGGGGGCTCCTGCCAGCGCACCCAACGATCGCCGTGGGACAACCCGTCACGGTGGACCCGAGTCGCGCCCCCGATGGAGCTGGGTTGCTCTGGCTTCAGCTTCAGGAACTACCAAACAAGATCAGGGGCGATGAGGCTGGAGAGATCGAGCCCGGCGACGGATCCTGGGCCGAGGCGACTCGAGATGCGTTCGCCGATCGTGTCCTGACGCGACTCGGGCCCTACATATCCAACATCGGGAGTGCCGTCACGGATCGAGTCGTCCTCGGGCCAAGCGAGCTGGAGGGTCTGAACCGGAATCTGGTGGGTGGAGACCCCTATGGCGGCGACTGTCGTGTCCATCAGTTCGCTCCGTGGCGACCACTCGACATCGGGACCGGACATAGGACAGGTGTCGAGCGTCTCTGGCACATCGGCGCCTCGACCCACCCGGGCCCCGGTCTTGGCGGTGGCTCCGGTTACATGGTCGCGTCCCGCCTGAGAGAGGGACGACGCAGTGGTCGCCGTCGCCTGAGCCGGCGATGAGTACTGCATGACCCCATCAAGTATTCGTACGCCCATCCGATCAATCGCAATGACAGAGAGGCTCTGTGGTGGCTGAGCGATCATTCGCAGTAGAGGTCGAACAACTCCGGGTTGGTGCCGGCGAGACCTTCGTGGGGGAGGGGATACTCGCCGTGGCGAAGGGCCTTCTCGAGGCGGGCGTGTCCTACGTCGGCGGCTACCAGGGCGCCCCAATCTCCCATCTCATGGATGTCTTCGGTGACGCCCATGAGATCCTCGGCGAACTCGGCGTCTATTTCGAGAACTCAGCGTCAGAGGCGACGGCAGCCGCAATGCTCGCAGCATCGGTCAACTACCCGATGCGCGGCGCCGTGACCTTCAAGTCGACCGTGGGAACGAACGTCGCGTCGGATGCGCTCGCCAATCTCTCCAGCGGGGGAGTAACGGGTGGGGCATTGATCATCGTCGGCGAGGACTACGGCGAAGGTTCCTCCATCATGCAGGAGCGGTCCCATGCCTTCGCCATGAAGTCGCAGATGTGGCTTCTCGATCCAAGGCCCAATCTCACTGCCATCGTAAATGCGGTTCAGAATGGCTTCGAGCTTTCAGAGGCCAGCAACACGCCGGTGATGCTCGAGTTGCGACTGCGTTCGTGCCATCTCCATGGGCAGTTCGAGGCGAGGGACAACAGGTCACCTGCGATGTTGGTCAGGGAAGCCGTGGAGAATCCGAAACGGGACCTCGGCCGCATAGTTCTTCCGCCAGCGAGCTTCGTTCACGAGGATGAGAAGGTGAAGAGCCGCTGGCCGGCGGCAGTCGAGTTCATCGTGGAGAACAAGATGAACGAGACATTCGGACCAGTCGATGGTGACGTCGGTCTGATCGTTCAGGGCGGCCTCTACAACACGCTGAACCGGGCCCAGGAACTCCTCGGATGCTCCGACGCATTCGGAAACACGGACCTGCCTGTGTACGTGATGAACGTGACATATCCGGTCGTGGATCAGGAGATCCTCGAGTTCTGCTCTGGCAAGCAAGCCGTACTGTTGCTTGAGGAGGGCCAGCCGGACTTCATCGAGCAGAACCTGCATGCAATCCTGCGGCGAGCCGATTGCTCGACGATCCTCCACGGCAAGGATCTGCTCGCCTTGGCAGGCGAGTACACCGCACAGGTCGTCACTGGTGGTGTTGCAGCCTTCCTCGACCGATACGCCCCGGAGCACATACGGCATCGTCCCGACTTGCTGCTAGACCCCTCCGATCCAGCCAGTCCGATAGCACCCAGGGCCGAGGTCGACGCAGTCCTCCCTCGTCCTCCAGGGTTCTGTACGGGCTGCCCCGAGCGACCGATCTTTTCGGCCCTCAAGCTCGCGGAGGAGGAAATAGGGAATCATCACATCAGCGCCGACATCGGCTGCCATCTGTTCTCGATCAATGCTCCGTTTGACATCGGCGCCACCACCATGGGTTACGGCCTTGGATCTGCAGGTGCATCAGCGCTGAACTCCAGTGACGCCGAGCGACGGACCATTGCTGTCATGGGCGACGGTGGGTTCTGGCACAACGGCCTGACCAGCGGAGTGGGCAACGCTGTCTTCAACCAGTCCGACCAACTTCTGGTGGTCGTCGACAATGCGTACAGCGCGGCGACCGGTGGTCAGGATCTGCTGTCGTCTGAGGCTGACAACCCGAATCGATCAACAAGACATGCGATAGAGGCCGCCGTTCGAGGCGTCGGTGTCGAATGGGTCGAGACCGTGAACGACACCTATGACGTCGACACATTGAAGAAGACCTTCATCGAGGCGCTCACGACCGAGGAGAAGGGCCCCAAGGTCATCGTGGCCCAGAGCGAGTGTCAACTGAACCTGCAGCGTCGGGTCAAGCCGCAGAGGGTCAAGGACGTGGAGGCTGGGAATCGAGTCGTTGAGGAGCGTTTCGGCATCGATCCGGAAACATGCACAGGTGATCACGCCTGCATCCGGATTTCCGGGTGTCCGTCGTTGTCGATCACAGCCAACCCGGATCCGATGCGAACCAGCCCGGTGGCGACCATCTTGAATTCGTGCGTCGGTTGCGGAGTCTGTGGAGCGAACGCACATGCGGCATCCCTGTGTCCGTCCTTCTACAGAACCGAGGTCGTGCACAACCCGAAGTGGATCGAGCGGATGCGAGCGCGCTCTCGTCATTGGCTTACGTTGCGGCTGTCCAAGGGGATAGAGCGCCGCGCCGCACGATACGAACCGGTCACACCTTGAGTACGCATTCCGAGGTTCTGGGCGCCCCCTCGCCGTGGTCGAGTGGGCTGCGACCCATAACGATCGCCATTCTGGCCATGGGTGGCGAGGGCGGTGGAACCCTCGCAGGCTGGATCACCGATGTGGCCGAACAGGCGGGGATGACGGCCCAGAACACGTCCGTCGCTGGAGTCGCACAGCGAACCGGAAGCACCGTGTACTACATCGAGATCTACCCGTCGGACCAGGAGAGCGTGGGCTCGGTCCGGCTTGAACCCGTTCTCAGCCTGTTTCCCACGCCCGGCGAAGTCGACATCGTGATTGCCTCGGAACTGATGGAAGCGGCACGTTCGGTCACCCGGGGATTCACCACGCCGGACCGGACGCTGCTGATCACGTCCACCAATCGGGTCTACTCGATGATCGAGAAGATGGCGCCCGACGATGGACGGGCGGACGACGACGCGTTGTTGGCCTCAGTTCGCAGTGGAGCCAAGGAAGTTCTCGCCGCGGACTTCTCCCGGATGGCCGACGACCACCGCAGCGTCATCAGTTCCTCGCTGTTCGGCGCTCTCGCCGCCTCGGCCGCCATGCCGTTCCAGCGAGAGGACTACGAGTCAGCCATAGTCCGGTCCGGCCGAGGGGCCGAGGCATCACTGGCCGCCTTTGGGGCAGGGTTCGCCGCAGCGACGGAGATGATGGCCGGACAGCCCGAAGGGGCTGGTTCCACCTCGACTCCTGTCACCCTGCACAGGAGACGACCCGGCTCGGATCTGGGTGGGGACGCCGAGACGGAGCGTCAGGTGTTGCTGGACTCCGATCCCGAGTCGCTGGTTGGCCCTGACCTCAGGAGCCGGGCGCGTCGAATCGTGGACGAGTTCCCCCGGCCAGCCCACTCGATGCTGCTGCACGGGGTCGTTCGGGCGGCTCTCTACCAGGACGCCGGGTATTCAGACTGCTACCTCGATCGGGTGGCCATGGTCTCGGCGATGGACGACGACTCGGCCAAGCTCGCACTCGAGGCTTCTCGCCACGTCGCCCTGTGGATGTGTTATCAGGACACCATCCAGGTCGCGACGCAGAAGTTGCGAAAGTTGAGACTCGATCGCGTGCGGATCGAAGCTGGTGCCGAGCCCGACCAACTCGTCAACGTGTACGAGTACCTGCACCCCCGAGTCGAAGAAGTCGCTGACACGATGCCCGAGCGACTGGGCAAGCGGCTGGGTGGGTCGCGGGCGTTCGGAGCGCTGGTCGCACTGATCGCCGGAGACGGGATGGTCGTCAACACCACTTCGATCCGAGGGTTCTTGATGCTCCGGATGACGGCAGCGCTCCGTCCGATACGTCGCGGAACACTCCGATTCAGGCGGGAGCAGATTGCAATCGACACATGGCTGGGTGCGGTGTGTCAAGCATCCGAGACGGATATCGACTTCGCCTATGAGATCATTCTCTGTGCAGGTGTCCTCAAGGGTTACGGCGAGACGTACCACCGTGGCGTGGACACCTTCGACACGCTGATGGAAGCGGCCAGGAGCCTTTCCGGTGGAGACGCGGCCGCGGTGATGAAGGGCCTCCGCGAGGCCGCACTCAAGGATGCTGATCGGACAGCCTTGGATGGAGCACTTCTGGCCGCGGGCCTGAAGGCGTAGGAGACGCTGGGGAGGGCCGCTCACCTCCGACTTCGCAGATCGAAGAACCATATTGGGAAACGAAAGGACAGCAAGACAATGGCGGACCTAATGGCACTGGCCGAAGAGATCGTCGACGGTTCAGTCGAAGTGATCGACATGACTGCACCGCTGCACGCCAACACCCCGATTCTCGGCCTACCTCCCGAGTTCGGACAGACGGCATCGTTCGAGTTGGAGGAGATCAGCAAGTACGACGACCGTGGACCGATGTGGTACTGGAACAACTTCCGGACTGGAGAGCACACCGGTACCCATTTCGATGCTCCGAATCATTGGGTGTCCGGGAAGGGTCTCGACGACGTGTCGCAGGTGCCGGTACGGCGGCTCATTGGCCCGGCGGCCGTAATCGACAAGACCGCCGAGGTTCAGGAGAATCCCGACTTCTGCCTCGATATCGACGACATCAAGGCATGGGAGTCGGAGAACGGCCCTTTGCCGGCACACGGCTGGCTGATCTTCAGGACTGGTTGGTCCAGTCGCGGTGACGACCCGGAGGCCTTTGACAACGCCGACGACGAGGGCCCACACACCCCGGGAGCCACCCCGGCGGCGGCCAAGTACCTCTCGGAGGAGACTGACATCCTGGGATGGGGCGTCGAGACGGTAGGTACCGACGCAGGTGGTGCGATGAACTTTGATCAACCATTCCCGTGCCACTCGATGTTCATGGGGGCCAACAAGTACGGACTGACGCAGTTGCGAAACGCTGACCGTCTGCCGACTCGTGGTGCGGTGATAATTGCCGCCCCGCTCCCGATCGTGACCGGTTCGGGTAGCCCCTGTCGGGTCATTGCATTGGTTGATCGTTCATAGTGTCAGAGCGCGTCGCCCTCGTCTCCGGTGGGGCGAAGGGAATTGGCCTGGCATGCAGTCGGGCATTGGCCGCGGACGGCCACCACGTGGTGGTGACCGGCCGCGACGCCGCCGTGTTGGAGGCTTCAGGCTTTGACTGGGTGGTGGCCGACGTGGTTGACGAACCATCGGTTGCGGCAGCGGCTGAGCAGGTTGGGCCGGTCGACATCCTGGTGAACAACGCGGGAGTCTCCATGTCGGCGCCCCTGCACAGGACGTCCCTGGACGACTGGAACCACGTGTTTGCAGTAAATGCCACTGGAGTATTTCTCTGGACGCGCGCTGTCCTGGGATCAATGCGCCAGCGTGGGTGGGGTCGCATTGTGACCGTCTCCTCAACGTCCAGTCATGTGGGTGCCCCGTACATAACGGCGTACACCGCATCGAAACACGCGGTGCTCGGCTTCAGTCGGGCGGTGGCCGCTGAGGTGGCCGGAAGCGGTGTCACTGCGAACTGCGTCTCGCCGACGTTTGTCCGCACGGAGATGACCGATCGGTCGATTGCCAACATCGTTGAACTCACGGGTCGATCGGCTGCGGAGGCGGAGGATTCGTTGGCGACGCAGTCAGCTCTCGGACGTTTATTGGAACCGGAGGAAGTCGCCGCCGCCGTGAGCTATCTGTGCTCAGACGAGGCAGCGGCGGTCAATGCACAGTCGATCGTTCTCGACGGAGGAACACTGCAACTATGAAACCGAAGATTCCCTTTCGGGCCTCTAGCCCATTTACCGAGGAATGGCAGAACTTCGATGTCGAACTCGACAACCGAGTTCTCGTCATCACGCTGAACCGACCGGAGAAGCTCAACGCGATCACGTTCGACGCGTATGCGGACCTACGTGATCTCTTCCGGGAACTCCCGCACCGTGACATCTGTGACGCCGTCGTGCTCACGGGAGCCGGCAAGGGCTTCTGCTCAGGCGGTGACGTCAACGAGATCATCGGCGAGCTGATCGAGATGGATCCTCGCGAGTTACTTGAGTTCACCCGGATGACGGGGATGGTCGTGCAGAACATTCGCGAGTGTCCGGTGCCGGTTATCGCCGCCGTCAACGGTACGGCGGCCGGAGCGGGCGCCGTTCTGGCTATGGCTGCCGACTTTCGGATCGTCACACCGAGGACCAAGTTCCGATTCCTGTTTACCAGCGTCGGTCTGTCCGGCGGGGATATGGGGACCTGCTATCTCCTGCCTCGCCTCATCGGCCTGGGTAGAGCGACCGAGGTGCTCATGTTCGGCGATGCAGTCACTGGTGAAGACGCCCTGTCAATTGGGCTGGCGAACCGTTGCGTCGCCCCTGAGGACCTGATGGACGTAGCCAACGAGTTGGCCGAACGAATCGTGAACGGTCCCACGTTCGCCTACCAGACGACCAAGGTGTTACTGACTCGTGAGGCCGACATGGACCTGCACGGTTCGCTTGAGCTGGAAGCGATGACCCAGGCGCACCTGATGCAGTCCCACGACCATGCCGAGTTCCACCGGGCGTTCAATGCTGGCGAAGCACCAGAGTGGAGAGGGCGATGACCAGCCATCAGATGATCAGCCCCGCCACGATGGCGCCGGCGCCGGGCTTCAGTCACGTCGTTGTGACAGCCCCGGGCCGGCTGGTGTCGGTTGCAGGCCAAGTGGCGATGGACGAGCGCGGCATAGTGGTCGGTGAGACCTTGGCGGAGCAGTTCGAGTTGGCCCTCGTCAATGTTGTCCGAGCGCTCGATGCAGCCGGAGCCAGATCCGAGGACCTGGTCTCAATGGTGATGTACACAACTGATATCCAGGCGTACCGGGACTCCCTGAGCGAGATCGGCGCCGGCTACCGGGCGGTGATCGGCCGCCACTTCCCGGCCATGGCCCTTGTCGGCGTAACCGAGCTTGTCGAGCCCGACGCCGTGGTTGAGATCGTCGCAACGGCGGTCATCCCTGACTGATGTACCCGCTGCTCAACTCGCCCCTGGGCATCGGGCCAGTCACCGTGCCGAATCGGATCGTGGTTCCGGCCATGGTGACTCGCCTCTCGGGTGATGACGGCTTTGTGAATAGCCACATAATCGAGCGATACCGACGGTTCTCCGAGGGGGGAGCCGGGATGGTCGTCGTTGAAGCGTCGAGCGTCCATGGCGGTCGTAGCGGTCCTCTCCTCAAGGTCTCCTCGGACGAGTTCATCCCGGGTCTCAGTGAACTTTCCGCAGGCATCCATGACGCTGGCGGGGCCAAGGCGATCCTGCAGATCATCCACTTTCTCAAGGTGGCCCGGTCGGGGTGGCGCCAGATGATCTCCGATCTGGCGATTGACGAGTTGGAAGCCATTCCGGGACTCTTCGCTGCCGCTGCCCAGCGCGCTGAGAGGGCTGGCTTCGACGGCGTGGAGATCCACATGGCGCACGCCTACACATTGTCTTCAATGCTGTCGCGGCGAAACAGGCGACGTGACCACTACGGCCGAACACTTGAGAATCGCCTGCGGTTGCCATCACTGGTGGTGGATGCCGTACTGGATGCCGTAGGGCCCGGGTTTGCGGTGGGTGTGCGATTTGATGCAGAGGAATGCATCCGGCGCGGGTATTCGGTGGCTGACGCAGGGCAGTTCGCCGCCAGGTTCGCTGATCAGGGGGTTGCGTACGTCAGCCTGTCGGCCGGAGGAAAGTTCGAAGACGCGGTGCATCGTGACGGCAAGCCCCTTTACCCCTATACCGGATTTAGCGGTGACCGGTGCATGCCGGGCGACAGCTACCCCGATGCGACAAATATCTGGATGGCGGAGGCGGTCCGAAAGGAGGTTCGGCGGCGAGGGTTCTTCACGCCGATCATCGGTGCAGGGAAGATCTCAACGGCCTCGCTAGCCGAAGGTGTACTTGAACGGGGGGCTGCCGACCTCGTCGGAATGGCCCGTGGCCTACTCGCCGATCCGTACATGCCATTGAAGATTGCGGACGGTCGTGCCGACGAGGTGGTGCGGTGCATCTACTGCAATGTGTGTAAGAGCCTTGACGAGAATTTCAAGACAGTCGTCTGCTACCTGTGGCCGAAAGGGGCCCTGCATGCGCCACGCCCCAACGAAGCGCGTGCCGCTGCGATCTGGCCCGCTTCTGGTTCAGGTGTGCAGGCTGAGCCTGGAATAGGCGACGTACGGATCCGTTGGAGTGCTGCCGAGGGTGACGTCGTCGGTTACGACGTTCTCAGGTCGGAGGACGACGGCCCGTTCGAGCGGCTCACCTCGTGCACCCGGACCGCCCAACTCGACAACACTGTTGTTGCCGGGCGGGATTACCGCTATCTGGTGATCCCCTACGACTCATCTGGCGCCCGCGGCGAACCTGCCTTCGCGGTGGAGGGCGCGATAGCCGTCGGCTGAGGCCGTTTCCGGTGTCCCAGGAGATCGGGAGCAAGAAGATGCAGGATCGTGGGGACTGGGACCTCGGGTTCGCGGCCAAGCGGAAGACGGCTGTTCTCAACCTCCCGGAGCCGGTCAGTGCGACGGGGTCAGCGAGTCCGTGGTGTTGCTGTGGAGGCGTGCCGCGTGCCGGTTCAGGCCGACGAGTTCCGCCTCGATGCCCCGTTGGGCGAACCTGGCCACCACGGCGTCGATGGCCACCACCGCCGAGGTGTCCCAGATGCGTGCCTCGCTCACGTCGATCTCGACCCGCTTGACCTTTACGGCGTCGTAGTCGAAGGCGTGGACGAGGTCGTTGGTCGAGGCGAAGAACAGTTGGCCGCTGACCGCGTAGAGGCGTTCCACGTTGTCGGGGTCGACCACGCTGGTGACCTGCACCAGGTGCGACACGTTCCGGACGAAGAACACCGCGGAGAGGATTACGCCGCACCCCACCCCGTAGGCCAGGTTGTGGGTCAGGATCACGATGCCGACCGTGGAGGCCATCACCGCGGTCTCGGTGCGGGGCATGATCCGCAGGTTCCGCGGGTGGATGCTCGCCCAGTCGAAGGTGCTGACCGAGACCATGACCATGACGGCGACGAGGGCCGCCATGGGGATCCGGGCCACGAGGTCGCCGAGGGCCAGGATGAGCACCAGCAGGAACACGCCGGACGCCAGGGTGGACAGGCGGGTCCGTCCACCGGACCGGTGGTTGATGATCGACTGGCCGATCATGGCGCAGCCCGCCATGCCGCCCAGGAACCCGGTGGCGATGTTGGCCACGCCCTGGCCCCGGGACTCGACGTTCTTGTCCGAACCGGTGTCGGTGAGGTCGTCGAGCAGCTGGGCGGTGAGCAGTGATTCGAGCAGGCCCACGAAGGCCAGCGTGATCGAGAACGGGAGGATGACCCGTAGCGTCTCGAGCGTCCACGGGATGTCGGGCAGCGACAGGCCGGGCAGCGAGTCGGGGAGGGCACCCATGTCGCCGACCGTGGGGAGGTGCAGGTCGAAGGCCATGGCGGCACCAGCCAGCACGACGATGGCCACCAGCGGTGACGGCACCACGGTGGTGACCTTCGGGAAGCCGTAGATGATGGCCAGGCCGGCGGCGATGAACGCCAGGTTCAGGCCCAGGGCGCCCTTGTCGGTGTGGTCCGACAGGAGGATGTGGGGGACCTGGGCCAGGAAGATGAGGATGGCCAGGGCGTTGACGAAGCCGACCATGACTGTGCGGGGCACGAAGCGCATGAGCGAGCCGACGCCGAGGCGCCCCAGGCCGACCTGGATGACGCCGGCGAGGATGGTGGCGGCGAACAGGTGGCCGAGGCCGTGCTGCTCGACCAGCGGGACGATGACGAGGGCCATGGCGCCGGTGGCCGCCGAGATCATCCCGGGACGACCGCCGGAGAAGGCGATGATGATGGCGATCGAGAACGAGGCGTAGAGCCCGACCCTGGGGTCGACCCCGGCGATGATCGAGAACGAGATGGCCTCGGGGATGAGGGCGAGGGCCACGACCAGCCCCGACAGGAGGTTGGCCGAGGGGTTGACCAGCCACTCGTCGCGCAATCGCTGGAGAGCAGGCCGTTGCCCGGAGGGCCGTGCGGGAATGAAGCGCCGATGACGTGCGCGCACTGGCGTTTCGGAACCCTGAGTCATCGACACCCTCGGAAAGCGTTGGGAAACGCCTTCGGAACCGGGCGCACCCCCAACTCTAGGAAGCCGGTCTCTGCCGGGTGGTGTCGCTGCGGTCACACCCCTGCTGCCGGGGAAGGTCGGTCAGTCCAGGGAACCCTTCGGGGCCACCCATTCGGTGGGTTGACCGGTGACCTCGGCGATGCGGTCGAAGTCGGCGTCATAGTGGAGGACGACGAGGTCGTTCACCTCGGCCGCCGCGGCGATGAGCAGATCGGGGATGGGGAGCCGGTGCTGCCCCTTGCGGGCCAACAGGTGCTGGACCTCCAGCGCCCGGTCGGTGACCGTCGGATCGATGGTCACCTGGGGGTGGCGGGACCGTTCCTCGACGATGTGGGCGTACTCCCGGGCGTTCCTCGCGCTGTAGAGAACCTCCAGGTCCACCATCGGGCAGGTCGCCACGAGGCCGAGG
>JAERSW010000072.1 GCA_016845305.1 Acidimicrobiales bacterium
CCCCAGGAGTCCCCGTGACGCTCGAACTCGAACTCCCCGAGGTGGAGACCATCCGCTACGCCCTCGACCGGGAGGTCGCCGGCCGCAAGGTGAAGACGGTGGAGGCCGCCTCGATGGCCGTCCTCGGCCGCTACCGGAACCGCAAGCAGTTCGCCTCGGCGGTCGAGGGCCGCAAGCTCGGGGCGGTGCGTCGCATCGGCCTGTTGCTGGTCACCGAGCTGGACGGCGAGGACCTGCTGGTGGTCCGTCCCGGCGCCGGCTCGACCATCCGCCGCCACGCCGCCAAGGACAAGGTGGCCCCGGGCACCGAGTTGACCGTCACGTTCACCGTGGGTGGCCAGTTCCGCCTGGTCGACCCCGAGGGCGCCTCGGAGGCCTGCGTGGTCGCCGGCGACGAGCTCATGGCCGAGTTCCCCGAGCTGGCGTCCCTCGGCATGGACCCGGCCGGCGAGATGATTCCGTGGACCACCTTCGGCGGACAGGTCCTCGGACGGTCGATGCCGCTGAAGGACCTGCTGTGCGACGACTCGATCGTGGTCGGCGTCGGCGACGTCTACTCCGACGAGATCCTCTTCCACGCCGGCCTCCGCCACGACCGCCTGTCGGACGACCTCTCCCACCAGGAGGTGCGGCGGCTGCACCAGGCGCTCATCCAGGTGGTCAACGACGCCATCAAGTACCGGGGCACCGACCTCGAGGAGCGCCCCTTCGTGGACGTGTTCGGGGAGCCCGGGATCTACGGCGAGCACCTCGCCGTGTACGGGAGGGCCGGTGCGCTCAGCGAGCGGAACCGGACCCCCATCCAGCGCACCAAGTACAAGGGCCGCTGGACCTACTACTGCGACACCCAGGTCTGAGCGGCCCACCCCGGGACGGGGTTCCCCGCAACGGGGAGTGCGCGCGACCGCGCGGGGCGACGCGCGCCTAGGGTGGCGCGATGGCGAATGACACGGGTGTGATTCCGGGCGGGCGGACCCGGCCCGGCGGGGTGGGGCCGACGTGTTCCTGAAGAGCCTCTCCATCAAGGGCTTCAAGTCGTTCGCCGACACGGCGGTGCTGGACATGGAGCCCGGGGTGACCGTCGTGGTCGGCCCCAACGGCAGCGGCAAGTCCAACGTGGTGGACGCCATCGCCTGGGTGCTCGGCGCCCAGGCCCCCAGCGCCGTGCGGTCCCAGAAGATGGACGACGTCATCTTCGCCGGCACGGCCACCCGGGCCGCCCTCGGTCGGGCCGAGGTGTCGATCACCGTCGACAACGCCTCGGGGCAGCTCCCGGTGGAGTTCAGCGAGGTCACCATCACCCGCACGCTGTTCCGCACCGGGGAGAGCGAGTACGCCATGAACGGGGCCCCGTGCCGGCTGCTCGACATCCAGGAACTGCTGTCCGACGTCGGCGTGGGCCGGCAGCAGCACGTGATCATCTCGCAGGGACAGATCGACGCCGTGCTGAACGCCCGCCCCGAGGACCGGCGGGCCATCATCGAGGACGCCGCCGGGATCCTGAAGTACCGGCGTCGCAAGGAGAAGGCCCAGCGCCGCCTCCAGGCCACCGAGGCCAACCTGGACCGCCTCTCCGACCTGCTGCGCGAGGTCCGCCGACAGCTCCGTCCGCTGGAGCGGCAGGCCGACGCGGCCCGTCGCCACGGCGACCTGCTGGCCGAGCTCACCGCCCTGCGCCTCCACCGTGCCGGCCGCGAGTTGGCCACCCTGCGGACCCGGGCCCGCGACGAGGCGGAGACCCGGTCGGCGCTGGCCACCGCCGAGTCCACGCACAACGCCGCCCTGGCCCGCCTCGACGCCGAGGTGGTGGCCGCCGAGGCCGAGCTGGCCTCGCGGGGCGGCGACGACCTGGGCGACCGGCTGGTCCGGCTCGAGGCGCTGCGGGAGCGCGGCCGCGGCGTGCGCGGCGTGCTGGTGGAGCGCCTGCGGGGCATCGAGCGGGACCGCTCGGCGCTGGTCTCCCAGCAGGTGGTGGTCGGCCTGGAGGCCGAGTTGGACCGGTCCGAGGCCGAGATGGCCCGTCTGGAGGCCGAGTCCGAGGAGCTGGCCCCCGACGCCGAGCGGCTCGCCCTGGACGAGACCGAGTTGGCCGCCGACCGGGCGGCCTTCGAGGTCGACTGGTCGGACGGGGTCCCCGCCCTGGGCGGCCATGCCGCCGAGGCCCGGGGCGAGCTGGGGGTGCTGCGGGCCGCCGTGACCCAGGCCGATGCCGAGCGGCGACGGGTGGCCGACAGGCTGGCCGCGCTGGAGGAGGCCGCCGACCGGCTGGAGGTGGAGGCGGGGCGCCTGCGGGCCGACCTGTCCACCGGGGAGACGGCCGAGGAACCGCTGGTCGCCGAGGTGGCGGCCGCCGAGACCCGGGCACACGAAGCGGCGGTGGCCCGCAACGCGGCCTGGGAGCGGGTGGTGGCGGCCGAGGCCGAGGTCCGCACGGCGACGGCCCGCGTCGACGCCCTCGCCCTGGCCCTCGACGAGGCCCGGTCGCGGGCCGGCGCCGAGCACCTGGCCGGCGTGGACGGGGTGCTCGGCACGCTGCTCGACCTGGTCGAGGTCGACGAGGGGTTCGAGGCCGCCTTCGAGGCGGCGGCCGGCTCGGCGCTGGACGCCGTGGTGGTCGACGGGGTGGACGCGGCCCGTCAGGCGCTGGGAGCCCTGGAGGAGGGCAGGCTGTCGGCGGCCGTCCTGGCCCTCGGAGCAGGGACGACCACCGTGCCCGCCCCGCTGGTGGGCGATCCGGTGCGGCCCCACGTGCGACCCCGGATGGGGGGTGGGGCCGCCGGTCTCGACGAGTTGCTGGACCGCCTGCTCGGGTCGGCCGTCGTCGTCGATGCCCCGCTGGTCGACCTGGTCGACCTGGCCATCGGCCACCCCGAGGCGGTCCTGGTGACCCGCGGTGGCGACCGCCTCGGCCCGACCGGCTGGCGGGTCGGGGGCGACGGTCGGGGTGCGACCGGCGCCGCGCTGGCCGAGGCGGAGGGCCGCCTCGCCGCGGCGGAGGCCGAGCGGGTCGACGCCGCCGGTGCGTTCGACCTCGCCGAGGCGGCCACCTCGGCCGCCGACGACCAGGTGGCCCGGGGCAATCGGGCGCTGGACGAACACGACGGCCGGTTCACCGCGGCCGCCGAGGCCCTGCAGCGCCTCCAGGCGGAGCGTCGCGACCTGACCAACGAGGCCGAGGGCCTGCGGAGCCGCCTCGGCGAGATGGACCAGCGGAGGGCCGACGACGGCCGCCGTGTGGCCGAACTCGAGGAGCGCCTCCCGACGCTGGAGGCCGACGAGGAGGCCTCGCTGGAGGCCGGCCGTCGCATGGCCGCGGCCCGCAACGCCCTGGAGGAGCGGGCGGCCGGCATCGGCGCCCGACGCACCGGCCACGACGTCCGGGTTGCCGACGTGACGGGCCGCCTGACCGTGGTCCGGGCCCGTGTGGTCGAGGTCCGGGCCCGGCTCGAGCAGCTGGCCGACGAGCGGGTCGCCGCGGCGGCCCAGCGCGACGACCTGGAGGGCCGGGAGGCGGCCACCCGGACGCTGGTGGACGCCGTGGACGCCCGCATGGCCGTCGTCGACGCCCGCCTCGACGCGCTCCGGGAGCACCGTCGCCGCCAGTCCGAGCGGGTGCGGGCCGTGGCCGCCCGCCTCGACGGGCTCCGCCGCGACCGGACCGCAGCGGAGACGGCGCTCCGGGAGGCCCGGGAGCGCTCATCCCGTCTCGAGGTGGAACGGGCCGAGACCCGCATGCGGATCGAGGGCATCACCGAGACCATCCGGTCCGAGTTCGACCGGGAGCCCGAGGCGGCGCTCGACGCGCCGTGTCCGGAGCTGGCCGACGGCGTGACCCCGGCCGGTCGCATCGCCGAGCTGGAACGCGAGCTGAAGCTGATGGGGCCCATCAACCCGCTGGCCCTGGCCGAGTTCGACTCGCTCCGGGAGCGCCACGAGTTCCTCCAGGAGCAGCTGGACGACATCCGTGCCACCCGGAAGGAGCTCCGCAAGGTCATCCGGTCGGTCGACGAGGAGATCGTCTCGGTGTTCGCCTCGGCCTTCGCCGAGGTGTCCAGCCACTTCGAGGACCTGTTCGAGTCGCTGTTCCCGGGTGGACAGGGCCGGCTCCGCCTCACCACCCCGGACGACCTGCTGGAGACCGGGCTGGAGGTCGAGGCCCGCCCGTCGGGCAAGAACGTGAAGAAGCTGTCGCTGCTGTCCGGTGGCGAGCGCTCCCTGACCGCCCTGGCCTTCCTCTTCGCCGTCTTCCGCAGCCGGCCGTCCCCCTTCTACGTGATGGACGAGGTCGAGGCCGCCCTCGACGACGTGAACCTCCACCGGTTCCTCGGACTGGTCGACCAGTTCCGCGACGATGCCCAGCTGGTGATCGTCAGCCACCAGAAGCGGACCATGGAGGCCGCCGACTGCCTCTACGGGGTGTCGATGGCCCCCGGCGGGTCGTCGAAGGTGGTCAGCGAGCGGGTCGGTGCCGAACGGGTGGCCGCCCGCCTGGGCGTGCTCGCCAACGGCTGACCCGCCGGGCTCGCCGCGGGCACCGGTGACGGGCCGCCGCGGCCCCTGCCGCCGGGTGGACGGGTACCGTCGGCGGCGTGCGCATCCTCGTGGTCGACGACGAGGCCGACCTGGTCGACGCCCTGGCCAGGGGCCTCCGACGGGAGGGCTACGCCGTGGACACGGCCACCGACGGCGAAGAGGCCCTCGCCAAGGCGTCCTGGACGCCCTACGACCTCGTCTGCCTCGACCTGACGATGCCGGGGATCGACGGGCTGGAGGTGTGCGAGCGGCTCCGCGAGGAACCGCCGGAGGGGGTGGTCCCCCGGGTCCTGATGCTCACCGCCCGGGACACCCTCGAGGACCGGATCCGGGGCCTCGACGTCGGCGCCGACGACTACCTGGTCAAGCCGTTCGCCTTCGACGAGCTGTCGGCCCGCATCCGCTCGTTGCTGCGGCGGGACCCCGGGCGTTCGGGGGCGGTCCTGCGGGTCGGGGACGTCGAGCTGGACACGGCCCGCCATCGGGCGGTGCGGGGCGACCGGGTCCTGGAGCTGACGGCCAAGGAGTTCGCCCTCCTGCGGTACTTCATGAGCAGTCCCGGTGAGGTGATCTCCCAGGAACGGCTGCTGGACCACGTGTGGGACGAACACGCCGATCCGTTCACCAACACGGTCCGGGTCACGGTGGGCACCCTGCGACGCAAGCTGAGCGTCGACGACGAGGCGCCCCTGCTGGAGACGGTGGTCGGCTCCGGCTACCGGCTGGTCGAGCCGTCGGGTGGGGTCGTCGACGGCCGCGGGACCGGCGGGCCCGGATCGTGAAGGGTCCGGGCCTCCGCCTGGCCGACCGGATGCCCGACCGGTTCGGGAGCCTCCGGACCCGCCTTGCCCTGCTGTACTCGACCGTCCTGTTCGTGCTCGCCGCGGTCATGGTCGGCGGTATCTACCTGGGCCTGTCCCGGGCCCTGTCCGACGAGCCCACCTCCCGGCTGACCCGCTTCGAGCAGCTGGCCGCCGACTCTCCGGCCGGGTCGCCGGCCGAGGGCGAGGTCGCCTTCGTGCCCGAGCAGCGGCCCGACCGGCCATGGCTGGTCGTCTTCGAGGAGGAGGTCAACCGGCGGGCCCTGGAGCGGCTCCGGGCCTACTCGTTCACGGCCCTGGCCGGCCTGTTCCTGGGCAGCCTCCTGGTGGGGTGGTACGTGGCCGGGCTGGTGCTGCGACCCATCGGCCGGATCACCGCGGTGGCCCGGGAGATCACCGCCACCGACCTGTCGCGTCGCATCGACCTCGGGGGGCCGTCCGACGAGCTGCAGGACCTGGCCGACACCTTCGACGACATGCTGGGCCGCCTCGACGAGGCCTTCGAGGGCCAGCGGCGGTTCGTGGCCGAGGCCTCGCACGAGCTGCGCAACCCGTTGGCCGTGCTGCGGACCAACCTCGACGTGGTCATGGCCGACGACGACGCGGCGCCCGACGACTTCCGGGCCGCCGGGTCGGTCGCCCTGCGGGCCGCCGAGCGCATGTCGGTGCTGGTCGACGACCTGCTGCTGTCGGCCCACCACGAACGCCCCGACGCAGATCGCCGTCCGATGGACCTGGCCCGGGTGGTGGCCGAGACCGTCGAGGACTTCGGTGCCGCGGCGACCACCGCCGGCGTGGTCCTGGAGCACCGTCCCGGGGAAGGGCTGTCGGTGGTCGGTGACCCGGCAGCGCTCCGGCGGGCGGTGGCCAACCTGCTGAGCAACGCCATCCGGGTCTCCGATGCCGGTGGGACGGTCCGGGTCGACACCGGGGGGGACGACGACCGGGTCTGGGCCTCGGTGGTGGACCACGGGCCGGGCATCGCCGCCGACCACCTCGACGACGTCTTCCAGCGGTTCTGGCGGGGCGACCGGGCCTCGGCCCGGGAGGCCGGCCGCTCCGGCCTCGGCCTGGCCATCGTCCGCCAGATCGCCGAAGGCCACGGCGGGCGGGCCACCGTCCGGTCCACGCTGGGGGAGGGCTCCACCTTCACGGTGTGGTTGCCCCGGCTCGTGCCCTGACCGGTCCGGCGTCGTGAAACGACCGGGACCGGCCTACTTTTGCGGCCATGGTCGACGTGCCCGACGCTGACGGAGGAGCGCCCCGCTCGGTGGAGCGCAGCAGCATCGAGGTCGGATCTCCACGCGAACGGTCGCGGTCGGAGTCCCCCTCGCCCCTTCCCGGACCCCGGGAGGAACCGTCAGAGTCGACGTCGTTCCCGGGCCTGCTCCCGGCCCCGGTCAAGCCGATCGACCCGCCGGTGGCGGTCAGCGGTCGCCTGGTGGCCGGGGTGGCCGGCATGGCCGGCCTCGTGGTGGCCCTGGTGGTGGGCCTGGCCGCGGGGTGGTTCCTCCGGGGCGACGGCCCGTCGGACGACGGGGGCGACCTGTCGGCCTCCGAGGTGGTGCGGCTCATGGACGAGTTGGCGGCCGGTTCGTCGACCGTCGACGCCGACGAGGTCCGTGCCCTGGTCGACGCGGCGGTGGCCGAGGCGCTGTCCGGCGCGGAGCCCGGGCTCTCCCGGACGGAGGTCGAGGCCCTGGTCGCCTCCGGGATCGACGACCTCTCCGACCCCGGCGGGGTCGGCCTCAGCGCCGAGGAGGTCACGGCCATCGTGTCCACGGTGGTCGACGAGTCCTCGGGCCTCGACCGGGCGGACGTGGAGGCGCTGGTGGGCCGCCTGGTGGAGGAGTCCTCCGGCCTGGACGCCACCGAGGTCGAGTCCCTGGTGGCCCGGCTGTTCGCCGACGCTCCGGTGGACGACTCGGGCGACGAGCCGGTGGTGGCCGTCGCCGAGGCGCTCCGGGACACCGTGGTCCTCGTGTCGGTGCCCGACCAGGGGCACGGGTCGGGGATCGTCATGGAGGGTGGTCGGATCGTGACCAACGCCCACGTGGTGGACGGGGCCGACGAGGTGGTGGTCAGCCTCCCCAACGGTCGGGAGGTCGAGGCCGAGATCATCGGCGTGGACGTCCGTCGGGACGTGGCGGTCCTCGGGCTGGCCGACGGGATCGAGGGGCTGGTGCCCGCCGTGTTCGCCTTCAGCGAGGACCTCCGGGTCGGCCAGCTGGCCGTCGCCCTCGGGAGCCCGTTCGACCTCGACCGGACGGTCACCAGCGGCATCGTGAGCGCCCTGGGTCGGGTCATCGACTCGTACGGCTGTGAGAACGGCCCCGGCGCCGACTGCGCAGGCGTGGCCATGATCCAGACCGACGCCCCGATCAACCCCGGCAACTCGGGCGGGCCCCTGGCCGACCGCCAGGGTCGGGTCATCGGGATGAACACCTCGATCCGCGGCGGCGGGATCTTCGGTGGCGGCAACATCGGCCTCGGCTTCGCCATCCCCAGCGACACCGTGGTGCTGGTCGCCCAGCGCCTCATCGACGGGGAGCCGGTGGGGACCGCCTGGCTGGGGATCCGCGGCCAGTCGCCCGTCGACGGCAGCCCGGGAGCCCTCGTCGTCGAGGTCGTCGAGGGCTCGCCGGCCCACGCCGCCGGCCTTCAGGTGGACGATCGGATCTTCCGCTCCGACGGCCGCCCGATCCGCGACATGCCGGCCCTGCGTGCCGACATCCAGATCCGCCTTCCCGGCTCCTCGGTCACCCTGGAGGTGGACCGCGGCGGCGAGATCCTCCGCCTCGAGGTCGACCTCGGGGCCTTCGACGACCAGTTCGTCGAGCCGCCCGACGCCGGCGATGGTGACGGGGATGACGCTGACGGCGGGGACGACGACGAGTGACCGTCGGCGCCGGATCGGCGCCGAGACCCCACCGGTAGGCTGCCGGCGCCATGGGACTCCGCTCACGACTCGGTCGCGCCCGCGACGCCTGGGCGGACCGCATGGCCGTCGTCCGGGCCGCCGAGGTGGTCGACGACGCCTCCTGGGAGGACCTGTCGGACGCCCTGCTGCTGGCCGACGTGGGGGTGGCCACCGCCGACGAGCTGGTGGCCGAGGTCCGTCGCCGGGTGGGGCGTGACGGCCTCCCCGACGGGGAACGCGCCGGGGACGGGGTCCTCGAGGTGCTCAAGGAGGTCCTCGTCGAGCGACTCGGCGGGGTCGACCGGTCGCTGGCCCTCGGAGGCTCGCCGTCGGTCTGGTTGTTCGTGGGGGTGAACGGGGTCGGCAAGACGACCACCATCGGCAAGCTGGCCCGCCGCGAGGCCGACGCCGGCCGGAGCCTCGTGCTGGGCGCCGGCGACACCTTCCGGGCGGCCGCCGCCGACCAGCTGGCCATGTGGGCCGACCGGGCCGACGTGCCCATCGTGCGGGGCGCAGAGGGGGCCGATCCCAGCTCGGTGGTCTTCGACGCCGTGGAGCACGCCGCGGCGCGTGGAGCCGACCTGGTGCTGGCCGACACGGCGGGTCGGGTCCACACCCGGAGCAACCTCATGGACGAGTTGGCCAAGGTCCGCCGGGTGGCCGAGAAGGGCGCCGGTACGGTCACCGAGACGCTGCTGGTGGTGGACGCCACCACCGGCCAGAACGGCCTCGTCCAGGCCCGGCAGTTCGCCGAGGCGGCCGAGGTCACCGGCATCGTGCTGACCAAGTTGGACGGCTCGGCACGGGGCGGCATCGTGGTGGCCGTCCAGGACGACCTGGGCATCCCGGTCAAGCTGGTGGGCGTGGGGGAGGGCGTGGACGACCTCGTGGAGTTCGATCCGGCCGACTTCGTGGACGCCCTCTTCGCGGCCGACGTGGCCGCCTGAGCACGGGAGGTTCGAGACGGTGTTCGAGGGTCTGAGCAGTCGGTTCGAGGGGATCCTGAAGCGGGTCCGCGGCAAGGGTCGGCTCAGCGAGCAGGACGTCGAGGAGTTCCTCGCCGAACTGCGGGTGGCCCTGCTGGAGGCCGACGTCCACCTGTCGGTCGTCCGGTCGTTCCGCGACCGGGTGCGGGAGCGGGCCGTCGGCGTCGAGGTCAGCGGGGCGCTGAACCCGGGCCAGCAGGTGGTCAAGATCGTCCTCGACGAGCTGACCGGCGTCCTGGGGGGCGAGACGCACCGGCTGACCTTCGCCGCCAGGCCGCCGACGGTCATCCTGCTGGCCGGTCTGCAGGGCTCGGGCAAGACGACCACGGCGGCCAAGCTGGCCCGCCTGCTCAAGGCCCAGGGCCGCAACCCGCTGCTGGTCGGGGCCGACCTGCAGCGTCCGGCCGCCGTCGAGCAGCTCCGGACCCTCGGTGGCCGCATCGACGTACCCGTCTTCAGCGAGGCCACCGATCCGGTGGAGGTCGCCCGGGCCGGCCTGGCCGAGGCCCGTCGTCTGGGGCGCGACGTGGTGGTGTGCGACACGGCGGGCCGCCTGGCCATCGACGACGACCTGATGGCCGAGGTGGCCGAGGTCTCGGCCGTGCTCGAGCCGGACCACACCTTCCTCGTGGTGGACGCCATGACCGGCCAGGACGCGGTGAACGTGGCCGAGGCCTTCCACGCCCGGCTCGAGCTGGATGCCGTGGTGCTCACCAAGTTGGACGGCGACGCCCGGGGCGGTGCGGCGCTCAGCGTGCGCGAGGTGGTGGGCCGGCCCATCGCCTACGCCTCGACCGGTGAGGGCCTCGAGGACTTCGACGTCTTCCACCCGGACCGCCTGGCCAGCCGCATCCTCGGCATGGGCGACGTCGAGACCCTGATCGAGAAGGCCGAGGAGACCTTCGAGCAGGAGAAGGCCGAGGCCGCCGCGGCGCGCCTGATGGAGGGCACCTTCACCCTCGACGACTTCCTCGAACAGCTCAAGGCGCTGCGGAAGATGGGGCCGATCAGCAACATCATGGGCATGGTCCCGGGGATGGCCCAGCAGATGAAGGACGTCGACACCGAGGTCGACGAGCGCCGCATCGACCGGATCGAGGGGATCATCAACTCCATGACCCCGGCCGAGCGGGCCGATCCGGACGTGATCGACGGCTCCCGCCGTTCCCGGATCGCCGCCGGCAGCGGAACCCAGCCCGGCGAGATCAACCAGCTGGTCCGCCAGTTCCGCGAGATGCGCAAGATGATGAAGCAGATGGGCAGGGGTCCGGGTCGGAAGGCGGCCAAGGCCCGTGGCGGGAAGAAGGGCCGCAAGGGCCGGGGCGGTCGGACGACGGACGGTGGCCCCGTCCTCGTCGACAAGAAGAAGGGCCTGTCCCTGCCCGGGCTGGGCGACCTGCCGGCCGGGCTCGGCGGCCCCGGCGGTGGCCTGTCGGCGGACTGAGGTCCGTCCGTCCGGGGTCGTCGGGATGGGGCCTGTGCCATCGGACCGGGCCCCGATCGGCGCCGGGGGCTGGAAATCGGCCCGGATCCCGGCAGACTGGGCGACCGAACGGGCGCATCTCCCGACGCGCCCGCCCCGCCAGAAGGTGCGGGGCCCCGCCGCCGGCGACACGGTCGGCAGGGGAGTCCTGACGAGATGGCCAGGCCAGACGGCCTGACGAGACAGAGAGTGGTACCGACGTGGCCGTGAAGCTCCGCCTGATGCGGATGGGCAAGAAGAAGCAGCCGACCTACCGGGTGGTCGCCGCCGACTCGCGCAAGGCGCGCAACGGCCGGATCATCGAGGCCGTCGGCTTCTACGACCCCCGCCGTGACCCGTCCGTGATCGAGATCGACAACGACAAGGCGGTGGGCTGGCTGCGCAACGGCGCCCAGCCGACCGAGCGCGTCGAGAAGCTCCTGAAGATCACCGGCGCCTGGGACGAGTTCAAGGGCCAGCCGGCCGGCTCCAGCGCCACGCCGCCGCCCGCTCCGAAGGCCGAGGCCCCGGTCGCCGCTCCCGCCGCCGAGGAGGCCCCCGCTGAGGAGGCTCCCGCTGAGGAGGCTGCTGCCGAGGAGGCTCCCGCTGCGGAGGCTGCTGCGGAGGAGGCCCCCGTCGAGGAGGCCCCCACTGAGGAGGCTGCTGAAGAGGACGCGGAGGACGAGTCGTGAGCGCCGAGGCACCCACCGCCGAGGGCGTCCTCGAGTACCTGATCAAGTCGATCGTCGAGCAGCCCGACGAGGTCCGGATCGAGACCTCGGGCGACGAGCGGTGCACCTTCTCGGTCACCGTGGCCGACGGCGACATGGGTCGGGTCATCGGCCGTCGTGGCCGGGTGGCCAACGCCATCCGCACCATCGTCCGGGCCGCCGCGGTCCGCGACGAGACGGAGATCGACGTCGACTTCGTCGACTGACCGTCCCATGGACGGTCGGCCGGCCCCTGACGGTCCGGCCCTTCTCGAGGTCGGACGGATCGACAAGCCCCACGGCATCCGTGGGGAGGTCGTGGTCAGCCTGACCACCCATCGCCTGGAGCGCCTGGCGCCCGGCTCGGTCCTGCACACCGACCGGGGTGGGCTGGTCGTCGAGTCGAGCCGTCCGCACCAGCACCGACACCTGGTCCGCTTCGACGCCATCGCGGACCGTGACGCCGCCGAGGGGTGGCGGGGCGTCGTGCTGTCGGCGCCGCCCATCGACGAGGCCGACGACGACACCCTGTGGGTCCACCACCTGGTGGGTGCCGTGGTGGTCGACCAGCACGGCACCGAGCACGGCGAGGTGGTGGCCCTCGTCGAGAACCCGGCCAGCGACCTCCTGGAACTGTCCGACGGCCGCCTCGTCCCCCTGGTCTTCCTCGTGGCCCACGAGCCCGGGGTCCGCATCGACGTCGACGTGCCCGTCGGCCTCCTGGATGACGACGACGATGCCGACGACGAGGGCGCCGAGGGCGGGGACGGGGCCACCGGAGGGTCGCGGTGAGCCTCCGGATCGACGTCTTCACGATCTTCCCCGGCATCGTCGAGGCCTACGCCGCCGAGAGCGTGCTGGGCCGAGCCGCGACGGCCGGCCTGCTCGACGTGCGGGCCCACGACCTGCGCATGGCAGCCACCGACGTGCATCGGACGGTCGATGACAGTCCCTTCGGTGGGGGCGCCGGCATGGTGATGATGCCCGAGCCGGTGTTCGCCGCCGTGGAGGCGGTCGATCCGCCCCGGCCGCTGGTCCTGATGGGGCCGGCCGGCCGGCCGTTCGACCAGTCGGTGGCCGCCGAGTTGGCCGCCCTCGACGGCTTCTCCCTGCTCTGCGGCCGCTACGAGGGCGTCGACGAGCGAATCCGGACCGACCTGTGCGACGACGAGGTCTCCCTCGGCGACTTCGTCCTGGCCGGCGGCGAGCTGGCTGCCCTCGCCGTTGTGGAGGCCGTGGCCCGGCTCCGACCCGGGGTGCTCGGCAACTCGGCGTCGCCGGATGACGAGTCGTTCGCCGACGGTCTGTTGGAGTACCCGCACTGGACCCGCCCGGCCGAGTTCCGGGGCCTCGAGGTCCCCGAGGTGCTCCGATCGGGCGACCACGGCCGGGTGGAGCGGTTCCGTCGGGCCGCTGCGCTGGCTCGGACCCTGGAGCGTCGTCCCGACCTGGTCGAGCGGCGGGGCGGTCTGGCCGACGAGGACCGGCGCCTGCTAGCCGAGTTCGGCTTCGATTCCCCCACCTGAGGCCCACACCTTTGGCTGGCGATCTCCGGCCCGTGAGCCGGACGGCACAGGTGCGCCCGGTGGCCGCCCGGTGTCGTCCCCGGGCGATGGCCGTATGCTGTCCGACCGGTCCGATCCCGCCGTGGGATCCGACCCACGGAGGGTCCGCTCCCGCCTGACGGACCCCGCAGATCCCCGAGGACGACCCATGCAGCCCACCGATCTCGTCGACCAGCAGAACCTCCGCGACGACGTCCCCGACTTCGCTGCCGGCGACACCCTGAAGGTGCACGTCCGCGTGGTCGAGGGCAACCGCCAGCGCGTCCAGCTCTTCGAGGGCGTGGTCATCAAGCGCCAGGGCAGTGGCGTCCGCGAGACCTTCACCGTCCGCAAGCTCAGCTTCGGCGTCGGCGTGGAGCGGACCTTCCCGGTCCACTCGCCGATCATCGACCGCATCGAGGTGGCCACCCGTGGCGACGTCCGGCGGGCCAAGCTGTACTACCTGCGCGACCGGGTCGGGAAGCGGGCCAAGGTCAAGGAGAAGCGGGAGTTCTGATCCCGCGACGGCCGGCCGGATCGCCGGAGGCCGTCACAGTCCATCCGTAGCGTCGCCGGCATGGCGACGAACGGGAACCGCCCCACCGGACCATCTCCGGCCCCCCATCTGGCCCCCCATCTGGCCCTGGGGGCGTGGGGGGAACGCGTCGCCGCCCGTCGCTACCAGCGCGACGGCTACCGGGTGCTCGACCGCAACTGGCGGTGCCCGTCCGGCGAGCTGGACCTGGTGGTGTCCCGCGACGGGGTCGTCGCCTTCTGCGAGGTCAAGACCCGGCGGTCCTCGGCCTTCGGGTTCCCCGCCGAGGCGGTCGACGGTCGTCGGCAGCGGCGGATCCGGGCCGCGGCTTCCCAGTGGCTCCGGGAGCATGGGCACGGTCACCGGTCGGTCCGGTTCGACGTGGTGTCGGTGCTTCCCGGCCGGGTGGAGCGGATCGAGGCGGCCTTCTGATCGGTCGCCACCCGCCCGTTCCACCGGTGGCCGCGCATGGCTGGGGAGCGATGTGGCGGGTGGGACCTTCAGCGCCGGCGGCGTCCCGTCCAGCAGCCCCGGTGCCAGTGGCGCCGCAGGTCCGGCGCCTCGACGGGCACGATGACCACGTGGCCGAGGCCCGGGGGGATCTCCCGGTGGCAGCCCGGGCACAGGTAGGCCTTGGTGGCCTGGTACGGCTGGATGAAGCGCTCCTCCAGCTCGCCGAGGATCTCGGGGTTGTCCACCGGTCAGCCTCCGCGGACGATGGTCGGCCGGTTCACGACAGCACCGCCCAGGCGACCAGCAGGAGCCCGGCCACGATCGCCGCGCCCACGTAGAGGACGTCGCTGGGTCGGCGACGGTGTGGGCGTTGGGGGTCGAATCCCATGGCGTCAGTATCGTCGGCGCCCGATGCCGAGCCACCCCTTCCCGCGCCTCCTCGTCGCCGTCGTCCTCGCGGTGGTGGCCGTGGGGTCGGCCTGTGCCGGCACGCCGCCCGAGGTTCCCGGCGCAGCCGACGGCACGGCCGATCCCGCCCTCGTCCGGGGTCGGGAGGTCTGGTCCCGGTCGTGCTCGTCGTGCCACGCCCCTGACGGATCGGGGGGACGGGGACCCTCGGTCCGTGGCGTGGAGGCCCGATTCCCGACGGTCGCCGACCAGGTCGACCTGGTGTCCGACGGTCGGGGCTCGATGCCCGGCTTCGGCGGCCGCTACACGGCCGAGGAGCTCGAGGCCGTCGTCCGCTACACCCGCGAGGTGCTCTGACCGTCGGTTGCTCGGGGCCCGTCGGCCCATGTGGACGCCCATGTGGCCGGTGGACAGGGAGCGGGAGCCGATCTATCTTCGAGACGACCTCGATGTCGGGCGAAGACGAGGAGGGCCGAGGCGATGGGGATCAGGGGACGGCGGACGCTCTTCCGAACGGTCCTGATGGCGGGCCTGGTCACCGTGATGGTGCCGACCGCCGCCGTGGCCCAGGACTTCGGTGGGGCACCTCCAGGCGGTGGAGGCGGCGGCTTCGATCCCGGTCCTGCTCCCGCTCCTGAGCCCGCGTTCGAGGCGCCTGCTCCCGCTCCTGAGCCCGCGTTCGAGGCGCCTGCTCCCGCTCCTGAGCCCGCGTTCGAGGCGCCTGCGCCGGAGCCTGAGCCCGCGTTCGAGGCGCCTGCGCCGGAGCCTGCTGGTGATCCCGGTGGTGGTGATCCCGGTGGTGGTGAGGCGCCTGCGCCGGAGCCTGCTGGTGATCCCGGTGGTGGTGATCCGGGTGGTGGTGAGGCGCCTGCGCCGGAGCCTGCTGGTGATCCCGGTGGTGGTGATCCGGGTGGTGGTGAGGCGCCTGCTGGTGATCCCGGTGGTGGTGAGGCGCCTGCTGGTGATCCCGGTGGTGGTGATCCGGGTGGTGGTGAGGCGCCTGCTGGTGATCCCGGTGGTGGCGAATCCAAGGGCGATGCGCCTGCTGGTGGCGAGGGTGGTTTCCCGGATCCTGGTGGTGCGGCTGGTGGCGGCGATGCGCCGGCTGGTGGTGACCTTCCGGATCCCGGTGGTGCGGCTGGTGGCGATGCGCCGGCTGGTGGTGAGGGTGGTTTCCCGGATCCCGGTGGTGGTGCGCCTGAGGGTGGTGCCGAGGGTGGTTTCGGTCCGGCGCCTGAGGGTGGTGCGCCTGAGGGTGGTGCCGAGGGTGGCTTCGTTCCAGCGCCCGGCGATGGTCCTCGACCCGAGGACGCCCCGTCCGGCCTGATCTTCAACGAGGGTGGCGAGGGTCCGGCCTTCGTGCCGCAGCAGGCCGATCCGAACAGTGCGGCCGGCCAGGTGCTCGACAACCCCGACGACTACCGACCCCCGTCCGTCGACGACTTCTTCGGTGCTGCCGGACCAGAGGGGGGCGACCCCTTCGGCCCGTCCGGCGGCTTCGGCCAGCCACCGGAGGGCGGAGAGGGCGGCTTCGGCCAGCCACCGGAGGGCGGAGAGGGTGGCTTCACCCCGGAGGGTGCCCCGGAGGACGGCCCGGGTCCGGCCCCGGAGGATGGCTTGGGTCCGGCTCCCGAGGGCGGTCCTGCCTTCATCGACCCGTTCGCCGGTGATGACGGCAACGCGCCGCCGCGGTTCGATCCCAACGCCTTCGGACCCGCCGCGTTCGGTCCTGGAGACGGCGAGGGCGGCGAGGATGGTGAAGGCGGCGAGGGCGCGCCCGGCCCCAGCCCGTTCGGCGGGTTCCTGGCCGCACCGGACCACGCCGAGTCGTTCGACGACTTCGGGGAGCAGCCGGGCAATGCCGGCAACTTCTTCTTCCAGAACGTCCTCGGTCCGGCGGCCCCGGGTGCCGGTGGCTTCGGGCCCGAACCGCCCGGCGACGGCGAGGGTGGCTTCGGCGAACCGCCGGAGGGAGCCCCGGCGCCTGCCGACGGCGAGTTCGGTCCGGCCGGCCCACCGCCCGATGGCGAGGGCTGGCAGGGCCCGACGTTCGAGTTCGACGACGACGGTGGCCTGAAGGGCGACTTCTTCGCTCCGCAGCAGGCCTTCAGCCTCGGCCAGCCGCCGGGACCCGGTGGAGCGCCGGGCGACGGTGAGGGTGGTCCGCCGCCCGACCCGCTCGGCCAGTTCTTCGGCGACTTCCTCGGACCCGAGGGGCCGGAGGGCGAGCCCGGCGCGGCCGGTCCCGAGGGGGGTCCGGGTCTCGTCGAGGGCGTCCAGGCCTTCTTCGACCCGAACCAGGAGGGCGGCTTCAAGCCCAGCGACTTCTTCGAGGACGCCCGCGGCCACGCCGGTCCGGCCCCGTTCGCCCCCGGCGCCGAGCCTCCGCTGGGCGCCGATGGCGAGCCCGTCGAGGGCTTCGCCCCCGGCGGGCCGGAGGGCGGCTTCGTGCCCGGCCTGGCCTTCGAGGACCGGGGCGTCGACCAGTTCCAGCCTCCGGTGGCCTTCGACATGGGCGAGGGCGGCCAGGCCATGGCCTGGGAGGACGGCATGAGCCAGGTCCGTCGCGACGACGGCTCGATGAACGTCTTCTGGGGCGACGGCAAGGCCCTCGAACGCGAGGTGCTCGACGACGGCGCCATCCGCCAGGTCAATCCCGACGGCACCGAGATGCTCATCGCCGCCGACGGATCGGCCCAGTTCACCTCGATCACCGGTGACGCCGTCGTCCGCGAGCGCACCGACGACGGTGGCTTCCGGACCACCAGGCCCGACGGCGGCCTCGTCTTCGAGGGTGAGGACGGGGCGAAGTCCTTCTTCGAGCCGTCCGGCTGGTCCCGCGAGCAGGTCGTCGACCCGGAGACCGGGGCCATGATGACCCGAGGGTCCGACGGCCTCGTCGAGCTGGTCAACCCAGACGGCACGTTCAACCGGATCAACCCCGACGGCACCCAGGACCAGGCCTTCTTCGGTGAGGAGGGCGAGCTCATCACCCAGAACGGTGACGGCTCGCAGAGCGTCGTCCACGCCGACGGCACCGAGGAGTTCCAGGACGCCTCGGGCTACGGCGGCAAGAAGGTCCAGTCCGACGACGGCTCCTTCGTGACCCTGATGACCGACGGTGCCTCCAAGATGGAGGCCGAGGACGGCAGTTGGGCCATCGAGGTGGCCCCCAACGGCGAGCAGACGGTCACGTCCACGCTCGAGGACGGGACCATCCAGAAGAACCTGCCCGACGGTGGCGTGCAGCGGTACAACCCGGAGATCGGGGCGACCACGTTCACCACGCCCGAGGGTGGCGACTACATCACCCGGGAGAACCCCGACGGCAGCGTCGTGGTGACCGATCCGACCGGCATGGTCACCGAGTCTGATCCGGTCACCGGCAGCACCCACGTGACGTTCGCCGACGGTTCGGTCCAGACGACCGAGCGCCTCGAGGACGGCTCGCTGGCCACGACGCTCCCGACCGGAGACGTGGTGGTCACCGCTCCGGACGGCAGCCAGAGCGTGGTGACGGCCGAGGGCGAGGCGGCGACGACGGAGGTGACCGAACTCGAGGACGGCAGCCAGCTGATGGTGGCCACCAAGGCCGACGGCACCCAGAAGTCCACCCAGGTCGCCGACGACGGGTCGCTGACCACGTCGTGGAGCGTGGCTGGACCCGCCGACGACGCTCCGGCGGCCGGCGACGGCAGCGCCGAGGGGGATCCGCCCGAGGGCGCCGGCTTCGCCGACGGCGAGGCGCCCGACGCTCCGCCGGTGCCCAAGGGCCTCCAGGTCGACCCGGAGAGCGGGCAGACCACGGTGCTGCTCAGCAGCGGCGAGGCCGTGGGCCACACCCTCGGCGAGGACGGCGTCCTGACCCTGCAGTCGACGGCCACCGACCCGCCGCCGGGCGGCGCCGACGGTGTGCCCGACGCCGAGGGCGAGGGCGCCGACGGGGAGCCCGACGAGGCGGCCGACGCCGCGGCGACCCGCCTGGCCGTCATCAACCCGGCGGTCGGCGAGGTCATCACCGAGGGCGACGTGACCCTGGTCGAGTCGACGTTCACCGACACCGGGGGCGTGGCCATGGAGATCGCCCCGCTACCCGGCGAGCCCGACGCGCCGCCGGCCGAGGTGGCCATCTCCGCGGACGGCACCCAGCAGGCCATCACCAGCCCGACCGGGGACACGGCCACGGCCACGACCTCGGACACCGGCGTGGTGATCGCCATGGAGGGCGCCCCGATGCAGGCCACGCTCGACAACCTGGATCCGGGTGACCAGCAGCCGTTGGTCGCCGCCGACGGGGCGGCGGTGACGGCCGCACCGGCGGCCGACGGGTCGATGGCCTTCCTCGACGCCGATGGCAACCCGGCGACCAAGGCGGACGGAACGGCCTATACGGCCGACGACATGGCGGCCATGGTCGTCGCCTTCGACGAGGAGTGAGGGCGATGGACGTGACGAGGCGGGGCCGACGACGGTGGACCGGTCGCTCGACGGTCGGCGTGCTCGCCCTGGCACTCGTGGCCGGGGCATGTGGCGGGGGCGGCGACGCCGAGGAGGCCGTGGTCCCGACCACGGTGGCCACCACGGCCGCTCCGACCACCACGACCGCGGCGCCGACCACCGAGACGGAGGCCACCACGACCGTGGCGCCGACCACGGAGACGGAGGCCACCACGACGGTGGTGACGACCACCACCGCCGAGCCGTGCCTGCCCGCACCCAACGCCTCGTGCGCCGGGGCGGACCTGGCTGGCGCCAACCTGGCCGGGATGATCCTGCCCGGCATCGACCTCTCGGGGGCCAACCTCGAGGGTGCCCTGCTGAACGGGGCCATGCTGGCCGGCGCCGACCTCTCGGGCTCCAACCTGGCGGGCGCCACCCTGTCCAGCACCAACCTGGCCGGCGCCGACCTGTCGGGGGCCATCGCGGCGGGCGCCGTCTTCTACCGGACCAACCTGACCAGCGCGAACCTCGTCCTGACCGACCTGACGGCCGCCGTGCTCATGGAGGCCGACATGAAGTCGGTCAACATGACCGGGGCGTCGGTCCAGGGCCTGGTCGAACGGCGGGCCTTCTGGTGCAGCACCATCTACGTGGACGGCACCCTGAAGAACGACAGCTGCCAGATCGCCACCGACTGATCGGGTTCCGCCGGCCCCGGCGGGCTGACCCGGGTCGGCTGGGCCGGACAGCCGGGGCCCGGACGCGACGCATCGTCACAGGCGGCCCATAGGTTCCTCCCCGGACGCTCGGAGTCGGCGCGACACGACTCCTCCCGACACCGAGGTGGGGGAGGAACCGTGCTCGCCACCATCCATGCCGCAACCCTTCACGGGGTCAGCGGCCATCCGGTCCGCGTCGAGGTCCACGTGGCCGACGGCCTACCGGCGTTCACCGTCGTCGGCCTGCCCGACGCCTCCTGCCGGGAGGCGCGCGACCGGGTCCGGGCCGCACTCGAGTCCAGCGGCCTGCCCTGGCCGCCCCGCCGGATCACCGTCAACCTGGCGCCCACCGGCGTCCCCAAGGCCGGGTCGGTCCTCGACCTGCCCATGGCCGTCGGGCTCCTCGTGGCCTGCGGCGAGCTCGAGCCCGGGCAGGTCGACGGCCTGGGGTTCCTCGGAGAGCTGGGCCTCGACGGCTCGATCCGACCGGTACCGGGGGTGCTGCCGCTGGTGGATGCCGTCGAGGTGCCCGGCATGGTCGTCCCGGTGGCCAACGGCGCCGAGGCCGCCCTGATCGACGACCGACGGGTGCGGGTGGCCGACGACCTCCGCGGCCTCGTCCTGGCCCTGCGCGGCGACGGGGAGTGGGCGACCCCCGAGGTGGCGGAACCGTCGCCGGTCGACGGGGGTGGTCCCGACATGGGCGACGTCCGGGGCCAGCGGTTCGCCCGGTTCGCCCTGGAGGTGGCCGCGGCCGGCGCCCACCACCTGCTCCTGGTCGGACCACCCGGCGCGGGCAAGAGCATGCTGGCCCGCCGGCTCCCCGGGCTGCTGCCCGACCTGGCGCCCGACGAGGCCCTCCAGGCCACGAGGGTCCGTTCGGCGGCCGGCGAGGCGCTCCCGGTCGACGGGCTGGTCCGGCGACCTCCCTGGCGTGCCCCGCACCATGGGGCGTCCCCGGCGGCACTGGTCGGCGGCGGGAGCGGGACGATGCGGCCCGGGGAGGTGAGCCTGGCCCACGGAGGGGTGCTCTTCCTCGACGAGTTGGGCGAGTTCGCGCCCAGCGCGTTGGAGACGCTCCGGCAGCCGTTGGAGGACGGCACGGTGCGGGTCAGCCGGGCGGGTGCCAGCGCCGAGTATCCGGCCCGGGTGCTCCTCGTGGCGGCCATGAACCCCTGCCCGTGTGGAGGCTCGGCGGCCCCCGGCGGCTGCCGGTGCCCGTCCACGGTGCGGGCCCGCTACGTCCGGCGGATCTCCGGACCGCTGCTCGACCGCTTCGACCTCCGGATCGCCGTCGACCGGCCGGATCCGGTCGACCTGCTGTCCGGCGCCTCCGGGGAGTCGTCGGCCGACGTCGGCCGCCGGGTCGCCTCGGCACGTGGCCGGGCCGTCGCCCGGGGCGTGGACGCCAACGGGGCGCTCGATCCCGCGGCCCTGCGGGAGGCCGCACCGTTGTCGGAGGCGGCGGTCCGGCGCCTCGAGGCGGAGTTGCACGCC
This sequence comes from Acidimicrobiales bacterium, assembly GCA_016845305.1. Classification (GTDB taxonomy): domain Bacteria; phylum Actinomycetota; class Acidimicrobiia; order Acidimicrobiales; family MedAcidi-G1; genus UBA9410. The sequence goes on from JAERSW010000072.1 coordinate 21,029, forward strand.
GGTCGGCTCAGCGCCCGTGGGCTGCACCGCGTCCGGTCGGTGGCCCTCACCGTGGCCGACCTGCTCGGCCGGGACGGTCCCCTCGACGTCGACCTGGTCGAGGTGGCCCTGGGCCTGCGGATCGACCCGTTCCGATCGGAGGTGGCCGGTGTCCGGTGAGCACGCGGCTGCGGCGGAAGACGTCCAACGATCCCATCTGGTGGCGCTGGTCGGCCTGCCCGACATGGGGCCGGCCCGCCTCCGTCTCCTCCTCGACGGCCGGGACCCGGTCGACGCCTGGGAGGGTCTCCGGCGGGGGCGCATTCCGATGGCCCTGTCCAGCCGGTTGGGGCGGCGCCGCGAGGAGGTCGTGGCCCGTTGGACGGCGACGGTCGCCGGGACCGTGGTGGCCGAGCGTTGGGCCGAGGTGGCCGCCAGCGGACAGTCCGTGTCCTGGTACGGGGCCCCGGGATACCCGGCCGCCCTCCTCGACGACCCCGAGCCTCCGGTCGTCCTCTTCGCCACCGGCGGGTCGGTCGCCGAGGGGGCGGCCGACCGCCCACGGGTGGCCATCGTGGGGACCCGACGGTGCACCGCCTACGGCCGGAGCGTGGCCGTCGAGCTGGGTCGGAGCCTGGCCGCCGCCGGCGTGGAGGTCGTCTCCGGTCTGGCCATCGGCATCGACGCCGCGGCCCACCTCGGTGCCCTCCGTGCGACCGACGGCGCCCCTCCGATCGCCGTGGTGGGGACCGGTCTCGACGTCGTCTACCCGTCGGCCAACCGGGACCTCTGGGAACGGGTCGCCGAGCACGGGCGGATCCTCAGCGAGATGCCGCCCGGTTCGGGTCCGACCCGCTGGTGTTTCCCGGCGCGGAACCGCATCGTGGCCGGCCTGGCCGACGTCCTGGTGGTCGTCGAGTCCCACGCCGAGGGCGGTTCGCTGCACACGGTGGCCGCGGCGCTCGACCGAGACCGACCGGTCCTGGCCGTGCCCGGTCCGATCCGGAGCCCGGCATCGGCGGGCTGCAACCGGTTGCTGGCCGAGGGTGCGGCGCCGGCCTGCGGGCCCGACGACGTCCTCGGCGTCCTGTCGCTGCTGGGCCGTCCGGCCTCGCCGGTCCTATCGGCCGGGGAGGCGCCGGAGCCGGCCGACCTCGGGACCGACGCCCGGAGGGTCCTCGACGCCCTGGGCTGGGATCCGGTGGTCCCCGACGCACTGGCTGCCCGGACCGGCCTGCCACCGGTGGCGCTGATCGCCGCGGTGGCCGAGCTGACCGACCGGGGGCTGGTCGTCGAGACCCGGGGCCACCTGGAGCGCCGAGGGGAGGAGCGGTCATGACCGGGTGGACGACGGCACGCGCACCCTCGGGCCGCCCATCGGGCCTTCCGCCGAGCCCCCAGTCGGGCCGATGGCGGGGCCGGATCGTCGGCATCGCCGTGGCGGTCGGGCTGTCCGTGGTCGCCGGCCTGACGACGCCCGTCCCGGTCGCCGCGGCGGCGGTGGTCGACCGGGACGACGGCGACGCGGTCCACCACGAGGCGCCGGTCCCCGGCGAGCCCATCGACGGGTTCCGTCCCCCCGGTTCCGAGTGGGGGGCCGGGAACCGTGGTCACGAGTACGCCACCGGGCGCGGGGATCCGGTCGCCGCCTCGGCCCCGGGGACCGTGGTGTTCGCCGGCCACGTCGGCGGTCGACTCCACGTGACGGTGTGGCATCCCGACGGCCTCCGGACCACCTACGCCTTCCTGGCCTCGGTTTCGGTGGCCGAGGGCCAGGTGGTGGTCGGCGGGACGGTGGTCGGGACCTCGGCGGGACGGTTCCACTTCACCGTCCGCGACGCCGAGGACCGGTACCTCGACCCACTCTCCGTGCTGGGGAGGAAGGTCCGCTGGGTCGCCGAGCTGGTGCCCCACGACGATCCCCGCGTCGAGGCGGCGGCCCGGGCGCTACGACGACTGCACGAGAAGTCGATCCTGGAACGGCTGGGGGGCTGGGCCTCGGCGGCGGGAAAGTGGGTCGGCGACCGGGCAGAGGACGTCGGGCGCTTCGCCGTCGTCGTCGCGCTCGAGGTGGCCCACCGGGTCGCGTGGGCCACCATGCGGACCATCGTCGACTCCGACGAGTGGATCCTGCTCGGCCTCCGGGTGGCTCGGGCCATGCTGGGCGCCGAGGAGTGCACGCCGGACTCGGTGCACCCGCCGCCTCCGGAGGGCGACCGGGTCGCCGTGCTGGTCGGTGGCCTCGACTCCGGCCACGCCGGCGAGGCGTTCGCCGCCCTCGACCTCGTCGGCCTGGGCGTGGCCCCGACGGACGTGGTCGCCTTCTCCTACGAGGGCGGCCGGTCGCCCGACCCGAGCCTCGGCGGGCTGCGGTGGCTCGATCCGGTCCCGGTCACCGTGCACGACGACGAGTCCACCCGTCGATCGGTCGCCGACTCGGCGGTCCGGCTGGCCGACCTCCTGGTCCGCCTGGGCGACCTCCGCCCGCTGGCCACCCTCGAGGTCTACGGCTTCTCCCTCGGGGGGATGGTGGCGGTGACGGCCGCCGTCGACGTCCACGCCCGGCCCGACCCGCCGGCGCTGGCCATCCTGACCTTCGCCAGCCCGCACGGGGGCCTGGCCCTGGCCGAGCTCCTCGACGCGGTCGACGCCATCCCCGGGGTCGACGCCCTGGCCCGGAAGCTGGGCCTGCCCGGTGGTCGGCCGGTGGTCGACGACCTCGCCGACGGGTTGGCCGTGGAGGTGCCCGACGGCCTCCGGGTGCTCAGCGTGGCCGCCCGGAGCGACCCGCTGGTCCCGGCCACCCGGTCCCGGCTCCTCGGAGCGACCGAGGCCATCGTCGACACCGACGGCTTCGACCACGACTCGATGGTCGGGCACTCCCAGACCCACCGGGAGGTCGAGCTGTTCCTGGCCGGCCGACCGAAGCGGTGTCGCCCGTTGCTCACCCGGGTGGCCGACGTGGTGGTCCCCGAGGCCATCGACGAGGTCCACGGCTTCCTGGCCGGCAACCGCGATGCCGACGGCCTGCTGGACGGCGACGGCTCGAAGAAGAAGGGGAAGAAGAAGTAGCGAGGCGGCCGGGTTCGGGGGTCCCTGCGGGGTGGCGTGGCCCCGACGGGATCCCCGATGGTCGCCGGTACACTCCATCCCCGGTCCGGCGCACCGAGTGTCGGACCAGACCGAACACCCCTTCCCACCCACGGTCGCCTCCGGGCGCGAGGAGGGGGCGAGACGAACCGATGGGAAGGAGACCACGACCATGGCCGTCGTGACCATGAAGCAGTTGCTCGAGGCGGGTGTCCACTTCGGACACCAGACCCGCCGCTGGGACCCGCGGATGAAGCGATTCATCCACGGTGAGCGGTCGGGGATCTACATCATCGACCTCCAGCAGACCCTCGAGCGGATCGAGTCGTCCTACACCTTCGTCCGCGACCTCGTCGCCGGCGGTGGCCGCGTGCTGTTCGTCGGCACCAAGCGCCAGGCCCAGGACGCCGTCCGTTCCTACGCCGAGAAGTGCGGCATGCCGTACGTGAACCAGCGCTGGCTGGGCGGCATGCTCACCAACTTCCAGACGATCTCCAAGCGGGTCGCCAAGATGCAGGAGTACCAGCGCATGCGGGACTCCGGCGAGTTCGAGGCCATGCCCAAGAAGGAGGCCCTCCTCCTGTCGCGCGAGCTCGAGAAGCTGGAGCGCAACCTGGGCGGCATCCAGGACATGGAGCGCCTGCCGGACGCCATCTTCGTGCTCGACACCGTCCGCGAGCACATCGCCGTGACCGAGGCCAACAAGCTGGGCATTCCGGTGGTGGCGGTGGTCGACACCGACTGCAACCCCGACGTGATCCAGCACCTCATCCCCGGCAACGACGACGCCATCCGGTCGGGTCGCCTGCTGTGCCGGGTCGTGGCCGACGCCGTGGAGGAGGGTCGGTTCATCCTGAACTCCCGCAACGCCGGCGCCGACGACGGTCCGTCGTTGGACGCCGAGGAGAAGGCGGCCGCCCAGGCCGAGGCCCGCGACCAGGCCGCTGCCGCGGCCGCCGAGCGCGAGGCCCGCGTGGCCGCCTCCGTCGCCGCCCCGACCGAGGAGGCCCCCGCCGAGGACGCGCCTGCCGAGGCCGAGGCCCCCGCGGCGGAGGCTCCCGCCGAGGAGGCCCCCGCCGAGGAGGCTCCTGCCGAGGCCGCCGCCGAGACGACCACCGAAGAGGAGCAGGCCTGACCATGGCCGACATCACCGCCAAGGACGTGAAGGCCCTGCGCGACGCCACCGGCGCCGGGATGATGGACGCGAAGAAGGCGCTCACCGAGTGCGACGGCGACTTCGAGGCCGCCTCGCAGATGCTGCGGGAGAAGGGCCTGGCCAAGGCCGCCACCCGTTCGGACCGCGACAACGTCGAGGGGGCCATCGGCCTCGCCGTCGACGGGTCCCGGGCCGCACTGGTGCACCTCAAGTGCGAGACCGACTTCTCGGCCAAGTCCGACGGCTTCCTGGCCCTGGTCGACGACCTCACGTCGGCGGTCCTCGCCGAGGGCGAGGGCGCGGTCGAGGCCCGCTCGTCGGCCATCGACGACCTCCGGATCACCATCAAGGAGAACATCGAGGTCGGCGCGGTCACCCTCGTGGAGGCCGCCGACGGCAACGTGCTCGACACCTACCTTCACGTCCAGGACGGCCGTGGCGTGAACGGCGTCGTGGTCGAGGGCTCCGGCGTCGACCAGGAGACCCTCCACCAGGTCGCCCTCCACATCGCGTTCGCCAAGCCGACCGCCCTGACCCGCGACGAGGTCGACGCCGACCTGGTCGACAAGGAGCGGGCCGCCCTGCTCGACATCACCAAGGCCGAGGGCAAGCCCGAGCAGGCCTGGGACAAGATCGTCGAGGGCCGGCTCACCGGCTGGTTCCGCGAGACGGTCCTGCTGGAGCAGGGCCTGCACGGCGACAAGACGTCGGTGGCCGACACCCTGAACGGCGGCAGCATCGAACGGTTCACCCAGGCCTACCTGGGGGCCTGAGGTGTCCACCGGGGACCGCACGCCGGCCCGGTGGGACCGCGTCGTCCTGAAGGTCTCCGGCGAGGCGTTCGCCGGTGACGCCGGCTACGGCATCGACGGAGAGATCGTCGGGCGGATCGCCTCGGAGATCGTCGACGTCCTCGCCGAGTTCGAGGTCGACGTGGCCGTCGTGGTCGGTGGCGGCAACATCTGGCGCGGCATGTCCGGCGCCGGAGCCGGCATGGACCGGGCCCAGGCCGACTACATGGGGATGCTCGCCACCTCCATCAACGCCCTGGCCCTCCAGGACACCCTGGAGCAGATGGGCCAGCCCACCCGGGTGCAGACGGCCATCCACATGGCGCAGATCGCCGAGCCGTACATCCGGCGCCGCGCCATCCGCCACCTCCAGAAGGGTCGGGTGGTGATCTTCGCCGGCGGCACCGGGAACCCGTTCTTCACCACCGACACCGCGGCGGCCCTCCGGGCCGTCGAGATCGAGGCCGGTGCGGTGCTCAAGGGCACCCACTCGGGGACCGACGGGATCTACACCGCCGATCCGAAGGTCGACGCCGAGGCCACCCGTCTCGAGCAGGTCAGCCACCTCGACGTGATCCAGAAGGGGCTGCGGGCCATGGACGCCACGGCCATCACCCTGTGCATGGACAACGACCTGCCCATCGTCATGTTCGACCTGATGACCTCGGGTAACGTCCGTTCCATCCTCGCCGGGGAGTCGGTGGGCACGCTGGTCGCCTGACCGCCCGCTCCCCACCGGGGAGAGCACGGAGTCGGCCCCGATCGCCTCCGGGCGACGAGAGGACCGGACGACGGCAGGGGGCCGTGATGAGCGACGAGATGATCCAGATGGTGCTGGACGAGGCCGACGTCGCCATGACGGATGCCGTCACCCACGCCAAGCGGGAGTTCTCCACCGTCCGGACCGGCCGGGCATCCTCGTCGCTCGTCGAGAAGATCACCGTCGAGGCCTACGGCGTCGAGATGCGGATGCAGGAGTTGGCCAGCTTCTCCATCCCCGAGCCCCGGCAACTGCTCGTCACCCCGCACGACCCGGCCAACGTGCCGGCCGTCGAGAAGGCCATCGTCCAGGCCGACCTGGGCCTCACCCCCGGCAACGACGGGCGCAGCGTGCGGCTCTCCTTCCCGGAGCTGACCGAGGAACGCCGCCGCGATCTGGTACGCATGGTGAACGGCATGGCCGAGGATGGGAAGAACCGGATGCGCGGACTGCGCCGCAACGCCCGCAAGGACCTGGACGACCTGGAGGGTTCGGTGTCCGAGGACGACCTCAAGTGGGCCAGCAGCCGGCTCGACGACATGATCCACGGCCACGAGGCGGAGATCGACACCGCCCGCCAGGCCAAGGAAGACGAACTGCTCGAGGTCTGAACCGGCGGACCGAGGGGTCCGACGGACGGACCCGGGAGGGGGACCAGCGTGAACGACCAGCAGGACGGACCCCGGCAGGGGGACTTCGACGAGATCCGGATCCTCGGCCTTGACGGACCGGAGGAGGCGGCGGAGCCCGGACGGTCGGTCTTCGGCGCGGAACCCTCCTCCGCCGAGTTGCCGCACTGGTCCGAGCCTCCGGTCGACGTGAGCGGGGGGACCGACGGCGGGGACGATCCCTGGTCGGGCCTCGACGACGGTCCCCGGTGGTCCGACGACGTCCCCGAGGACCACGAGTCCCAGCAGCCGGTCGGCGACGAGGACGCGGCGGCCGTGTTCTTCGACGACGGCCCACTGGGCTCCCCATTGGGCTCGTCGTCGGTGGAGTTCGACCCGTCCCTGCTGCCCCCGGACGAGCCGCTGCCCGATCCGCCCGCCGGGGCATCCACCGGTGAGACGGCCGCCGTGGCCGACGAGCCGGTCGCACCGGCGCCTCCGGGACCGGGGACGCCGGGCTCCGGTCGGTCCGCCGGTGGTGGCCGGGACATGCCCATGGCCATCGTCACCGGCGTGGGCATGGGTGCCCTGGCGCTGGTGGCCTTCAAGATCGGCTCCGACGCCACCCTGGCCCTGACCACCATCCTCCTGGTGGTCGCCGCGGCCGAGTTCTTCCTCGCCCTGCGCCGGTCCGGCTACCAGCCGGCATCGCTGCTCGGCGTCACCGCGGTGGCCGCCCTGAACCTGGCCGCCTACTGGCGCTTCGAGGCGGCCGTGCCCCTGGTGCTCGGCCTGACCGTGCTGTTCACCATGCTCTGGTACCTGACCGGCGTGGACCGGCAGGCGCCGCTGCTGAACCTCTCGGTCACCCTGCTGGGCGTCCTGTACGTCGGGTTCCTCGGCTCGTTCGCGGGCCTCATGCTGACCGACCCCAACGGCATCGGGATGCTGCTGGCCGCCGTGCTGTGCACCGTCGCCTACGACACCGGTGGCCTGGTGGTGGGCCGGATGGCGGGTCGGAGTCCGCTGTCGGCGGTCAGCCCGAACAAGACCATGGAGGGCCTGGTCGGCGGCATGGCCGTGTGCTTCGCCATGGCCGTCCTGGTCGTGGCCCGGATCACCCCGTTCGGGCAGGACCCCGGCGACCTGTCGTCGGCCTTCGTACTGGGGGTCGTGGCCGCCCTGGCCGCCCCGCTGGGCGACCTGTGCGAGTCGATGATCAAGCGCGACCTCGGCATCAAGGACATGGGCAGCATCCTCCCCGGTCACGGGGGCCTGATGGACCGTTTCGACGCCCTGCTGTTCGTCCTGCCGGCCACCTACTACGCGGCCCGGTTGATGGACCTCTTCGCCGTCTGAGCCCCGGCGGGCATCCCGGCACATGACCGCGACCTCGGTGGCCGTCCTCGGTTCGACCGGGTCGATCGGGACCCAGACCCTGGACGTGGTGGCGGCCCGTCCCGGCGACTTCGACGTGGTGGCCCTCGGGGCGTCCCGGTCGGTTGACCTCCTCGCCGAGCAGGCACGGGCCTTCCGACCGGACGTGGTGGCCATCGCCGATGGGTCGCTGGCCGGCGAGCTGGCCGCGGGCGTGCCTGCCGGGACGGAGGTGCTGGCCGGCCCCGGATCAATGGCCGAGGCCGCCGTCGCCGCCGAGGTGGCCATCAACGGCGTGGTGGGCTTCGCCGGCCTGCCGGTCACCCTGGCCGTGCTGGCCGCGGGGCGGCGCCTGGGCCTCGCCAACAAGGAGTCGCTGATCGCCGCTGGCCCCGTCGTCCAGCGGGTCCGGGCCACGCCCGGCGCCGAGCTGCTGCCGGTGGACAGCGAGCACTGCGCCATCCACCAGTGCCTGCGGGCCAACGACGTCGCCGAGCGGGTCGACCGGCTGGTCCTCACCGCGTCCGGCGGCCCGTTCCGGGGTCGCAGTCGGGAGGACCTGGCCGGCGTCACCGTGGACGAGGCCCTGGCCCATCCGACCTGGTCGATGGGTCCGAAGATCACCGTCGACTCGTCCACCCTCATGAACAAGGGCCTGGAGGTCATCGAGGCCCACGAGCTGTTCGGGATCGGGTACGACCGGATCGACGTGGTGGTCCACCCGCAGTCCATCGTGCATTCGATGGTCACGTTCAGCGACGGCGCCACCATCGCCCAGCTGTCCGAACCCGACATGCGCCTGTGCATGGGCTACGCGCTCCGGTGGCCGGACCGCCTCGACGTTCCCTACGGGGCCATCGACTGGACCCGCCCCTCCCGCCTGGACTTCGAGCGGCCCGACCGCGCTGCCTTCCCCTGCCTGGACCTGGCCTTCGCCGCCGGGCGGGCCGGCGAGACGGCCCCGGCGTGGCTGAACGCCGCCAACGAGGTGGCGGTGGCGGCCTTCCTCGACGGTGCCCTGACCTGGACCGGGATCGCCGAGGTGCTGGCCGACGCGCTCGAGGCCTGGCCGGGCGACCCGGCCTCCGACGTCGAGGCGGTCCTCGACGTGGATCGTCGTGCCCGCGCGGTGGCGACGGACCTCGTCTCGGCCCGGGGCTGACGACGTGCGTCGGGACGGTCCCGTCGACCATCGGATCCGGCTGGCGCTGCTCGTCGGCGCCGTCGTCTCGTTCGGCCTGGTCGGTGGCGCCTCGGGCCTCGTCGTCGTGGCGTCGTTCGTCGTCATGCTGGTCCTCCACGAGCTCGGCCACTACCTCGTGGCCCGCTGGTCGGGCATGCAGGTCACCGAGTTCTTCATCGGGTTCGGGCCGCGGCTGTGGTCGGTGCGGCGCGGCGAGACCACCTTCGGGGTGAAGGCGGTGCCGGCCGGCGCCTACGTCCGCATCACCGGCATGACCAGCCTCGACGTGGTCGACCCGGCCGACGAGCACCGGACCTACCGGGCCCAGACGTACCCGCGCCGCCTGGCCGTGGCGCTGGCCGGGTCGGCCACCCACTTCGCCGTGGCCCTGGTGCTCCTGGTCGGGTTGTACGGGATGGTCGGCACCCCGGACCCGGACCGCTGGCACGTGGGCGACGTGGTGGCCGGGACCACCGCCGACGACCTCGGGGTCCGGACCGGCGACCGGATCGTCGCCGTGGACGGCCACGAGGTCGACGACTTCGCCGAGTTCGGGGTGGTGGTCCGCTCGCTGCCGGGACGGACGGTGGACGTGGTCGTCGAACGCGAGGGCGACCGGCGCACCCTGTCGGCCACCATCGGCAGGCGCGTCGCCGCCGACGGGACGGCCAGCGGCTTCTTCGGGGTGGGCTACGAACGTCCGCTGGTCACCGTCGGGCCGGTGCGGGCCGTCGGCGACGCCCTGCACCGCTTCGTCGACCTGACGGTCCTGTCGGTCGACGGCCTGACCTCCTTCTTCACCCCGGACGGGCTCGCCTCGTTCTTCTCCGGGGCCCTCCCCGGATCGGACCCCTCGGCCGGGCCCGCGGGAGGAGCCGAGGCAGGGACGGCGGGTGGGGTCGCCTCCGGGACGGCGCCCGCCGCGGCCCCGGCCGGCGCCCATGTGGACGACGAGGCCGAACGCCTCCTGTCCATCTACGGGGCGGCCCGGCTGGGGAGCGCCATGTTCGACGACGGCTGGGCCACCTACCTGTGGTTCCTGGTGCTGGTCAACGTGTTCATCGGGGTGTTCAACCTGGTGCCGTTGCTGCCGCTGGACGGCGGCCACGTGGCCATCGCCACCTACGAGCGGCTGCGGTCGTTCGGCGGACGCCGCCACGTGGCCGACGCGGCGAAGCTGGTGCCGGTGACCTGGGCGGTGGTGTCGCTGCTGGTCCTGGTGGCCGCCGTCGCCCTGTACCGCGACATCGTCGACCTGCCCGACTTCGGCTGACCGGCCGGGCCCCGGTGGTGGGGCGCCGGTAGCCTCCGACCCGTGGAGGTCCAGGCCGGGATCGAACGGCGCCCGACGCGCCAGGTGATGGTGGGGGACGTGCCCGTCGGCGGCGGGGCGCCCATCACCGTCCAGTCCATGACGGTGACCCGCACGGCCGACCACGAGGCCACCCTCCAGCAGGTCTACGACCTGGCCATGGTCGGCGCCGACATCGTGCGCTGCACCTGCAACGAGCCGGAGGCGGCCGAGGGCCTGGCCCGCATCGTGCCCCGGTCGCCGGTGCCCATCGTGGCCGACATCCACCACCAGTACCGGATGGCCCTGGCCGCGCTGGAGGCCGGCGTCCACTGCCTGCGCCTCAACCCGGGCAACATCCGCCGACCGGAGCACATCCGCACCGTGGCGTCCGAGGCCCGGGACCGGGGCGTGCCCATTCGCATCGGGGTCAACGGCGGCTCGCTCCATCCCGACCTGTACGCCAAGTACGGCGGAAAGGTCACCCCGGAGGCCATGGTCGAGTCCGCGCTCGACGAGATCCGGTTCTTCGAGGAGGTCGACTTCGACCTGGTGAAGATCTCGGTGAAGGCGTCCAGCGTGCCGTTGATGATCGAGGCGTACCGCCAGCTGTCCGAGGTCACCGACTTCCCGCTGCACCTGGGCGTCACCGAGGCCGGGCCGCCGCCGGCCGGGCTCATCAAGTCCTCGGCGGGCATCGGCGCCCTGCTGGCCGAGGGCATCGGCGACACCATCCGCTACTCGCTGACCGCGGACCCCGTCGAGGAGGCGCGGGCCGGGCGGGCCCTGCTGGAGGCCATGGGGCTCCGCGAGCGGAAGAACGTCGACCTGATCGCCTGCCCGAGCTGCGGGCGGGCCGAGATCGACGTGGTCGAGGTGGCGGAACGGGCCATGGCCGCCTTCGCCGAGAAGGAGATCCCCCTCCAGGTGGCCGTCATGGGCTGCGTGGTGAACGGTCCGGGCGAGGCCCGCGACGCCGACCTGGGGATCGCGGCCGGCAACCGCCGGGGACACCTGTTCGTCAAGGGACGCAACGCCGCGGTGGTGCGCGAGGACGAGATGGTGGACGCGCTCGTGGAGTGGGCCGAGCTCATCCACGCCGAGGGCGCCGAGGCGGCGCTGGCCCGGGTCGACACCGAGAAGGCCGAACGCGAGGCGGCCCGCGACCGGGACCGCCTGCTGGCCGAGCAGGGCGAGGACGCCAACGACGCCGGGACCCGCATCGAGCTGATCCGCCGCCACACCGGCTGACCGGCCGGGCCGCCCCCGGCGGTCACGTCCCCTAGGCGCTCGCAGGGGCCGGGGGTATGCTTCCCGACGACGTGCATCGCCGGTTCCCCGACGAGGCGTGGGCTCTGCCCACGCCTTTTGTTTTCGGTCCCGACGGTCGCCCGTCGACGGAAGCGACGTCGCGCCCGAGGGCGCCGAGGGACAGGAGGAGCACATGGCCGTGGTCGACCGCATCGACGCGCTGGCCGCGCCCCTCTGCGACCGCATCGGCGTGGAGCTCCTCGACGTGGAGTACGAGGGCGGCGTCCTGCGCCTGGTCGTGGACCATCCCGACGGGGTGGGCATGGAAGCCATCGCCGGGGTGACCCGCGAGGTGTCCCGCGCCCTCGACCACGAGGACCCGATCAGTGGGTCGTACACCCTCGAGGTGACCAGCCCCGGACTGGAACGTCCGTTGAAGCGGCCGGCCCACTTCGTCCGGGCCCTGGGCGGCGAGGTGTCGGTCAAGACGGTGCCCGGCACCGAGGGTGACCGGAGGGTGGCTGGCGTGCTGGCCGAGGCCGACGACGACGGCATCGTGGTCCGCTCGGCCGACGGCGTCGAGCGACGGCTCCGCCACGACGAGGTCCTGAAGGCGAACACCGTCTTCACCTGGGTCCCCGAACCGAAGTCGGCCCGCAAGGGCGGCGACGGGTCCGGGACGACGAACGATGGGGGCGGCGACGCCCCGGGAAGGGAGGTCGGATCGTGAACGCCGACATGATGGAGGCCCTGCAGGCCCTGGCCAACGAGCGGGGCGTCTCCGTGGACACCCTGTTCGCCGCACTGGCCGACGCGCTCGAGTCCGCCTACAAGCGGATGCCCGAGGCCCACGAGTTCTCCTGGGTGACCATCGATCCCGACACCATGGAGATCCGGGTCTTCGCCCAGGACCTCGACGAGGAGGGCGAGCCGGTCGGCGAGGAGTTCGACGTCACGCCCGACAACTTCGGCCGGATCGCCGCCCAGACGGCCCGCCAGGTCATGACCCAGCGGATCCGCGAGGCCGAGCGGGACCTCAAGTACGAGGAGTACGCCGGCCGGGAGGGCGACATCGTCACCGGCATGATCCAGCAGACCGACGCTCGTTACACGCTGCTGGACCTGGGCCGGGTGGAGGCGCTGCTTCCCCAGGCCGAGCAGGTGCCGTTCGAGCGCCCCGAGGCCAACGCCCGCCTCAAGGCGTACATCGTGGAGGTCCGCAAGACGGCCAAGGGCCCGCAGATCGTGGTCAGCCGGACCCACCCGGGCCTCATCAAGCGCCTGTTCGAGCTGGAGGTGCCGGAGATCGCCGACGGCGTGGTGGAGATCCGGGCCTGTGCCCGCGAGCCCGGACACCGCACCAAGATCGCCGTGTGGTCCAACGACTCGAACGTCGACCCGGTGGGGGCCTGCGTGGGCGCCCGGGGTGCCCGGGTGCGCATGGTCGTCAACGAGCTGCGTGGCGAGAAGATCGACATCGTCCCCTTCTCGGAGGACCCGGCCGACTTCGTGATGAAGGGCCTGTCGCCGGCCAAGGTCAAGGAGGTCCTCATCGACGAGGAGACCGGGACGGCGACCGTGGTGGTCCCCGACTACCAGCTGTCGCTGGCCATCGGCAAGGAGGGCCAGAACGCCCGCCTGGCCGCCCGGATGACCGGCTGGCGGGTCGACATCAAGAGCGAGACCCAGATCGCCCAGGAGGCCGCCTACGCCGACGTGGAGTGGGCCGAGGGCGAGTGGGTGGTCGACGACGAGACCGGCGAGCAGGTCTGGAAGCCCGCCGAGGGTGGACCGGCCGTGTCGGCCGGCGAGTGGACCGAGGCGGCCACCGGCGAAGAAGAGGAGTAGGCGACCCGACGTCGGCCGGGCCCGCGGGCGGTCTCGAGGTGGCCGGACCACGGCGCACGTGCATCGCCTGTCGGACGCAGGCGGCGGCCGGTGGCCTGCTCCGGATCGCCTGGCCGGCCGGTGCCGACGGCCCCGTCGTCGGCGGGACGCCCGGTGGTCGGGGTGCGTGGGTGCATCCGACCGATGACTGCCTGGCGGCCCTACGGGTCGAACGCCTGTCGAGGGCCCTGCGCCGCACGGTGACCGCCGACGCCTTCGCCCTGCTGCTGGACGGCCTCCGGCGGGCTGCGGCGGACACCTGATCCACCCCGCCAACCGATAGCGTCAGACGGCGCTTCCCGGTGTCCCGGGAGGCAGGATCCCGCAGCCGGGACCCTGAAGAGAGAACCCCGAGCAGAGAACAGGACGTCGATTCCACCGTGCCGAAGAACATCCGCGTCTACGAGTTGGCGCGAGAGCTGGGGATGACCAACGCCGAGGTCCTGGACCTGTGCGGGTCGCTCGGCATCGGGGTGAAGAGCCATTCCTCGGGCATCGTCGAGGCCCAGGCCGACCGTGCCCGCCGCAAGGCCGAGCGCGAGGGCCTGGTCCGCGAGGTCCAGCCCGAGGAGCCCGGGAAGAAGCCCAAGAAGGACGCCAAGAAGGACGCCGAGCCGGAGCCCGAGCCGGTCATCGAGGCCGCCGCCGAGGTCGCCCCGGCACCCGAGCCGACGCCCGAGCCCGCCCCGGAGCCCGTCCCCGAAGCCGATCCCGAGCCCGTCGGCGAGGCCGCTCCGGAGCCGACGCCCGAGCCCGCCCCGGAGC